>JAICQL010000163.1 GCA_025937895.1 Polyangiaceae bacterium | reverse complement strand
TCTTCAGCCGGCCGCTGGTGACGGATGTGGAGGACGAGTTCATCGTGGTCAACCTGGCCACGGCGCGGGGGCTGGCGGCTTCGGGCAGCGAGCAGCTGGATCCGGCGCTCGGTCTGGTTGCCGTGCGCGCCAGGGACTGCCTGGGCGAGCTCACTGCCGGCGTGCGATTCTCGAACAACAGGGGCGGGACGCCTTTTGCCTTCGTCGACGGCTTGCCCGTCGTGGGCTACGACGAGACCAACGCCGAGGGGCTCGGCGGGTTTCTCAACGTGCCGCTCGGCACCGTCGTGCTGCAGGGACAGGAGGCGATGTCGGGGCGCCTCTCTGGCACGGCCACCGTGCTGCTGCGCGCGGGCTGGATCGCCATCGTCGAGCTCGATCCCCGCCCGCGCTGAGCCGCTTCCGCTCCGTCAGCTGGCGCGGAACTCCGGGCGGCGCCCGCGCTCCACCATCAGCCGATCATACTCCTCGAACAGGGTGATGCCGCTCTTGGCGCGCGGCAGGGATACCCCCAGCACTCGTGCAGTGAGCAGACCCGAGAGCGCCATCACGCGATCACGCTCGTTGTAGCGCGCGGCGGTGGTCAGGTTGTTCAGGCAGCGCTTGATGGTCTGGGCCAGCCCATCTTCGATGCGATCGGACACCTTGGGCAGCGAGAAGCTCTGCGCGATCTCTTCCGTGAACGCGCCGAGCGGTGGATCGAACGCAGGGTCCACGCTGTGCCGCCGCCGCGTCTCGCGCTCGCGCGCGGAGGCCAGGTAGTCATCCACCACCGCCAGCGCGTCCTGGATGCCGAACGGCTTGGACATGAACTTCAGCGCCAGATCGCGGCTGCGGCGCTCGATGCGGGGATCTCCCGAGCCCGTCATCATCACGATGCTCATGTCGGGATTGTTGCGGCGCAGGTACTCGCCGAGAACCAGGCCTTCCATCCCTGGCAGGCGATGGTCCACGAAGGCAATGTGGAAGGTCCAGTGCGGCAGCAGGTGCAGACCCTCCTCGGCAGAGCCCGCGAGAAGCACCTGATGCTGCTCGCCGTTGAAGAGGCGCTCGAACATCTGGCGCAAGTCGGCGTCGTCGTCGATTACGAGGATGTTGAGCGGCTCCATCTTGTTTGACGCAGATCGTGTTGCCATTTCGTTACCCCCGAGGTTGGTCGGCGCTGGTGCCCGGGGCTGGCTGGCCCCAGCGCCCTCGCTCGGCCCCCTCACGACGGGGGCATCCAAGTATATTCGACGCTTCGTGTCCTTGCCGCATTCGCAGGTATCGGAGAGCAGGCAGGGCAGAGGGTTGCCGTCGGGCGCCCGAGGCCCCGCCATTTCGACCACGCGGGCAATTGGCAGCCGTACCTGCACACTTCGCCACACCTGGGTGCAGAAACGCCTCACGAGCTCTGGCGAGTGCGAATGGGGGCGGCTAAGGTGCTGGCCCATGCGGAAAACCGCCTGGTTTGAGCCTCTCGTCGTCACTGGGCTGTGCAGCTCGCTGCTCGCGTGTCTGCCGCAGCAAGAGGTATCGGCGTACAGCGCCGGCACGGACGTGAACGGCGCGCCCCTGCTGGAGCAGCCACCTGCGCAGCAGCCGGGGAGCATGGCGGCGCCAGACGTCGACGGCGAGCCACAGGCTCCCGACGCGCCGAGTGACACGCCTGCCAACACCGACGGCCTGGCGCAGCCAGACCAGCTCGTCCCGGTAGTGCCGCCGGCGGAAGCCACGGGCTCGGAGGGATCGGGCGAACCTGGTGAAGATCCAGGTCGAGAAGTGGCGGAGCCAACGCCCGAGCCTGCCCCCGCTCCCGGCGAGGAGGCTCCTGCTGCCGCGCCGGAGCCGGCGGCACCGCCCGAGCTACTGCCGCCCGTGGTGGAGCCTGCCGCGCCGGCGCAGTTTCGTTTCGTACGGCTGGTCGCAGACTCCGAGTTCAACGGGGGCCCGCTCAGCACGGCTGCAGAGCTAGATGTGCTCGGCGCGGACGGGCAAGCTCTGGACCGCACGGGCTGGGTGGCCACCGCGGACAGCGCCGAGCCCACTTTTTTCGGCGGCGCGCCCGCTGCGCTGGCCATCGATGGTCAAGCGGCCAGCGTGTGGCACACGGCCTGGTTTCAGCTGGTGGCACCGCCCGCGCACCCGCACTACCTACAGCTGGACATGGGCCAGCCGCGCGCGGTGACCGGGTTTCGCTACCTGGCCCGGCAGGATGCGAGCGTGGGGCGCATCGCCGAGTATCGCTTCTTCGTCAGCGCGGACGGCGTGGAGTGGGGCGAGCCGATCCTGGCCGGTAGACTGCAGGATACCGCCGAGGCGCAGGCCGTGCGCCTGCCCGCGCCCTGAACGGCGCGGCGGTGTGCCCGCGCCGCGCGCGGCGGTGTGCCCGCGCCGCCGCGGCGGTGTGCCCGCGCCGCGCGCGGCGGTGAAAACCGTCGCACGGTCCCGCGCCAGGCGCTACGAGTGCGGCATGTCAGCGCAACGCGCCCAGAACCGCCTCGCGGGTGAGACCAGCCCTTATCTGCTGCAACACGCATCGAACCCCGTCGACTGGTATCCCTGGGGCCCTGAAGCGCTGGCGCGCGCCCGCGCCGAGGACAAGCCCATCCTGCTCAGCATCGGCTACGCGGCGTGCCACTGGTGCCACGTGATGGAGCGCGAGTGCTTTGAGGACCCGGCGATCGCGGCGGCGATGAACGCGGACTTCGTCTGCGTGAAGGTGGATCGCGAAGAGCGCCCCGACCTGGACGAGATCTACATGGCGGCGACGGTGGCGCTGAGCGGCGGCGGCGGCTGGCCGATGACGGTGTTCCTGACCCCCGAGCAGCGGCCCTTCTTTGCAGGCACCTACTTTCCGCCCGAGTCGCGCGGCGGGTTGATCGGCTTTCCCGTGCTACTGGGGCGCATCCGCGATGCCTGGCGGGACGAGCGCAGCAAGCTGATCTCGCGCGCGGCGGAGCTCACCGGCTACCTGCGCGGGCAGGTCAGCTCGCAGCTGCCGCAGCGCATCCCTGACGACGTGTTCGAGCAGGCGGTGGCCGATCTCGCGGAGGAGTTTGATCCACAGTTCGGCGGCTTTGGCGGTGCACCCAAGTTTCCGCCCTGCGCGCAGCTGTCTCTGCTCTTGCGCGCATACCGGCGCAACGCGGACCCCAACGCTCTGCACATGACCCGGGTGACGCTGGATGGCATGAAGAACGGCGGCATCTACGATCATCTGGCGGGCGGCTTTGCGCGCTACTCGACGGACGAGCGCTGGCTGATCCCGCATTTCGAGAAGATGCTGTACGACAACGCGCAGCTCGCGAGCGTGTACCTGGAGGCGTACCAGCTGACCGGCGACGCTGAATACGAGCGCGTGGCGCGCGAGACGCTGGACTACGTCTGCCGCGAGCTGCAAGCCCCGGAGGGCGGTTACTACTCGTCGACGGACGCGGACAGCGAGGGGGAGGAGGGCAAGTTCTTCGTCTTCACCCCGGAGCAGATCCATCGCTTGCTCGAGCCGCGCGTGGCCCAGCTGTTCTGCAGCTACTATGACGTGACACCGAGGGGCAACTGGGAGCACGGCACGAGCGTGCTCAACACGCCGCGGCCGTTTGCGCAGGTGGCGGCTGCCCTGGGCTTGCCCGCGAAGGACGCGCGCGCCGTGCTCGAGCTGGCTCGCCAGCGCGTGTTCCGGCTACGGCAGGAGCGCGTGCCACCGCTGCTCGACGACAAGGTCCTGACCAGCTGGAATGGTCTGATGATCGGCGCCATGGCGGACGGGGCGCGCATCCTGCGGCATGAGCCGTACCTGCAATCGGCGCAGCGCGCGGCGCGCTTCATCCTGTCGGCGCTGCGGCGCCCGGATGGGGGGCTGTTTCGCGTGGCGCGCGCGGGCAAGGTGCAGCTCGACGCCTACCTGGAGGACTACGCGTTTCTGGCTGATGGCCTGATCAGCCTGTACGAGGCCTCCGCCGGCTTTGCCAGCCAGGGTGACGCGGACGAATTCTTGCACGTTGCTCGCGTGCTGGTGGAGCGCATGACCCTGGACTTCCGGGCAGACGATGGCGCCTTCTTCGCCACCTCCAGCCAGCACGAGCAGCTGCTGCTGCGCCGCCGCGACGGCCACGATGGCGCAGTGCCCAGCCCCAACGCGGTGGCGGCGCGCGCCTTGACCCGCCTGGGCCAGCAGCTCGGGCGCAGCGACTGGATCGAGCTGGGCCTGGCCGCTCTGGAGGCGCACGCTGCCACGTTGCTGCGCGCGCCCCGCGCGTTTGCCACCAGCCTCAACGTGCTGGAGCGCACTCGAGAGCGGCCGCTGGAGATCGTCACCGTGGGCAAGCCCGGCGATGCCCGGCTGCGCGAGCTGCTGGCCGCAGCCGCCCGCGTCTACGCGCCGAATGCCGTGTGGGCCAGCACCGAGCCCGAGCGGCCAGCGGAGGAGCAGCTGCCGCTCACCCGCGACAAGGCGCTCGTGAACGGAGCCGCTGCGCTGTACCTGTGCAGCAATTTTACCTGCCAGGCGCCCATCACCGAGCCCAGCGCCGTCGCCCCGGCGCTGGCGCGGCTCAGCTCCAGCGCACCCACGTCCAAGAGCGTGACGCCAGCTGCAACGGTGGGCCGCAGCTCGTAGCGGGGTCGTCGTGCGCAACCTCGGTTGCAGTCGGTAAAGAGCGCGGCACGAGCTACGAGCGCGCTCGACCCTTCTGGACTCGTCGCGCCCGGCACGCCAAGATGCCGCGCATGACAGCGACGTTCATTGTTCGTGGGGCTGCGCGCCCCGTTCACGTTCGTTTCCTGCGCGACACGGTTTGTGGGGTGCTCGCGCTGGTGGCGGTCGGTTGCAGCAAGCCCTCGGCGGTCGGTCAAGAGCCAGCCGGGCAGAGCAGCACCGCCAGTGCGCCCGAGGCCGCGGAGGTTGCCTCGCCGTCGGGCGCTGCTGCTGCCGATCCAGCGGCGGCGAGCGCCGCCACTGCCGCCTCTGCCGCAAGCGCCCAGCAGGGCGCGCAGATCGGTCAGGCAGCGCCGGACTTCTCGCTGCCGGATCTGGATGGCAAGCAGGTGAGCTTGTCGCAGTTCAAGGGCAAGCCGGTGGTGCTGGAGTGGTTCAATCCGGGTTGCCCCTTCGTGCGCAACTCCCACACCAAGGGCTCGCTCAAGACCACGGCAGCGACCGAGGCCGGCAAGGGCGTGGCCTGGCTGGCGATCAACTCGGGTGCGCCGGGCAAGCAGGGCGCAGGGGCGGATGCCTCGCGCAAGGCTGCCAGTGAGTTCGGGATGCAGCACCCGGTGTTGCTGGACGAGAGCGGCAGCGTTGGCAAGCTGTACGGCGCGGAGCGAACCCCGCACATGTACGTGATCAACGCCGAGGGCGTGCTGGTGTATCGCGGCGCCATCGACAACTCGCCGGACGGCGAGGGCCAGTCGCCAGAGGGTGGCAAGCTGGTGAACTACGTCACCACGGCGCTGGACTCCGTGCGCAGCGGCGGCGCAGTGGCCATGGCCGAGACGAAGGCCTACGGCTGCTCCGTCAAATACTGACGGTGATGCATCAGCGGGGCGGCCCGCGCTCGCTGCTCTGAGCGAGCTCGCGGGTCGCCTCAGCTCTTGCGATCGGTGCTCTCGAAGATGCGGTCTGCGCTGGTGGGCACGAAGCCCTCATACAGCCGGCCGTCGCGGTCGCGGTGCCGCAACGCAAACTCGTAGTAGCAGGTGGGGATGACGTGCGCGCCCTCGGCAAAGCTCACCATCACTTGATCGGCCAGGGTGGAGCCTTGCTCGAGCAGCACGTCGGGGGTGCCTTTGACCCGACCGCCGGACTCGTTGATGCGATAGCCAGCGGCCTCCACGAAGTCGAGCACGGCGCTCACGCTCTTCAGCGTGGTCAGGTGATTGACGGAGACGGTGAAGTGGTTGGGGCGCAAGCCGAGCGCGGCGAGCCAGCCCGCGTATTCGCTCTCGTCGCTCAGGCGCTCGTAGTCCTCGAACGGCACGGGAGCCCAGGGCAGGCCCGCCCAGAACACCTCCGGGCCATCGACGAAGCCAGGCGGTGTCTGCGCCACCAGGCCCTCGATGTAGCTGCGCGACCACTCGCTCAGCTCCTCACACAGGAGCTCGCTCAGAAAGATGCGCGGCGCCCCTGCACAGACGTAGGCCCGCGCGCGCAGGTGCTTGTCGGCGAAGCGGTACTCGTCCAGCAGCCGGTAGCCGAGCCCCAGCACGTGCGGCTCCAGCTCGCTCAGGCTCAGCGGTGACACATTGAAGGTGCGGAAGGCGACGTGATCGTTCTGCACGTTCTCGCCGCGCGCCTCCAGCTCCTGACGCAGCGCCGCGGCCTGTGGGGCGATGTCCGCAAAGTCTTCCCAGAGGGCGTCGAAGAATCGGCTGCGTTCCATGCACCGGAGTATGACCCGCGGCGGGTCGGGCGCCAAAAAACTCAGCCGGGGTCGCGCGCCAAGCACCTAGCTGGAGCGCGGCTGGCGCTCAGGGCAAGGGTACGATGTCGCCGCGCGCATCCACGCCGTACTCCTGCGTGAAGGCGTCCGCCACCTCGCCGCGCTCGTCGAAGTCGAGCGCCCCGGAGAGACCATTGAAATCAATGTCCTTTCCAGCGCGCAGCGCGGCGCCGGCAGCCGCGTGATCGAGCGTGCCAAAGGCTTCACCCGGTGGAGCAGCCAGCTGTTTCATGGCCAGAGCGACCTGGGTCGGATCCTCCGCGCCCACCTCGGTCATGGCCAGCGCCAGCAAGGAGAGATAGTCGGCAAAGGCGATCAGCCGAGGCTCGGGTACGAATGCTTCGCCGTACGCCGCCTCGTAGCGAGCCAGAAACTCGTCGCGCTGCGCTCCCGGCGGCAGTGCGAGATCGTAGGAGCGAAAGCGCTGCGTGACCTCGGGCGCAAACGCCGGCAGCAAGGCCGCCATGTAGCCGCCGTGAGCAAAGTGATACGTGCCCGCGTAGCCGGCTACCTCCAGCGCGCGCACCGCGTCGCGCAGGGCATCCACGTTGGCGCCAGCCAGATAGACCACGTCGGGTGCAGGCTCCATCGCTCGGGCTCCCAGCGCTGCCCAGTCGTAGTAGAAGGGGTCCATCTCCGCGGGGTACGTGAGCTCGCGCACGCTGCAGTCCGCGCACAGCTGGTAGGCCTCGCGCATTGCCTGATGGCGCGGCGCCGGCACGTCCGCGCGAGTGGCTCCGACGATGGCCAACCGCCGCAGCCCGCGTGCCTGCAGCGCGGCCGCTTGCTTGGCGATCAGGCGATCGGTGGGCAAGATGCCGCGCAGCAGCTGCGCGTCGTGCCCGGCGAGCGCGGCAGCCGGCTCCTCGGAGGTGATGCTCATCGCCAGCACTCCGCGCGAGGAGGCCGCTTGCAGGATCGGCTCCAGCGCGTCACCCGAGACCAGCGAGATGATGTAGCGGTAGCCCTCGCTCGCCAGTTGCTCGAAGCCGTCAGCAATTGGGGAGAGGTCGTCGGGCGCCGAGAGCGGCGTGTCGCGCTCCACCACGCGCAGCGGCCGACCCGCGACTCCACCGGCTTCGTTGATCGAGTCCAGCACGAGCTGCCAGGCCTGTCGTGCGTCGGCCATCACCCCCGTGCCTGCCAGCGGCACTGCGATGGCCACCTCGATGGGCTCGGGCTGCGGCTCCGACTCGCTGCCGCAGCCGAGCAGCGCTGAAGCGACCAGCGCCGCTCCGGCCGCGACAGACCGCGCAGGCCGTCTGGGCCGCTGCGCGGGCGCGGCGCTCTGCTCGCCCGTCGCGGCGTTCGTTTTCCCCACCCAGCCCATTAACTCAGTTTAACCCGAAAGCGGGCGGCCGCCAGCGGGCAGGTGCTGGCAGCCACGAATGCGCCGCTTCAGAACGGCGCCGCAGGGATGGTGCTTCGGAATGGAGCTGCGACCGCGCAGCTCGCTGCTCAGTGTGGATGCTCAGAAAGGATAGGGCGGCGGCGCATCTTTCACCGTCATCCAGCGCCACTGCGTGTATTCGCCCAGATCCGCGGGGCCACCCATGCTGGTGTGATTGCCCGAGGCGCCCGTGCCGCCGAACGGATTGATCACCTCGTCGTTCACCGTCTGATCGTTCACGTGCACCAGACCTGCCTGGAGCCGTTCTGCGATGGCCATGGCGCGCCCGATCGAGCGGGAGATGACCGCCGCAGACAGGCCATATTCGCTGTCGTTGGCGAGCGCGATCGCCTCCTCATCGCTGCCGAAGGTGACGATGTTGGCGACGGGCCCGAAGACCTCCTCGCGGAAGGCTCGCATGCTGGGGCGCACGCCCTTCAGCACGGTGGGCTGGTAGAAGAGCCCCTGGTACTTGCCGCCAGCCAGCAGCTGCGCGCCCTCCGCGACCGCCTGCGTCACGATGGCGTGCACTCGATCGCGCTGCTGCTCGTTGATCAACGGCCCGAGCGCGACGTTGCCCGTCGCTGGATCGCCGACGGGCAGGTGCTTGGCCTTCTCCACCAGGCGCGCCGTCAGCGCGTCGGCGATGCGCTCGTGCACCAGCACTCGCCCGGTGGCCATGCAGATCTGCCCCTGGTGCAGGTACGCGCCCCAGGCCACGTTCTTCGCGGCGAGATCCAGATCCGCGTCCTCCAGGATGATGAGCGAGTTCTTGCCGCCCAGCTCCAGCGCCACCTTCTTCAGGTGCTTGCCGGCGAGCTCGCCCACGCGGCGGCCCGTGGCAGTGGAGCCCGTGAACGAGATCATCTGCACGTGTGGATCACAGCACAGCGCCTCGCCTGCTTCGGCCTCACCCGGGACCACCTGCAGCAGCCCGCCCGGCAGCCCCGCGTCGGCGAACGCCAGCGCCAGGATCACTCCACCGGTCACCGGAGTCTGCGCATCGGGCTTGAGCACCACGGCGTTGCCCACGGCGAGCGCCGGCGCCACGGCACGCATGCTCAAGATCAGCGGGAAATTGAAGGGAGAGATGACACCGATCACGCCCAGTGGCACTCGCCGCGCCACGTTCAGCCGCCCCGGCGTGCTGGGCAAGGTCACGCCATCGGGCTGCAGCGCGAGCCCGGCGGCTGCCTTCAGCTGCGCCTGCGCCTCGCGCACCTCGTGCATGGCCTTCAGAAAGGTGCCGCCCGTCTCGCGCGCGATGAACGCCGCCAGCTCCTCGGCATGGCGCTGCAGATACGCCGCCGCCCGGAACAGCACCTCACAGCGCTCGCGCACGGGCGTGGCTGCCCAGGCGGGCTGCGCCAGCGCCGCCAGGCGCGCCGCCTCGTTCACGTCCGCTGCACTGGCCAGGCCTGCGCGGCCCAGCACCTTGCCCGAGGCGGGCTCCGTGATGTCGATGCTGCCGCCCTTTGCCGCAACCCACTCACCGTTGAAGATGTGCCCCGACCAGGGGGAGCTCTCGAGGACTGCACTTGATTGTGACGTTGCCATGCCTGCGCCTCCATTGAGCGGGTTTGCCCCGCCAGCTGGTGAGCGTAACCGAGCCGGTAGCGCGAGCCTAGTACCGTTTGCTGCGCTGCTCGGCGGACAGGCTCATGGCGCTCGGGCCGCGTGCAAGCCGCTGCACACACCTGCGGGCGATGTTCTTTGCGCGCGCCCGGTGTTACAGCTCGAGCATGGCAACAGACCGAGAGCCCTGGGGGAAAAACGTGCTGGTCGAGCTGGAAGACGGCATCGCCTGGGTGACCATGAATCGTCCCGCCAAGCGCAACGCCATGAACCCCGCGCTGATCGCGGAGATGAAGCAGACGGTGGAAGCGCTGGCCACCGACGAGCGCTGTGGAGTGTTCGTGCTTACCGGCGCGGGGGAATCTTTCACGGCAGGTATGGACCTGGAGGAGTACTTTCGGCAGACCGATGGCGCGCCCGACACCTTCCTGCTCAACCTGCGGCGCATGAACGAGGAGTGGCAGTGGCGGCGCTTGCGCGATTATCCCAAGCCCACCATCGCCATGGTCAACGGCTGGTGCTTTGGCGGTGGCTTCACGCCGCTGGTCGCCTGTGATCTGGCGGTCGCCGCGGAGGAGGCCGTGTTCGGTCTGTCCGAGATCAACTGGGGCATCCTGCCCGCCGGTAACGTGACCAAGGCCGCCAGCGAAGCGCTCGGCTATCGCGACGCGCTGTACCTGGTCATGACGGGGGAGCCCTTTGATGGGCGGGTGGCCGCGCAGAAGGGGCTGGTCAATCTGGCGGTGCCGCGGGCGCAGCTGCGCGAGCGCACGCGGGCGCTGGCCAAGGTGCTGCTGAGCAAGAACCAGACGGTGCTGCGCGGCGCCAAGATCGCGATGAAGCGCTGCCGCACGATGGACTGGGACACCTCCGCCGACTATCTGTACGCCAAGGTCTCGGAGGCCTTTCACCTGGGCGCACACCAGAACCGCAATCAGGCGCTGGAGGCGTTCCTGGACGAGAAGCGCTTCCGCCCGGGGCTGGAGAGCTTTCCGCGTACGGAGCCCGGCTCGGGCGAGCGCTGAGGGGAGGAAGCGCGCCTTGTCACAGCCCATAGATGCCCTGGATCCGGCGCTGATCGCTCACGCCAGCATGGCGCACGCCTTCGACGCGGCGTTGCGCGAGAACGCTGCAGCACCCGCGCTGGTCTGTGGTGAACGGCGCCTCAGCTATGCCGAGCTGGGGCGCGCCGTGGCGGGCCTGGCGGCGCGCCTGGAGCAGGCGGGCGTTGCGGGCCACACCGTCGCGCTCGCGCTGAGCAACGGGGTGGAGGCGGTGGTCAGCGTGCTCGCGATCTGGTACGCGCGCGCGCGCCTGGCGCCGATCAATCCGTTCTACACGTCACCGGAGCTCCGGGTGGTGCTGCGCGAGGCAGAGCCACGCGTGGTGCTCACCGGCGCGGAGGCGGCGGAGAAGGTGCGAGCGCTCGCGCACGAGCTGGGCATCGCCGAGGTCTGGCAGCTGGGTGGCAGTGAGGCCGGGGCGCTGGCGCTCGAGCAATGGCTGCAAGAGCCTGCGCTGACGCCCAGGGCCGCGAGCTGCGAGGCGGGTGAGCTGGCGCTGTTGATCTTCACGGGGGGCACGACGGGCGAGCCCAAGGCGGTCGAGCACACCCATCGTTCGCTGATGGTGTCCGTGCTGCAGCACTGCAGCGCCTGGCCGGTGGAGCGCGGCCGCGAGCGCTTCCTGAGCGTGGCGCCGCTGTTCCACATCTGGGGCCTCGCGTACGCCACGCTCGTGCCGCTGTATGCGCAGGGCACTCTGGTGATCGTGCCGCGCTATCAGCCGGAGGAGGTGCTGCGCGTGCTCGAGCGCGAGCAGATCACCGTCTTTGGTGGCGGCCCGGCGCCGATCTACATGGGCCTTACGCAGAGCCCGCAGTTTAAGACCACCAACTTCACGCGGCTCAAATATTGCCTGTCCGGCGGCGCGCCGTGCCCGGAGGAGCTACACGTGAGCTGGGAGCGCGGCACCGGCTGCCTGCTGCTCGAGGGCTGGGGCATGTCGGAGATGGCCCCGCTGTGCCTGAATCGACCGTACCTGCCGCGCAAGCTGCTCTCGGTGGGGCCGCCCGTGCCGGAGACGGAGGTGGAGGTGGTCGATCTCGAGACGGGCAGCCGCGTGCTGCCGCGGGGCGAGTCAGGTGAGGTGCGGGTGCGCGGCCCGCAGCGCATGGTCGGCTATCACAATCGGCCCGACGCGACGCGCGAGGTGCTGCGCGACGGCTGGCTGTACACCGGCGACATTGGCTACCTGGATCAAGACGGCTACCTGTTCCTCGTCGATCGCAAGAAGGACATGATCATCGTCGGCGGCTACAACGTGTACCCACGCCAGGTGGACGAGGTGCTATTCAAGCATCCGCAGATCGCCGAGGCTGCCTGCGTGGGCCGCCCCGACCCACGGCTGGGGGAGGTGCTGGTCGCGTTCATCGTGCTGCGGCCCGGCGCGCAGCTGGGCGAGGCCGAGCTGTTCGAATATTGCCGGGCCAACCTGGTCAAATATCGCCGCCCCGTGGCCGTGCGCTTCGTCGACAGCTTGCCGCGCACCAACGCACGCAAGCTCGACAAGCGGGCGCTGCGCACGCTCGCGGCGGAGCTGCCCGTGCCGGCGGCGCCGGGCGACTGAGCCCGGCAGCGCGTGCGCGGCCACGTGCTCAGCGCACGCCGCGGGCCGTCCACCACAGCGCGGCCAGCAGCAGCGGGATGCCGAGCGGCACCAGCAGCACCGGCAGACCCGGGTCCCCGCCCGCCACGAACACGCCGCCCAGCAGAAAGCCGAGCGGCAAGAGGCACGCGGCCGCGATCAAGCAGGCGGAGGCGCGCTCTCGCTGCGCTGCGGCGCCCTTGCTCCAGTGCGCCACCATCAGTCCGAAGACCACGTTGATCAGCCCGAGCAGCACGCCATGCGCATGGGCGAGCCGCCACATCAACCGGCGGGTCTCGCTGCCCGCGTCGAGGTAGGCGCCGAGCTTGAGCGCGTGAAACAGCTCCAGCAGCGCACCCAGCGCGGCAAACGCCAGCAGCGCGGCCCAGCCAAAGCGCAGGTGGCGGCGGCGCAGACCCTGCTCGCGCTCCGCTGCTCCGCTCCGCTCGCTCGTTTCGCTCATTCGGCGATCCGCACAGGGCGATGGTCGCGCGCGGCGAGCCACTCCGTCAAATGCGCGGCGTCGATCAGCCCTGCCTCGTCCAGCGGCAGGTCGGGAGGGGTGCCGCCGGCCGGCTGTGCCGGAACCTCGGGCAAGAGCGCGCGGGCGCGCTCCTGCGCCGCGCGCCGCCGTGCGGGAGTGCTCAGGTAGTCATAGTCGAAGCGCTCGAAGGCCGGCAGGCTGCGCAGCGAGCGCTCCGCCACGAAGCGCACGGCGGCGTACGGATCGTCGAGCGCCTCCACCAGCAGCTGCGCCTGCCAGCGCTGGGTCGAGAGCGGGCGCGCGGCGCTCCAGCCCAGCTGCCAGGCGACTACCACGCGCAGCGCCGCGTCGCCGCGAGTGAGCGCGAGCGCCGCCGAGGACCAGCCGGCGTCCGGGCTGGCCCCGGCAGGGCGGTGCGGGCGGGGCGCCCCGTACCAGCGCTCGAGCCAGCCCTCGGTCCACGACTGACTGCGGTCGAGGTGACAGGAGTTGCAGGCATGAGGCGCGAGCCCGTCTCGATCCGGCTCCAGCGCGGGGCTGGTGATGCGATGCGAGCGCACCGCGCCGAGCAGCGCGTAGGACGTGTAGGGCATGTGACAGTTGACGCACGCGCTGCCGCTCGAGCCCTCCTGGTGGTGCGTGTGCATGCTCAGCTGCGCTGCCTGGGCTGCGTGGCAGCTGGCGCAAGCGGCGTTGGTCTGCGCCTCTGCGCTGAGCTGGGCGTCGCGCGTGCCCTGGTGCAGCGAGTGACAGGACAGGCAGCTCAGCTGCCGCTGGCCCTCACCACGCTGGAAGCAAGCGGAGCGCAAGAGCCCGTTGTGCTCGCGCCCGCCCACCTTCACCGTGCCGTCGCGATAGAACAGGCTGTCGAGCTCGGCGCCCACCAGGGCCAGTGCATCGGCGCGGTCGCGCTCATAGTCCAGCACCTGTCGCGAGCCCGCCAGCGCTGCTCCCGGCGTGTAGGAGCTACTGAAGCCATCGTGCCACCAGCGCTCGGGATCGGTGGGCACGAAGTAGGCGTGGCACTGCCCGCAGATCTCCGAGGCCCGCTGAGCGGAGAGGCGAGCGGGCTGCACGATGCTGGGGTCGCCGCTCGTGGAGCGGCGGGTCTGGTAGCGCAGCAGCGGGTCTCGCTGGCGCTCGGCGTGCTCCTGACCGGGGCCGTGACACGCCTCGCAGGCGATGCCCAGCTCGGCGGCGCGTGTCTCGAAGCGATCGCTCTCGAGCTCGTGCCGGGGCTCACCGGCCACGCTGTGACACATCACGCAGCTCGAGTTCCAGCGCGCCCACACCGGGGGATCGTCCGGCGGCTCCAGGAACACGGCTCTGCGCGGCAGAAAGCGTTGGCTCTCGAGGTGGTATACCAGCGGTAGCTGCCACAGCTCGTTGCCGCGCGCGCCCTGCACCCAGTACCCCTGATAGTGGTGCGAGCCCGTCGTCATCAGCACCTGGCGCTCCACCCGCGGCAGAGAGCCCGGCGCGGGCGCGCTCCCCTCGCTGCGGCTCCGCGCTGCGCGCAGGTCCGGATCCGGCAGCTCCACCCAGAGCTCCTGGCCACGCTGAAACAGCCGCAGCTCCTCGCCCTCACCGTCGGCGAAGGTGCCCTGCCAGGGTGCCCGCACGCTCTCCGCGCTTGCCCGCTGGGTCATGCTGCGGTGATAGCTGTGGTGCCAGCTCTGGTATTCCGCCGGGTGGCAGCTGCGGCAGCTGGCAGAGGTGGCGTAACCGGGGGCAGTGGGCGCGGTCTGAATACCGTGGGGCTGTGTGCGCTGGTGAGACACGCCACCCGCGAGCTCCGGCCGCGCCCAGCCGAGCGCGGCGGCGAGCAGCACGCCCGGCAGCAGCAGCCAGCGCGGCCACCGCTCGGCGCTGAGCTGCCGCAGCAGCGCGCAGGCAGCCAGAGCTGCAACGAGCAGCAGTCCCGCCAGGGCCATTGCCGGAGTATTCGCGCCGGAGCGGCGGGCCGCTAGCCTTTTGCGCCCTCTCGGAGCCACCCCTGGTGCGTGGGCGCAAGGCGGTGTGGGCGCGCGGGGGTGGCAGGTGCCTCGGTTGACGCCATGCCTCGGCCTGCCAAGCTCTCGGGATGTCGAATCATCGCGGTCTCGTGGCGCTGGCAGCTCTCTTGGGGCTCTGGGGCTGCGGCGGTGATGATCGACCGGCGCTGCTGGCCGATGATGGCGAGGGCCGCGCCGTGGACGGCTGCGAGCAGTTCAGCTACCGCACCTGCGACATCCGGAAGCAGAGCTGCCAGGAGGAGCTGTTCGGGCTGATGGCGTGCCTGCGCGGTGAGGACGTGGCCAGCGCAGGGCCGCCGCCGGTGAGCGTGATGAACGAGGAGCAGGCCCTCGCGCGGGTCATGGAAGGCGAGGACAGCGCCAGCAGTGAGCTGGCCGCCGCTGACTTCCGTGCAGAGGTGAGGGGCCTGGAGCTGCTGGGCTTGCTGGAGCCGGGCCTGCTCGGCGCCTCCGAGGACGTGCTGGACATCACCATCTCGACGATGGCCGCCTACTACAAGCCTTCCAGCAAGGAGGTGGTGATCATCGATCGCGGCGAGAGCCTCAGTGATCTGAGCTCCAACGGCACCCTGGCACACGAGCTGGTGCACGCGCTGCAAGATCGCCGTCACGATCTGGGCAGCTTCGGCGCGGATCCGAGCCTGAGCTCGGATCAGTCGCTGGCGATGACCGCCGTGGTCGAGGGCGAGGCCACGCTGTACGAGCTGCTGATGACGGCCGCGTATCGCGGCCTGAGCCTGGCGCAGGTCAACTACGGCGCCGCCTTCGAGTCGATGGTGGGCTTCGGTGACGAGCTGACCATGACATTGGGCTCGCCCATCCTGAGCGCGGGCAGCGTGTTCCCCTATACCTATGGCGCGCGCTTCATGGGTGAGCACTGGCTGTCGGGGCGCGCGAGCGAGCTGGACCTGATGTACTCGGAGCCGCCTGCGAGCAGCCTGGAGGTGATGCTTGGCGAGGCGACTGCGGCTGAGGCTGCGGCTGCGGGCAAGATGGAGGCCTTCGACGTGCTGCCCGCTCCGCTCGATCATCATGGCTTCGTGGTCGATGACGTGGCGGGCGCCTGGGTGACGTTCAGCCGCTTGCTGGAGCTGTCCGGTAGCTTGCAGAGCGCGCAGCGCCTGCGTACGGTGGCGGAGCGCTGGCGGGGGGATCGCTTCTGGCTCTATCGCAGCCAGGACGACGCGCCGCAGACCTTCGCAGCGATCTGGTGGACCAGCTGGGCCGACGCGGATGCGGCAGAGCAGGCGAGCGAGCTGCTCGCTGGCTTCGTGCCCCCCGGCGCCGTCATTGACGTCGAGGCGGTGGGCGCCCGGACACGGCTGGTGGTCACGGAGCGCCCGGAAGAGCTGGCCGACTGGATCGAGCGGGCAGACGAGGCGCTGCCGGAGTAGTGGCGCTGCCCGCCGCGGCAGAGCCGTTTCCACGAGCTGCGGGAGCCACTATGCTGCCGTGCAGCGATGCGCGCGGCCCTGTTTGTTCCCTGCTACATCGATCAGCTGTATCCCGACGTGGGCTTTGCCAGTCTGGAGCTGCTGGAGGCGTGCGGGGTGAGCGTGCAGGTGCCCGCGCAGCAGACGTGCTGCGGGCAAGTGCTCACCAATCGTGGCGCGCTGCGCGCGGCTGCGCCACTGGCCGCGCAGTTCGAGGCCACCTTTGGCGGATACGAGCACATCGTCTGTCCCTCGGCCAGCTGCGCGGCGGCGCTGCGCCGGCATCCGCACGGCCTCGGCGGTGACCCGCGCGGAGCGCCCAGCCGCGTGTGGGAGCTGTGCCAGTACCTGCTGGAGGTCGTGGGGGTGGAGCGGCTGCGCGCGCTGCTGCAGCAGTCACCCGAGCCCGGTGGCCGCGCGCGCCGCGTGCTGTTGCACGAGAGCTGCCACGGCTTGCGAGAGCTCGGGCTGGGGCAGCCGAGCGAGCTCGGTCCAGGGCTGCCCACGCGCCCGGGCTCCGAGAGCCCGGCGCGCCAGCTGCTGCGACTGGTGCCGGGGCTGGAGCTGGTGCTGCCCAGCCGCATGGACGAGTGCTGCGGCTTTGGTGGCAGCTTCTCCGTGGCGGAGCCCGAGCTCTCGGCGCGCATCGGCAGTGATCGTCTGGATGACTTCGAGCGGGCGGGCGCCGAGCTGGTGACCTCGGTCGACATGTCCTGCCTGATGCACCTGGCTGGCTTGATGCAACGACAGGGGCGCAAGCTGGCCGTGCAACACGTGGCGGAGCTGCTGCGCGCGGCGCTGCTGCCGGCCCGCACCGTGGCCACCAGGGGCAAGGCGGCGGGGTGAGCACCGTACGGCTGCCGCTGCACGCGCCACAGCTCGAGCACCGCGAGCAGGCGCGGCGCTTTCTGGCCGACGGCGAGCGCGCCGCGTTTCACGATGCAGCGCTGTGGCAGATCCGCGGCCGTCGCGATCAGCGCGCGGCGGAGCTGCCGGAGTGGGAGCAGCTGCGCGAGCTGGCCGCGCAGATCAAGGCGCACACCCTGGCGGAGCTGCCCGACTACCTGGAGCAGTTCGAGGCGAACGCGCGGCGCCACGGCGCGCACGTGCACTTTGCCGGCGACGCAGCCGAGCACAACCGCATCGTCCACGAGCTGCTGTCGAGCCACGGCGTCACCCGGGTGGTGAAGAGCAAGAGCATGCTGACCGAGGAGTGCGGGCTCAACCCGTACCTCGAGCGGCGTGGGGTAGAGGTGGTGGACACCGATCTGGGTGAGCTCATCGTGCAGCTGCGCCGCGAGCCGCCCAGCCACATCGTGATGCCGGCCATCCATTTGCGCGTGGGCGACGTGGAGCGGACCTTCCGTGAGGCCCTGGGCGCGCCCGCGCTCGGCGATGCACAGAGCCTGACGGAGTTTGCGCGCGGTCACCTGCGCGCCAAGTTCCTGGCCGCGCAGGCCGGCATTACCGGGGTCAACTTCGCCATCGCCGAGACGGGTGGCATCGTGGTCTGCACCAACGAGGGCAACGCCGACCTGGGTACGTCGCTGCCGCCGCTGCACATCGCCTGCATGGGGCTGGAGAAGCTGGTGCCCCGCGCCGCGGATCTGGGCGTGTTCCTGCGCCTGCTCGCGCGCTCCGCCACGGGCCAGGCCATCACCGCGTACAGCGCGCACATGCACGGCCCGCGCCCGGGCGGCGAGCTGCACATCGTGATCGTCGACAACGGCCGCAGCGCCCTGCGCGGCGAGCGCGCTCACCACGGCGCGCTGCGCTGCATCCGCTGTGGCGCCTGCATGAACACCTGCCCGGTGTTCCGGCGCAGCGGAGGCCACAGCTACGCCACCACGGTGCCGGGCCCGATCGGCTCGATCCTGGCGCCCCTGCGCGAGCCCCAGCGGCACCGCAGCTTGCCCCACGCCTGCACCCTGTGCGGCTCCTGCACCGCCGTGTGCCCGGTGAAGATCGATCTGCACGAGCAGCTGCTCGCGCTGCGCCAGCGGCAGCTGGAGCCAGCAATGGCGAGCTCACCCCCATCGCCAGCAGAGCCCGGCGCTGCGCTGGTCCCCGCTCCCGGCTCTGCTCACCGGGGCGAGCAGCTCGCGAGCGCGTTGATCGGCTGGGTGCTGCGCAGCCCCTGGCGCCTGGCGCGCGCCGGGGCGCTGCTGCGCTGGCTGGGCCGCACCTTCCCTGCGCTCAGCCACCGTGGGCCGCTGCGGCGCTGGACGGACACGCGCCAGCTGCCGCCGCTGCCGGCGCGCAGCTTTCACCAGCGCCACGCGGCGCGCCAGCGGGGGCGCTCGTGAGCGCGCGGGAGCGCATCCTGGCGGCGCTGCGCGCACAGCGGCTGCCGCCGGTGCCGCTGCCCGACCTGGACGGCAGCTGGGTGGAGTATCCGGAGCTGCAGGCGCAGTTCTGCGCTGCGCTGGGCCGCGCCGCGGGC
>JAICQL010000052.1 GCA_025937895.1 Polyangiaceae bacterium | reverse complement strand
GCCGCTGGTGGTGGAGGGCGCACGCGGCGCGCCGTACCGGCTCTGGTCACAGCCGATCTTCTCGCGCGATACCCTGCTCGACCTGCACCTCGAGCCCAGCGCCTACGCGCGGCCGGGCTCGGCGCCCCCCACCTCGTCGGCATTTTTCCTCGAGCGCCATGCGCTCGATCCAGACGGCGGTCTGACGGCGCTGCCGGTGCTCAACATCCCTGGTTATCCGCTGGCGTTGATCGGCGACGCAAACGCGCCGGAGCTACTCACCCTGGAGCCTGCTCCCGGCCTGGGCGGTAGCGCTCAGCTACACCGGCTGCGGCTCGGGGAGAGCGCTGCCACCGTGCTCGCTAGCCGCGCGCTCGAGGCGCGGGTGGGCGAAGTGAAGGTGGTGGGCGAGACCGTGGTGTACGTGCGCGACCCCGTCGACCGCTGCGAGGCCGTGAGCCACGTGGATACCTTTGCGCTCGACCCGCAGTTGAGCCCCATCGGCTCTCTGGAGCTCGCGGGAGATGGCTGGCAGGTGGTCGGCGCTCAGGAGAGCGGCCTCGTGCTGCAACGCGGCCACGCCTTTGCCCGCATCGCGCTCGATGCGCAGGGCAACGCCACGGTCGCCGGCTTTCAGACCGCGCCGAGCGCCCCGAGCGGGGTGGACGTCGATGGCGACGTCGTGCGCGTCATCAGCGCAAATCGGGTGCTCCGCCTCGAGCCGTGAAGCTCGGCGCGCCTGGCGCGCCCTGCGTGGACGGCACCGTGCCACCGTCGAGCGACGCTCGCTCGACGGGCAGCGGCGGCGGAGCGAGAGGGGGAGCTCGCTCGCCGTCGTCATCGTGGCGGTCGGGCGCCGGCCGCCACTTGCGCCGCCGCGTCTCGGCGTCCCGATACACGAAGGTGATGCGCAGCAGGGTCTGCCGCACGTCTCGGTCGAAGGCCGCCAGCGGTGCCTCGTACACGCTGGCGTAGGGGCCGCCCTCGGCGTAGCCGGTGACGGCCAGCGCGGCGCCGAAGCCGAAGCGGCGGCGCGGATCGACGAACACCGCCACGGTGGCCAGCGCCTGTGCCACGGTGCCGCGCGGGTCGTCGATGTTGCGCAGCGAGATGCCCAGCGCCACGGGGCCACACACGCCGCTCGCGTGCAGGTTGGTCTCCGTGCGAAACCAGCCGCCGGAGCCCAGGCTCTGAGAGCCGGAGCTCAGCCCGATGCCCGTCGTGCCAGCGGCAAAGCAGCTGCGCTCAGGACCCACTCGCACGCCGGCGTCGGCGTGCACCGTCCACGACAGGTAGTCGTGCGAGCGCGAGTTGGTGTTGAGGTCGAGGTCCAGCTCCAGGGGATTTACGCCGAGGATCGGGCTCACCAGCGACTTCAGCTCCAGCGCGTTCCAGGTACGAAAGCCCTGCAGCATGGCGCCGAGACCGTTGCCGATCTCGACCTGCGAGGCGGACACGGCGTAGCTGCGGCGGCCCCCATAGGACTGGCTGCCCACCACCACTCCGCCCTCCGTGCCGAAGGTGCTGCGGGGAGTGCCAAAGCCGCCGAGCACCGTGAAGCCATGGCGCTCCGGTATCTTCCAGCGCCACTCCGGCTCGTCGTCGTCTTCTTTGCCGGAGTCATTGGCGCACTCGCCTGACGCTTGCGCTCCTTCTGGCTCCGTGCAAGGTGGCGGCGCGCTAGGGGGTGGCTCCGGCGGCGTTTTGCTGTCCGCTGCGCGCGCCGGATCGGGCAGCGCCGTGCAGAGGCTGGCCAGCGAGGCCGCGAGGGCGAGCCGTGCGCTGCTGGCGCAGTGCGGGCGGGAGAGAGCTCTGGTGGGCGGGTCGTGAAGGGGCGTGGTCATGGGGGGAGCGGGCCCATTCTATGGCCGCAGTGAGCCCGGATGTCACCGAGCCTACCCCAGCACCCCCCCCGCTGCTCAGTCCGCCGGCAGCTTGCGCAGGCCGATCAAGCTCTTCACGTGCGCCACCGGCTCGAACCGGCCGGAGCCCAGCAGCTCATCGACGAACGCTGGCACGCCGGGGAAGTAGTCCGAGTAGTCGTGGAAGGCGATCAGCCCGCCGTCGGCCATGAAGGTCTCGAAGTGGGTGAAGTCGCGCAGCACGTTCGGGTAGTCGTGCAGGCCGTCGATCAGCAGCAGGCAGATGGGCTCGCTCCAGGGCACGTCCTGCGCGCGCGCCTGCACGATCTCGACGAAGGGCGAGAGGTTCTTGCTGGTGATGTTCTGACGCAGGGTGCCGAGGGTGGGGGGCACGCGCTCCAGGCCGTGATCGAGCGCGCCGACGAAGCCGTCATGCGGATCGATGGCCCAGACGCGCGCGCTGGAGCGCATGGCGCGCACCACGCTGGCGAGCACGGTGGTGGCCTTGCCGCAGTAGCTGCCCACCTCCACCAGCGCGCCGGCGTCCGGGCAGTCGCGCAGGGCCTGCTGCGCCAGTGAGATCAAGAGCTCGGCCTCGGAGGCGTTGAGCCAGCCCTCGATGCTGCGGATCTCGTCCAGGATGGGCTGGCGCAGCTGGGGCGCGGCAGGAAGAATGCCCGAGGCACGGGTGCTGCGCGCCGGCACGGAGCTGCGATCCAGCGCAAAACGACCGCGCTCGCGAGCAGAGCGGCCATCTACAGCTGCGCGACTGCGATACTGCGCGAACTGGCTGCGCACGGCGGTGCGCGTGGGATCGCCGTAGCGGCGTGGCACCGGGTGCAACCAGTACGCCTGCTCGTCGCTCAGCGCTGCTTCGACCTGCTCGGCCTCGTATTGCACCTGGTACTTCACGTGCTCACCGCTGCCGGGGCTTGCCTCCACCCGAAAGCCGAGCAGCGCGGTCAGGGTGGGGAAGAGGATCTGCTCCTTGGCCCACACCCGCGATTGCTCCACGATCTGCCGCAGCTGCGCGTCGCGCGCGAACCAGGCGCACAGCTCGCGTGCGGCGCTGGCAGTAAACACCGTGCCAGGCCAGGCGCTCCAGCGCGGAAACTGCCGCTCGCCATCCGGAAAGCGGCTGAGCAGCGGGCGCCACAGCGCCAGCTCTTGCCAGGCGCCGATGGCGGGGGTGATGCGCGATTCGGCGGGCACGCGCACCGGGGCCTTGCCGTGCAGGCCGTGACCCAGCAAACCGACGCCGCCGTATTCGGCCAGCTCGGCCAGGGTGAGCCGCGGGATGCGCGAGCTGGGCGGAGCATCGCTGTCGACAAACGAGCTGGCCGCGGCGCCCGCCAGCGCGCCGTACATGGGCGGCGGCGGAGTGAGCGCCAGCCGCTCGAGGTGCTGGGTCAGCACGCCGGACCAGTCGCTGCGCACGCCCAGCTGATCGGAGTCGACGATCGTCAGCGTGTCGAAGCCGAGGTGCTCGCCAGCGTAGCTCAGGCAGTCGAGCGCAAACTGATACAGTGTGCCAGGCTGGATGGGCCGGGGGCTGGGGTGCAGGCGCGCGCCCAGCCTCTCGAAACACGAGCGTGGCTCGAGCAGGGTACCGGAGCTGCTGCCGTCGTACAGCAGGATGGTGGAGTCTGGATCGAGGCAGCTCAGATTGCGCACGAGATCCACCACACACTCCTGCGCTTCGTGCACCAGGCAGGCGTAGACGTTGCGAAGCTTGGGTGCCGCAGCACGCTGGCTGGCGGGGGCATGCTCGGCGGCTGGACCGATCTGGCTCAGTGCAGGCTTCACTATCGGGCTCCTCCAGCGCGGCCACCGGGGCAGCGCCGCCGCCGAGCATAGCCTCACGCCTCAGGTCAGGCGAGCCCCGGTCGCACTGACTCGGGACGAGTCGCTCACATGGCGGCGATCACGGAATTTTGTGCCTCAGAGCTGGCCGGCTTTTGTCCGCTCTTGCCCCGGCGGCACGCTCGGATCGCGCTCGGATGAATCGCGTTCGGATCAATCGCGTTCGGATCAATCGCGTTCGGATCAATCGCGTTCGGATCAATCATAGCGCCGGAATTCACACTCCAGCGCGCCGTTGAACACGCGCAGCCAGCGGGAGGTGCCGTGCCAGACCGGAAACCCCACGGGCACGATGAGCGCGCGGCGCTGCCTGCCAAAGCGCTCCAGCAGTCCCGCGATGTCCCGCTCCAGCTCGCGCGTGCGCTCCAGGCGCTGCCCGTAGGGCGGATTCAACAGCACGCCGCCCGGTGCGCTCTCCGGCGTGACGTCGCGCAGGGCGAGCCGGCGCGCGTGCACGGTGAAGCCCGCGCGAGCGGCTTGCGTGCGCGTCTGTTCCAGCGCGGCAGGGTCGAGGTCGGAGGCGAACAGCT
Source organism: Polyangiaceae bacterium (assembly GCA_025937895.1). Taxonomy (GTDB): domain Bacteria; phylum Myxococcota_A; class Polyangia; order Polyangiales; family Polyangiaceae; genus SZUA-265. Next base: position 35,491 of record JAICQL010000052.1, on the reverse strand, counting down.
CGGGCGCCGGGCGCGCTGCCGCGCGTGCTTCCTCGCGCAGCCGGGTCATGGCCTGCGCCGCAGCGGCGTCGAAGGAGCCCCAGCGCTCGAAGCCGAAGCGGCGGGTGAGCCCCGGCGCGCGGCGGCCTGCCCAGCCCGCGGCCTCGAGCAGCAGGGTGCCGGAGCCGCACATCGGATCGCACAGCGGCGTGTCGCCTTGCCAGCCCGAGAAGCGCACCAGCGCCGCCGCCAAGGTCTCGCGCAGCGGAGCCACGGCGCCGGCAGCGCGCAGCCCGCGCGCGTGCAACGAGCCGCCCGAGTAGTCGACGTTGACCTTGGCGTGCGCGCGGGAGAGATGCACGAACACCAGCACGTCGGGATCGTCGCGATCGACGTCGGGGCGCGCTCCGGTCTGCTCGCGCAGCTGATCGACGATGGCGTCTTTCGTGCGCAGCGCGACGAACTGCGTGTTGTTCAGCTCCGGCGTCTGCCCCGCCGCGCGGATGGCCAGGGTGCGCCCGCCCGCGAAGAACGGCGACCAGTCGATGCTGCGCACGCCCTCGTACAGCTCCTCGCCGCTCTGACACGGGAAGCTCGCCAGCGGCTCCACGATGCGCAGCGCGATGCGCGACCACAGGCAGGCGCGCCAGGCATCCTCCCGTGCGGCACCAAAATGCACGCCACCCGGGTCTGCCGCCACCCCGGCAAAACCGAGCTCGCGCAGCTCTGCCGCGAGCAGCTGCTCGGTGCCCTTGGCGGCGGTCGCGAAGAAGCGGGCCTCTGCCGCCCGGGTGCGCCCGGGCCGGCGCCGGCGGCGGGTCCCGGGCGCGGCCCCGCGAGCGGCGCTCGCCGCGCGGAGATAAGCCCCGAAAAGCGGGCAAAACCCCGGAAAATAACGGCGAATGCGCGGCGCCGTGCCTTGCCGGTGCGGGGTTCCGCGCGCAAATTGCTGCTGTAGCGAGACATGGATCTCTTTTACTTCGTCATCCTGGTCAGCTCGCTCATCTTCGTTCACGAGCTGGGTCACTTCCTGCTCGCCAAGGCCTTCGGCGTCAAGGTGTTGACGTTCAGCCTCGGCTTCGGGCCGAAGGTGCTGCGCCTGCGCGGCCGGGAGACGGAGTACTGCGTCGGCGTGCTGCCGCTGGGCGGCTACGTGAAGATGCTGGAGGCGTCCAAGACGGACGCGGTGCTGCCGGAGGACCGCCAGCGCACGTTCGAGTCCCTGCCCGCGTACAAGCGCGTGCTGATCGTGCTGGGCGGGCCGCTGATGAACATCCTGTTCCCGGTGCTGCTGTATTTCACGGTGTTCGTCGGCGATGGCCCGTTCTTGCCGCCGACCATCGGCGTGGTGCTGCCGGGCCACCCCGCGGAGGGCAAGCTGTTCCCCGGCGATCGCGTCATGGCGGTCAACGGCGAAGAGATCGGCACGTTCGACGAGCTCAAGCGCATCGTCGCCAAGAACCCGGCCAAGCCCGTCACCTTCAAGGTGTTCCGTGACTACCGCCACGTGGAGGTGGAGATCGTGGCCAGCGAGACGCTGGCCAACGCCTTCTTCAGCGAGACGGAGCAGAGCCCGCTCGATAACCCCGACGAGCGCATCGGCACGGTGGGCATCCAGCCCAGCGCACCGGCGGCGGTGATCGGCGTGCAGGCGGACTCACCAGCGTATCGCGCGGGGCTGCGCACCTTCGACGTGATCACCCACGTGGGCGGGCGGCGAGTGGAGCGCTACCTGGAGCTGGAGCGGGAGCTCGACGGCAATCACGGTGAAACAGTGCCCGTCAACTACCTGCGCCCGAGCGAGGTGCCGGACGCACTCGGTGGACTGGCGGAGATGGCGGTGTTCGAGGCGGGGGTGGTGGCGCTGACCCCGGCGCCGCACGCGGGCAGCGCACTGGAGCGCACCGGCATCGAGCTCGCGGACATGTACGTCTCGCAGGTGCCGGAGGACTCGTACCTGTATCGCGCCGGCCTGCGCCCGGGCGACAAGATCCTGCGCCTGGACGAGCAGCCCGTGCCGGCGTGGTCGGCGTTTCGCGAGCGGGTCTGGGCTGAGCGCGACAGCGCGCATCGCATCGAATTTTTGTCCGAGCGCGACGGCCGCGTGCGCTCCGGCACCTTCCAGATGCGCCGCGAGGATTTCAGCGACGAGCACGGGCAGAGCTTTGCGCGCTATGTGTTTGGCGTGCGTCACTGGGTGCCGCTGGCGCCTGCCGGCTGGGTGGAGCACCCGTACCCGGTGCGCTACGCGCTGAGCAAGGCGGTGGCGGAGACGATCGACGTCACCCACTTCATCCTGGTCGGCATGCGCCGGCTGCTGGAGGGGCGGCTCAGCCTGGATACCCTGTCCGGCCCGATCACCCTGTATGAGGTGGCGGGGGAGGAGGGGCGCAAGGGCACCGACTACTTCATCTGGGTGATGGCGCTGATCAGCATCAACCTGGGCCTCTTCAACCTGCTGCCCATCCCCGCGCTGGACGGCGGGCATCTGCTGTTCTTCGTGTTCGAGGCGGTGATGCGCCGGCCCCTGCCGCTGCGCGTGCGCGAGGTGGCGCACATCGTCGGCATGACCATCGTGATCTGCCTCATGGCAGTCGCCTTCAAGAACGACCTGGAGAAGCGCTGGGATCTCCTGATCGGGCAGGTGCGCGAGCTCTCGGGCTAGCGCTGATGCGCGTGGCGCACGAGCGCGTCGAGAGGGGGGCTATGGTTAGCGCGCGCCGTACCCAGTCCCGGCCGTGCTCAGCCCTCGCTCAGTCCTCGGCGTCGCAGATCTTCATCCAGGTGCTGCGCGCGCTGGCGTAGGCCAGGCGAGCTGCATCCTCGGACTCTTTCGGCGTGGTGATGAACATGCGCCGGGCGCTCATCGCGCGCGCGACGTGGGCGCGCGCTTCCGCCAGCGTGCCGGGCCAGCCACCGCTGGCGTGACGGTTCTCTCGCAGCAGGGAGGCGCGCAGCTCTGCCGCCCAGCCGCGCCCGATCTGCTCGGCCTGGCCGCGAGCGTCACCGCTCAGCTGCTCACCCGGAGGCACTCTAGTGCGCATGGTGTACCTGCGCTTGGTAGAGCTCGTTCATCGAACCTGAATCCTTTGCGCTGCGTGATCGTCTCGGGCAAACGCTCAGCGCAGGAATGGATGCTCGATGCCCCGCTGGCGCAGGGACTACTCAAGGGCCCGAGAGCGATTCGCTGGACCGAGGCCCCGCACCCTCGCACATTTGGGGGGGACAGCGCCACGGTTTTCGCCCCGCGGCCTCATTCGGCGGCCAGCGCGTAGTCCGGCTCGCCGCTGGCTTGCCGCTCGCTCGGCGGCAGCTTCTCCTCCAGCTTCTCCTCCAGCTTCTCCTCCAGCAAGGCCGCCCAGGCGCGCAGATACGCGATCACGTTCTGGCGCTCACCGTGCGGGAAGTCGATGGTGTTCGTGCCCAGGCGGCGCCGCACCGCAGAGTCGCTCAGCCGCTCCAGCGCCTCGATGTCGACCGGCTCCAGCCCCCAGGCAAAGAGCGTCGCCAAGATCTCGGGCATGGTCTGGCCCGTGACGTTGCACACGTCGAGCTCCTCCGGCTCCAGCGCGCCGTCCATCGCCGGGCCGCCGGCGTCCAGGGATGGCCGCAGGCGCGGCCCGCACAGGGTGCGCGCCTGCTCGCCCCAGTCGCCCGGGTGACGCTTGGCGGCCGCCTCGATGGTGCTGGGCGCGAGCCCCGTGATGGTCTGCGCCAGGTGCCCGCAGTTGCAGTGTGCGAACCTGGACCAGCGATATACGGTCGCCTGGCGCTCCAGGCTCAGCGCAGTTTCACGCAGGGCAACGACTAGACGAACGGATGCTCTGGCCATGAGCGCAATGTACTGCGGCACGCGCGCTCGGGGTAGGGCGCCTCGGCAGCCAGCGGTCAGCTCGTTCTAGCCGGCCGCCACGCTCGCGCTGCGCGGAGGCCGGGCCACACCGCCAGGGGTGAGTTGCGGTTTTCAAGGTCACGGCCCGCCAGACGTACACGGTTGGCACGTTCAGGTCGCCCGCGCGCCTGAACTCACCGAAAAAAGGGACCTGATGAAACTGCGTAACGTTAAGGCGAGTTTCGCCGCCGGCAGTGCGACTGCGCCCGCCTTGATTTCGCACCTCGTGGTGCTCCTGGGCCTCGGAGCGGCCTGCGCGCCGCTCAACGACGAGATGGTCGTGTCGGGAGTGCCAACGCGCGTGTCCGTGCGCGAGCAAGCGCCCGGTAGCGATTGCGCTCATGGCGGGCAGCGGATCGAGGCAGGCATCGACGAGAACCTCAACGGTCTGCTCGATCCGGCAGAGCTCGATCAGGTGCGTTACGTGTGCAACGGCGCACCGGGCAGCGCGGGGGACAGCGGCCCCTCGGGGGTGACGGCGCTGGTCAGCGTGGTGGCCGAGGCGGCGGGTGCCAACTGCGCGCTGGGCGGCAACGAGCTGTCGAGCGGGCTCGATAGCGATGGCAGCGGTCAGCTGGATGAGGCGGAGATCACCTCCGTGCAATACGTGTGCAACGGCCAGCCCGGCGCGGGCGGCAGCAGCGCGCTGGTGCGAGTCGAGGCCGCGCCGTCGGAGGCGTGCCCCGCCGGCGGCCAGCGCGTGCTCAGCGGCAGCGACGCGGACGGCAACGGCGAGCTGAGCAGCACCGAGGTTACCTCCAGCGTGGTGATCTGTGATGGCGAAGCGGGCAGCAACGGGCAAGACGGGCAAGACGCCACGTCGGCGCTGGTCCGGCAGGAGCTGGAGGGCATGGGCGATGACTGCCCCTGGGGCGGCACCGCCATCCATGTCGGTCTGGACACGGACCACAACCTCAGCCTCGATGACGCGGAGATCACCTCGACCACGTACGTGTGCAACGGCGCCGACGGGGTCGACAGCGCGTTCAGGCTGAGCCCCGCGAGCGGCGAGTGCGAAAACGGCGGCACCGTGGTCGAGGCGGGCCTGGACATCGACCGCGACTCCCAGCTGGACGAGGACGAGGTCAGGGTCAGCCGGACGTTGTGTAACGGCGCGGACGGCGGGGTGGGCTTTCAGAGCCTGGTGCGGGTGAGCAACCAGGCCCCGGGGGTGGAGTGCGCGGCGGGCGGCAAGAAGCTGGAGAGCGGCATCGACACGAGCCGCGACGGCGACCTCACGATCGAGGAGGTCTCACACGTGGCCTACCTGTGCCACGGGGTCGATGGCGCGGCCGGCAGCGACGGACACGATGCGCTCGTCTCCGTGAGCGACGAGTTGCCGGGCACGAACTGTGCCGCGGGCGGCAAGAAGCTGCAGAGCGGCATCGACACGAGCGGCAACGGTACGCTCGAGCCGGGCGAGGTGACGGCGACCGAGCTCATCTGCAACGGCAGCAACGGTACGAACGGCAGCAACGGCTTCACCGCGCTGGTGACGATCAGCGCGGAGCCGGCGGGCGAGCAGTGCAGCGCCGGTGGCAAGAAGATCGAGAACGGCCTCGACCTCGATCGCAGCGCTTCGCTCGAGCCGGGTGAGGTCAGCACCACCAACTACGTGTGCAATGGGGTTGACGGGACCAACGGAACCAACGGGACCAACGGGACCAACGGAACGAATGGCACGAACGGCCTGACCAGCCTCGTCAACGTCAGCAACGAGCTACCGGGCGAAGCCTGCGCGCTCGGTGGCCAGAAGATCGAGGTGGGCCGGGACCTCGACGGAAACCTGAGCCTCGACGAGGGCGAGGTCGAACAGACCCGCTTCGTGTGCAACAACGGCGGCTTCTTGCTGCGCGCAGACAACGAGGATCCCGGGTTTTACTGCGCCTTTGGTGGGGTGAAGCTGGAGACGGGGATGGATCTGGACTCGGACGAGGTTCTGGACGCGGAGGAGGTGCTCCACACGGAATATGTCTGTAACCAGAACCGGGCGGACGTGTTCATCCCGCTTTCAGCCGAGTTCATCGCTGCTGGTCAAGGCACCAGCTGCGCGATCAGCGCTGGCGAGACGTATTGCTGGGGGATGGGCGGTGAGCACATCTTTGCCACGAAGGCGCCGCTCGGTTTCGCTGGGGTGGCGGAGGTAGAGGGCGTGCAAGCGCTCGACCTGGGGCAGTCTTCCAGTTGCTTCGTTCGAGAGGGCCGGGTTTGGTGCTGGGGGTTCAACGGCTTTGGTCAGCTCGGCAATGAGCTCGCCGGCATCTCCAGTAGCGTACCCGTGGAGGCAGGCAGCTTCACGGATGCAACCGCCGTCTCAACGGGGGTGAGCCATACTTGCGCCGTGGCCGGCGGCAAGGCGTATTGCTGGGGTTTCAACATCTCCGGCCAGCTCGGTGACAACACGACCACGCAGCGGCTGACTCCGGTCGAGGTCAGTGGCCTGACCAACGTCACGGCGATTTCAGCCGGCATCAATCATACCTGCGCCATCAGCAACGGCAGCCCGTTCTGCTGGGGCAGCAACGTCAACGGCCAACTCGGCGACGAAAGCAAGACCCAGCGCGAGGCCCCGGTATCTGTGACCGGCCTGGCGGGGGTCACGCAGATACGGGCCGGCTCGGCGTCGAGTTGCGCGTTGACGACAGAGGGCACAGTCCATTGCTGGGGCAGCAATGCCCACGGACAGCTCGGCAACGGAGGCAGCCCTTCCGAGAGCACTGTTCCGCTGAGTGTCTCCGGTTTGTTGGAGGTGACGCAGCTAGCCCACCGCCAAGATCACGTCTGCGCGATCAGCGGTGGTCAGCTTTACTGCTGGGGCCAGAATGGCAACGGGCAGCTCGGAGATGGCACCAACACGAAGCGCAACTCGCCGGTGGTCGTCCCAGGGTTGTCGGACGTGACGGCGTTCAGCGTGAGCGGCACTCACTCCTGCGCGATCGACGAGGGCATCGCCAAGTGCTGGGGCCAAAATGGCAGCGGGCAGCTGGGCATTGGCGCCTTCGGGGGCAACCACTTCTCACCCCAACCCGTGCGGCTCTTCTCCGACTTCGCCCTCTGATTCAGGCGCCCTGATCCACGCCCACTGATTCACTGACCCAACCCGCTCGCCCGGGGGCCACCGCCCGCCGGGCGAGCGCATTTCGTGCTCGCGATCAGGCCTGCACGATCTGCTGGAAGCTCCCGTAGATCATGCGCTTGCCGTCGAACGGCATCGGGTTCGCCTCCGGGCCCATGCGCGGATCTTTCATCATCTTGGCCCAGGCCTCGTCGTGCGCGGCCTTGTCCGCCCACGTCACCCAGGAGAAGACGACCGTCTCGTCCTCTTTACACTGCACGGCCATCGGAAACGAGGTCAGCTTGCCCTGAGGCACATCTGCACCCCAGCACTCGACCACGGAGAGCGCGCCATACTCCTTGAACAGCTGCGCGGCCTGCTGGGCGTGCTCGCGGTAGCGGTCGCGGTTGGTGGTGGGGACTGCAGCCACGAATCCATCTACATACGTCATTTTCTGTTCCTCTCTTTCTGGTGCGGGCGACCGCGCGGGCGAGCCGCCTTTGACTGGCGCGCTGCGGCTGCCGTGAACGACAGCTCGATGTAACGCTTCAAGTGGTCGAGGCAGTCGGCCGCGACCTTGGTGTTGCCCTTTGCCTTTGCGAGCAACAGCGCGCCCTGGATCACGGCCTGCATGTGCAGGGCCAGGCTCTCCGCCGTCCACTCGGGCTCGAGGCCCCGCTGCTGGATGGCAGCGACAAGGTCTGCCTCCACGGTGGTCACATGGCTGCTGATGGAGCGCTCGCAGGCGTCACGGATCGCCGGTTCGCTCGCGTAGAGCTCCTGCACCAGGGTGCCTGCGAAGCAGCTGACCTCTGGCAGCGGCCCGAACAGCAGCTGCTTGCGAAATTCGACATACGCGAGCACCCGGTCCAGCGGGTCGAGGTGCTGGTGGTACGGCGCGTTCGCGAACAGCTCTGTCACCGTTGCCTGCCAGTGCTCGGCAGCCGCGATGCCGACCGCCTGCTTGCTCTCGAAATGGTGGAAGAAGCTGCCCTTGGTGACCCCGGCCGCTTCACACAGGTCTTCGACCCGCGTGGCGTTGTAGCCCTTGGTGCGCATCACCCGCAGTGAGGCATCGAGCAGCTTGAGGCGGGAGGGGTGCTGGTCAGACATGGCCCGGAAAGCGGCCCTCGACCGAGCCGACCCGGCAACCATACCGACTAGTTGGTATGGTTGCAAGCACGATCCGTTCTGGCTGCCGCGACCCGCCCCGATGTCGAGCGCCCCGCGACGGAGCCTGGGCCTCGCCGGCGCCTCTCCGTAAAAGCGAGCCGCGTGCTCTCAGCGCTGCTCACCGCGAACGCTTCGCGCGTGGACGCGCTCACAGCCGCAGTTGTTTGCGACCCTGCCGGAGCCGTGGGTACGGGCTGGGCCGCGTTAGATTTCCGTGCCGTCGGCGATCGAAGCCCCCTTGGGCACGATCACGATGCCATCGCGCACGAAGAAGCCATCGCCATCGTGCTCCGCCAGCCCGCGCCGATTACGGATCTGCACGTTGCTGCCGATGTGCGCGTTCTTGTCGATGATCGCGTTTTCGATCCAGCAGCTCGGGCCGATGCCCACGGGCGGCTGCGGAGCCTTGCCTGCGCCATCCTCCTCCAGCGCCGTGTATTCATCCGCGCCCAGGATCAGGCTGTTCTTGATGCGCGTGCCGCGCCCGATGCGCGAGCGCACGCCGATCACCGCGCTGTCGATGTCCGCCTCCTCGATCACGCAGCCATCCGCCACCATCGCGTCCACGATGCGACAGCCGTGGAAGCGGCTGGGCGAGAGGAAGGGACGCTGCGTGTAGATGGGCAGATGCGGATGATAGAAGTTGAAGGCCGGGTTGGCGCGGGTCAGGGCCAGGTTGGCGTCGAAGTAGGAGCGTACCGTCCCCACGTCCTCCCAGTAGCCGTCGTAGAAGTAGGCCTGCACCCGCGCCGTATCCAGTAGCGAGGGCAACACGTGTTTGCCGAAGTCGAGCTGATCGCTCTGCGCGACGGAGCGCTCGATGATGTTGCGCTCGAACACGTAGATGCCCATCGAGGCCAGGTAGGCCGTGCCCGACTTGCCCGGAATCGTCGAGCCCAGCCCGCCGAGCCGCTCGCGCGGCGGCTTCTCGTCGAAGTGCACCACCCGGCCGCTGCCATCCACCTTCATGATGCCGAAGCCGCTGGTCTCTTCCGCGGAGACCGCCTTCATCGCCACCGTCACGGCAGCCCGGCTCTCCCGGTGCACCTTGAGCATCTGCCGTAGATCCATGCGGTACAGCTGATCCCCCGAGAGGATGGCGAGCTGCTGCCACGCCTCGCGACCGATGTGCTTCATGCACTTGCGCACCGCGTCCGCCGTGCCCAGAAACCAGTCGCCGTCCCGGCTGTCGGTCTGCTCGGCCGCCAGCACGTCGATGAAGGACGAGCCGAACGCATCGAATTTGTACGTGTTGGCCACGTGACGGTTCAAGCTCTCCGACTGATACTGCGTGATCACGAAGATGCGCCGCAGGTCGGCGTGGATGCAGTTGCTCACGGCCACATCCACCAGGCGGTAGCTCGCGCCGATCGGCACCGCCGGCTTGGAACGAAACTGAGTGAGAGGGAATAAGCGTGAGCCGCGCCCACCCCCGAGTACGACAGCGACCACGTCGTTCATGTCAGTGTGGTAACACCCGCGTGAATGCTGCGCCACTTGCCTGGCGTGGCTCGTTGCTACGAGCACCATGCTTCGCTCACGGAGCGCAAGCCTTGCCGTGGCGATCCGGTGCGCGCGCGTTCACGCCTCACCGGACGGCTGCCTGTTGAACCGGCGTTCATCCGCCGCGGGAGTGCCGCTGAACCGGCGTCTTCCGCTCTCGCCGCAGTCTCGGCGGAGTGCCGCCGCAGTCTCGCCGCAGTCTCGGCGGAGTGCCGCCGCAGTCTCGCCGCAGTCTCGCCGGAGCGTCGCCGCAGCGCCGCTGCGGCCACGCTCCCCGCCCGCGCGTGCCCCCGGGAGCCGGTCCGCACTGGACAGCAACCAGAGGGAAGGCTAACGAGCCCGGTCGTGTTCACTGGCATCGTTCAAGGCACCGCGCTCGTCCGTGCGCTGCAGGATTTACCGGGCCTGCGCCGCCTGACCTTGGAGCTGCCCGCCGGCTTCGGCGCAGAGCTGGCCATCGGCGCCAGCGTGGCGGTGGACGGCGTGTGCTTGACGGTGACCGAGCTGGCCGGCGAGCAGCAGGCCAGCTTCGATGTGATCCAGGAGACGTTGCGGGTCACCACCTTGGGCGCGCTGGCGCAGGGTGCGCGGGTCAACGTGGAGCGCGCCGCCAAAGAAGGCGCCGAGATCGGCGGACACCCGATCTCCGGGCATGTCGACTGCAGGGCGGCCATCGTCGAGATTCGCACACCAGAGAACAACCACATCGTGCGCTTCCAGCTGCCCGCCCCGTGGATCCGCTACATCTTCGGCAAGGGCTACGTCGCCGTCGACGGCGCCAGCCTGACCGTATCCGCCGTGGATCGCGGCGCCGGCTGGTTCGAGGTGTCGCTGATCCCGGAGACGTTGCGCGTCACCGGGCTCGGCCACAAGCCGGTCGGGGCCGAGGTCAACATCGAGATCGAGCGCGGCACGCAGATGGTGGTCGACACCGTGCGCGAGACCCTGGAGGAGCGGCTCGGCCAGCTCTTGCCGGCGCTCGAGCAGCTGCTGCTGGAGCGCGGCGTGCGCCTTGACGAGCTCGCGCCCTCATCGCCCGCTGCCGCCGTGTCGCGCAAGCTGGGCAAGGGCTGAGCGCGTGAGCGGCAGCGAGCCCAGCCCCCAGCGCGACGAGCGCGAGCCCCCGGCGGCCAGCGCGCGCGCACTGGCCGCGCGCGTCGTGTATCGCGTGCTCTCGCAGCAAGCCTTCGTGAGCGAGACGCTCGATCGCGAGCTCGGGCGCAGCGCGCTCGACGAGCGCGATCGCGCGCTGGCGACCGAGCTGAGCTACGGGGTGATCCGCCTGGAGCGCGCGCTCTGGCCGCGCCTGGACGCGCTCAGCAAGCGCGGCGCCGCCACCACCGATCCGCTCGCCCGCGCGCACCTGCTGGTCGCCGCGTATCAGCTCCTGGCACTGGATCGCGTGCCCGCCTTCGCCGCCATCAACGAGGCAGTGGAGGCGCTGCGGCGCCTGCGCGGGCCGCGGGTGGCGGGCTTTGCCAACGCCATCTTGCGCAAGCTCTCACAACAGCCCAAGCTCAGCTTGCCGGGCGCGCTGGAGAGCGCGGTGCCCGCCTGGCTCTGGGCAGAGCTGTGCAGCTCCGTCGGGCGCGAAGCGGCGCTCGGCCTGCTCGGCGCGACGGGCGCCTCCGCGCGGCGGGGGCTGTGCGTGCGGCTGCGCCGTGACAGTATGGCCGCACGCACCCCTGACCCTGAAACCTTGCCGTGGCTGGCCTCTGCCGAGCCGGGCAAGCTGGCTCCCGGCGCCTACTGGCTGCCCCCATCCGGCGATCTGCGGCGCCTGCCGGGCTTTGCCGAGGGCGCGTTCGTGGTGCAGGAGGAGGGCGCGCAGTGGTGCGCCTGGGCGCTCGGCGCGCGGCCCGGCGAGCGCGTGCTGGACGCCTGCGCCGGCCATGGTCAGAAATCCGCGCTGCTGGCCGAGCGAGTGGGCCCGAGCGGCAGCCTCTGGGTCAACGATGTCTCGCCGCGCAAGCTGGAGCGCCTGGCGCAGGAGTTCCGCCGGCTGGGGCTGCCGCCGCCCCACAGTTGCAGCGTAGATTTGACTCAGGGCACCGGTGAGCTGCCGGCCGACATGGCGCGGGTGCTGGTCGACGCGCCCTGCACCGGCAGCGGCACCTTGCGCCGCCGGCCGGAGATTGCCAACCGCCTTTCCGAGGCGGATCCGGGCCGCTTGGGTCAGCAAGCGGTGCAGCTCCTGAGCAACGCTGCGCGCCTGCTGCCCCCGGGCGGCAGGCTGCTGTTCGTGGTCTGCAGCGTGCTCAGGGCCGAGTGTGAAGACGTGGTGGAGCGGGTGCTACACCTGCTGGAGCCGCTGCCGTTCGAGGCGCCGGAGGCGCGCGCCGTGGCAGGCGAGGGCCAGTGGCAGTGTCGGCTCTTGCCCCAGATCCACGGCACCGATGCGTATTTTGTCGCCAGCTTTCGCCGCCGGCCGTGAGGGGCTGGCCAGCTCGGCCCCCACGCCGTAAGTTGTGGCCATGCTCGACGATCTACGCAATGGCTCGGACAATCCGCTGCTGAACCTCGGCTTCAACATTCCCTTCGAGTCGCTGCAGCCGGCGCATGTCGAGCCCGCCGTGAAAGAGCTGCTGGAGCTGAGCCGCCGCAACCTGGAGGCGATCGAAGACGAATCCGCGCCCCCCACGTACGAGAACACCCTGGCCCGCATGGATACCGCCACCGAGCGGCTGGAGCTAGTGATGACCGTGGTGGGACACGTCGAGAGCGTGATGACCACGCCGGAGCTGCGCGAGGTGTACAACAAGGTACGCCCGGAGGTGAGCGCGTTCTGGGCCAGCATCCCGCTGCGCCCCAAGCTGTGGCAGCGGCTCAAGGCCTTTGCCGACACGCCCGAGGCCAAGGCGCTGACCGGTGCACGCGCGCGCTTCCTGCACAAGACGCTGGAGCAGTTCCGGCGCGAGGGCGCCGACCTGCCGCCCGCGGAGAAGCAGCGGCTCGAGGCCATCAGCCGTGAGCTGTCGGAGCTGACCTCTCGCTTCAGCCAGAACGTGGTGGCAGAGACAGCGGCGTACGAGAAATACGTGACCGACGAGTCGCGCCTGAAGGGCCTGCCCGAGGCGGCCAAGCAGCGCGCGCGGGAAGACGCCAAGTCGCGCGGCCGCGACGGCTTCCGCTTCACCTTGCAGGCGCCCAGCCTGATCCCGCTGCTCACGTATTGCGACGACGCGGAGCTGCGGCGCGAGCTGCAGATGGTCTCGGAGTCGCGCGCCACCACCGGTGAGCACGCCAATCCCCCGCTCATCAATCGCATCCTCCAGCTGCGACAGGAGCAGGCCCAGCTGCTCGGCTTCGAGAACTTCGCCGATCTGGTGCTGGCCGATCGCATGGCAAAGAAGGGTGAGGTGGCGCGCCGCTTCGTGGACGACCTGAGCCAGCGCTGCCAGGCCGCCTTCGAGGCAGAGCGCAAGGCGCTGCACGAGTTCCGCAAGCAGCTGGAGGGCCCCGGCGCGCCGGAGCTGGAGCGCTGGGACATCAGCTACTACGCCGAGAAGCAGCGGCAGGCGCTGTACGCCTTCGAGTCGGAGCAGCTGCGCCCGTATTTCCCGCTGGATCGCGTGGTAGGTGGTCTGTTCGAGACGGCGCGGCGTCTGTACGGCGTGGAGGTCAAGCCGAATGACGAGCTCGGGCGCTGGCACACCGACGTGCGCGCGTACGACATGTTCGACGAGCAGGGCGTGAAGATCGCCTCGTTCTACACCGACTTCTTCCCGCGCGAGAGCAAGCGCGACGGCGCCTGGATGAACAACCTGATCTCCGGCACCACCGCCCCGGGCAGCTCACCCATTCACCTCGGCCTGATCTGCGCCAACGTCACCCCCGCCGCGCCGGGCCTGCCCTCGCTGCTCACCCACCAGGAGGTGGAGACCCTGTTCCACGAGTTCGGTCACCTGTTGCACCTGTGTTTGAGCAAGTGCGAGGTGCGGGCTCAGGTGGGCACCAACGTGGCCTGGGACTTCGTCGAGCTGCCCTCGCAGATCATGGAGAACTGGTGCTGGGAGAAGGAGTCGCTCTCGCTCTTCGCGCGCCACCACGAGACGGGCGAGCCCATCCCCGACGAGCTGCTGGCCAAGATGCAGAAGGCGCGCACGTACCGTGAAGCCACCGCCACCAAGCGCCAGCTCGGCTTCGCCACCGTGGATCTGGCGCTGCACGTCGAGTATCAGCCCGAGCGCGACGGCGACGTGCTCACGTACGCGCGCAACGTGGCCCAGCGCTTCGCCGTCGCGCCGCTGTCCGACAACTACGCGATGATCGCCTCCTTCACCCACCTGTTCGCCAGCTCCATCGGCTACGCCGCGGGCTACTACTCGTACAAGTGGGCAGAGGTGCTGGACGCCGACGCCTTCACCCGCTTCCGCAAGGAGGGTGTGTACAACCGCCAGGTGGGCGAGGCCTTCCGCCGTGCCGTGCTGGAGCGGGGTGACAGCGCCGACCCGATGGACCTGTACGTGGAGTTCATGGGTCGTGAGCCCAAGCTCGACGCGCTGATCGAGCGCGCGGGCCTGGCCGCCTGAGCTGCGCGTGAGCGCCGCACCCGCCGCCGCGCCGCTGCCCTTCCTGGGGCACGGCGTCGGCCTGCGCGTGCCCCACTATCCGCGCGCGCTGGAGGGCCGCCTCGACGTCGACTGGGTGGAGGTCATCAGCGAGAACTTCTTCGGCGGCGGGGGCCGCCCGCGCGCCGTGCTGGAGCGCGTGCGCCGCGACCTGCCGCTGGTGTTGCACGGCGTGTCTCTCGGCGTCGGCTCGCCAGGGCCGCCCCTGGCCGGCTACCTGCGCCAGCTGCGCGAGCTGGCCGACGCCTGCCAGCCCGCGTGGGTGAGCGATCACCTGTGCTGGGGCCACGCCGACGGCCTGTTCTCTCACGATCTCCTGCCGCTGCCCTACACCGAGGAGGCGCTCGCGCACGTGGTCGACAACGTGCAGCGCGTGCAAGACGCGCTGCGCCGGCCCATCCTGCTGGAGAACGTCTCCAGCTACGTCGGCTTCAGCACATCACAGCTGCCGGAGTGGGAGTTCCTGAGCGAGGTGGCCGAGCGCTCCGGCTGCCTGCTGCTGCTCGATCTGAACAACATCCTGGTCAGCGCCCACAACCACGGCTTCAGCCCCGAGCAATACCTCGCTGGCTTGCCCGCAGCTCGCATCCAGCAGCTGCACCTGGCCAACCACAGCCAGCTGCCCACCCACAAGTTCGACGATCACCGCGGCCCCGTTCCGGAAGCCGTGTGGCAGCTGTTCGAGGCCGCCTGGCGCCGCTTCGGCCCCATCTCATCCCTGGTCGAGTGGGACGAAGACGTGCCCGAGTGGGAAGAGCTGCGCGCCCAGCAGCGCGAGGCCGCCGCACGCGCCGGGCGCAGCTCTGCGGCAGCGAGCGAGCAGGGGAGGGAAGCGCGCTCACTGGTTGCCGCAGCGCGCGCCCCCGCCGCGCCCACCGTGGCGGCCCCGGCTGCGACCCTGCTCGACCTCCAGCGCCTCTTCTTCGACGCCCTCCGCCACCCCACCGGCGTCGCCCACTGGCTCGCCGAGGGCGGCGCCGAGCGGCACCAGCAGCTGGCGGCCACGTTCGTCGCCAGCCCCGGCTTCAGCGTCGTCGAGCGCCTGGACGTCTACGCCAACTCCTATTTTTACCGCTTGCTCGCCGCGCTGCGCGAGCTCTTCCCGCGCCTGTGCTGGCTGTGCGGCGCTGCGCCCTTCCACAACCTGGTGACGGACTACGTGCTGTCGTGCCCCTCGCGCGAGCCCGATCTGCGCCGCCTCGGCGAGCGCTTGCCGGCATTTCTGCGCGAGCACGAGCTCGCTCGCCGGCACCCGCTGCTCGCGGACGTGGCGCAGCTGGAGCAGGCGCTGAACATGGCGCTGGACGCCCCCGAAGGCACACCGCTCGGCGAAGCGGATCTGCTCGCCATCCCCCCCGGGCACTGGCCGGAGCTGCGCTTCGCGCTCTCGCCCCCGACGAGCTGCGTCGTCAGTCACTGGGAGCTGGAGCGGCTCGAGGCGCTGTACGGCGCCGGGCAGCGCGAGGCGGCGTGCGGCGGCGGACAGCGCGAGGCGGCGTGCGGCGGCGGACAGCGCGAGGCGGCGTGCGGGGGCGGACAGCGCGAGTCACTGTACGGCGCCGGGCAGCCCGAGGCGGCGTGCGGCGCCGGGCAGCGCGAGTCACTGTACGGCGCCGGGCAGCGCGAAGCAGCGCTCGCGCTCGCGCCGGAGAGCGAGCCGTGCGTCTTGCTCGTCGGGCGGCGCGGGCACGCCACTTACTTCCGTCGCTTGCCCGCAGCCGAAGGGCGCGTGCTGTGCGCGCTCGCGTGCGGCGAGAGCTTCGGCGAGGCATGTGCTGCGCTGGAGCGCGAGCACGTTGCCATCGAGCCTGGGGAGCTGGTGCTGGCGATGGGGCGCTGGCTTGCGGCGGGGCTCCTGGTGTGGAGGCGTTGAGCCGGTCTCGAGGGAGCCGTGGACGTTGCCGTGGTGCGCTGGATGCTGCCGGAGACGCCACGGAACGGTTCTGGATCCGCGCTGCGGGGAGACACCGCCGTGCGGAGTTGCGCGGATCCGCCACGGAACGGTTCTGGATCCGCGCTGCGCGGATTCCGGGACGGTGCGGTTCTGGAGCCGCGTCGCGCGGATACGCCCGCTGTGCGGAGTTGCGCGGATCCGCCAGGGTGCGGTTCTGGATCCGCGCTGCGCGGATACGGTCCAACGGGGACCTGCGCTGAAATGCCCACGGTGCGGCGTGGGACCCGATGGGAGGTCAGGCGGTGGCGAGGGGTCTCCGTCTTCAGCGTGCCGAAGAAGCTTTCGACGACGGCGCTGTCGTAGCAGTCACCTGAGCGGCTCATGCTCGCAACGATGCCATACTGACGAGGGATGCTCGTGTACGCAACCTTCTCCGCCGCGATGTACGTCGCGTCGGCTCTCCGCACGGCTCACGGCTTTCTGGTGCTCTGGGCTCGTGCAATGAAGGGCTCCTGGCGCACTGTTGAGCCACTTTGGGGTTATCCGCTGGACGGGGGAGTCCTCACTCCTATGACGCTCTGAGCACAGCGATTTTTGATGACAGCTTTTTTGCGGGGCCACTGGGGGGAAGCGGCGAGCGCACGGCGAAGGGCTCGTGCTGGGGCGAGGTGGCGTTCAGATGGACGATCGGGGGCAATGGAGCTTTTTGAGCGAAAGTGCTGGCGATCGAGCAGCAGGGAGGCTGCAGCGAGGTCGAAAAAGCGTGGTGTATGCTCGCTGCATGGATGGGGAGCAGTTCTGGGTGCTGGAGCATTTGACGGATGCACAATTGCTGGAGCAGCTTCGCTGTAGGTTGAGGCAGAAGCGTCGGATTCTGGCGGAGCTGGTGGCGCATCTGGCAGAGGTGGAGCAGCGCCGGCTGCATCTGACTGGGGCGCACGGTTCGCTGTTCTCCTATTGTGTGCACGTGCTGGGCATGAGCGAAGATGAAGCCTGCCGGCGCATCGAGCTGGCGCGGCTCGCTCGCAAGTACCCAGCGCTGTTCAGCGAGCTTGCCAGCGGGCGCATCAGCCTTTCGGTGGCCCTGTTGTTGAAGCCATTCTTGTCGGCGGACAATCAGCGAGAGCTGATCGCTGCGGCGGCGGGCGCTTCGCTGCGCACGGCGCGAGAGTTGCTGGCGGCAAGTTTCCCGCGCGCCGATGTCGCCGACCGGATACGCAAGCTGCCGGAGCGCGCTGCGGCGCCTGCCGCCATGGAAGAGCCGGCGTTCTTTGCCGCCACTGGACAACGAGCCGCGCAGCCTGCCTTCGCCACCAGCGCATCAGTCTTCGACGATACGCCAGCTGCCGATGCGGCTCCGCCGGCAACTGCTGGCGCGGCTCCGCCGGCAACCGCTGGCGCGGCTCCGCCGGCAACCGCTGGCGCGGCTCCGCCGGCAACTGCTGGCGCGCTTGCGCCGACAACTGCTGGCACGGCGGCATCGGCAGCTGTCGTTGCAGCTGCGCCGACAGGTGCTGGCGCGCTTGCGCCGCCCGCTGGCGCGCCGGCATCGGCAGCTGTCAGTGCACCTGCGCCGACGGGTGCTGACGCGCGAACACCGACGGCCGGCGCGCCGACGACCCCCGGCACGCCAGCGCTGACAGTTGCAAGCGCGCGAGCCCCGAAAACTACTGGCGCATCGTCGGCAGTCGCGTCCGTCTCGACATCGTGCTCTTCTTACGCCAGTTCCTGCGGCGGGCGATTGAACCAGATCATCGAGCCGCTCTCACCTGCCCGCTATCGCTTCCAGTTCACGGCGGACGCCGAGGTCAAGCGCAAGCTCGAGCTCGCCCGTGACCTCCTGCGGCATGCCCATCCGGACGGAGACTTCGCTCGAGTCATCTCCCGCGCTCTGGACCTGCTGCTCGATGAGCTCCTGCGCCGTCGCTTTGCCAGTCGGCGTCGCTCCACGTCGATGCAAACCCCACGTGAAACGGCTCCGAACGCAGCCGGTGCCGCGCCTACCAGCCAGACCGGCGCTCAAAAGCCGCCACAGCACCAGCACCGTGCGGCCGAAGCAGCCTCTGGCCCGCGACCGTCCTCGACACATCAGAGCGCTGACATCGGCCGAACGGTTTCCCGCGTGTCACGCCCGGCACGCCGTGAGGTGCTGGAGCGCGATGGTCTGGGCTGCAGCTGGGTGGACGACGATGGCGTGCGCTGTGACAGCACTGCATGGCTGGAAGTGGACCACCGCCACCCGGCCGGCAAAGGAGGCGCCTCCAGCGCAGACAATCTGCGCATGCTCTGTCGAGCACACAATCGGGTCGCCGCAGAGCGAGCGTACGGCCGCGACTGGATCGAGCAAGCCATCGCCAGACGCCAGCACCGGAAGCACCCAACACCCCCGCAACCAGACGTTTGAGCCGGCAGCTCGTGGCCTGCGCCGCCAGGCTCGCCCGCTTGCCCTCTGCGTGGTGGAACGATAGGTTGCCCTCCGGTCCCGTATCCGCGCAGCGCGGATACGTCTCCGCTCATTGCGTGCCCCCATGACGCCGCCGCTCCGGCGCGCTGTGTACGTATCCGCGCAGCGCGGATACGTCTCCGCTCATTGCGTGCCCCCATGACGCCGCCGCTCCGGCGCGCTGTGTGTACGTATCCGCGCAGCGCGGATACGCCCTCCGCTCACCGCGCGCCCCGATGACGGCGCCGCTCGGAGCGCTTTTTCGTATCCGCGCAGCGCGCATATGGGCGCCCGCTCGCCGCGAGTCCCCATCACCGCACGTCTCCGCCGCGGCGCGTCTCAGAGCGTATGCGCGCTGACGGATACGTCTTCGCTCATCCGGACGTCGCCTTCCGTCCCCGCTCACCGCACGTCTCCGCTGCGGCGCGTCTCAGTGCGTCTCCGCTCTGAGGGAGACGCCTCCGCTCACCGGGATGTCGCCGCCACGACTCCGCTCGCCGCCTGCCGCTTTCGTCTCCGCTCGCCGTCACACCGCCTGCTCACCGCGCGTCCCGGTCACGTGTCCGCTCGCCGTCCACACCGCCCGCTCACCGCGCGCCCCCGTCACCGCCCGCGCGTCGCCGTCACGGCGCCCGCTCACCGCTCTCGCCGTCCACGCAGCCCGCTCACCGCTCGCACGTCCGTCATCGCGGTGCGTGCAGTGCCCCGAGGTGTCTCGCGGAGTCGTGTAGCGGAGGTCCGGCCCCCCTCTCTTTTCTCGAGCCGGCGCGAGAAGTCGCGCGCGAAATTTTCCGTGCAGCGTGTCGCGCGGCTCAAATTCAGCCGCGCCGCGTTTCGCCTCGTCATGCACGTCGACCGCGAGCCCGCGCTCGGCGTACCCTGCGCGCCCGAGGGAGCCATGGTGAAGAGTGAGCTTGGTGTGAGGGTCGTGCGGGCGCTGGCCATCGGCGCGGTCCTGGTGAGCTGTCAGAGCGATGACACTGAAGGTACGGCGGGAGCGCCGGCGCTTCGTCGGCTGTCGCTGGAAGGTGAAGAGGCTTCAGAGGTGCCAGCGGCGTTGCCGCCACCCGAGCCGCTGCGCGTGCCGAGCCGCTTCGTGCCGCCGGTGCCCGCGGAGCTCGCCGAAGGGGCGGGCATCATCCAGAGCTATCCCTTCGCGCTCGCGCTGGGCAAGGCGTTCTTCTGGGACGAGCAGGCGGGCAGCGACGGGCAGGCGTGCGCGAGCTGTCACTTCCATGCCGGCGCCGATCCGCGCCTCACGGGGCAGCTCAATCCGGGCTTCCTCGACGTGTCGGTGGCGGGCGGTGACGTGGAGTTTGGCTCGCTGCGCTCGGATACGGGCAGCGTGGCTCGCGGGCAGCTGCCAGGCGGTGGTGAGGCGGGGCCGGGGGTGACCCTGACGGCGGCGGATTTTCCGCTGCACCGGCTGCAGGATGAGACCGACGCGGACTCGCCTTTGCTGAGCGAGACCAACGATGCGGTCAGCTCCGCGGGCGTGTACGCGGCGGAGTTTCTGGGCATCAGCGAGGACGGGGAGGAGCTGTGTGGCCCGCCCGACGCCAGCGTGTTTCACCTCACGGTGGCCGGCAGCCGGCTGGCGACCCGCCAGGTGGAGCCGCGCAACACCCCGAGCACGATCAACGCCGTATTCAACATGCGCCAGTTCTGGGATGGCCGCGCCAATCACCGCTTCAACGGCCTGGGCGTGTTCGGCGAGCGCGAGCTGCAGGCGGACCCTGACCTGCGGCTGATCGTGCTCGATGACGCGGGCGGGCTCGCGCTCGGCGGCCTGGCCCTCGATGGTGCCAGCCTGGCTTCGCAAGCGGTGGGCCCGATCTCGAGCCCGGTCGAGATGTCGTGCGCCGGGCGGCGCTTCGCCGATGTCGGGCGCAAGCTGTCGCGGCTGGCGCCGCTCGCGCGCCAGCGGGTGGACGCGAGCGACAGCGTGCTGGGCGCGCTGGCGGCGGAGCAGGGGCCCGGGCTAAAGCCGGGGTATACGTATCCCGAGCTGATCCGCCAGGCGTTTGCGCCGCGCTACTGGGCCGCCAGCGGCAGCTATCGCATCGAGGGCGGCCAGCTCGTGGAGGATCCCGCCGGGTACACCCAGATGGAGGCGAACTGGTCGCTGTTCTGGGGCCTGTCCATCTTGCTGTACGAGGCCACGTTGCTCTCCGATCAGAGCGAGTTCGACGCGCTGGTGGCCTCGGGCGACATCAGCTTTCCCAACTGTAACACCAGCGCCAACGTGGATCCGCTGCTGGCGCGCGGCTGCAAGATCTTCTTCCGCGGCAACTTCGGCGCCCCTCCCGCCGACGGGGTGCGCGGCGCGGGCTGTGCCTTCTGCCACGCCGGTACGGACACCTTCAGCGAGGGCGCGGTGCAGGCCGGCGCGCAGTTTCGCCCGCTGCTGCAGGTGCCCGACATCAATGGCGCCATCTCCACCCGCGATCTCGGCTTCTCCAACGTGGGGCTGCGCCCCGTGCAATACGATCTGGGGCTCGGCGCCGGCGATCCGTTCGGCAACCCGCTGGCCTTTGGCCGCCAGTACCGGCGCTTCATCGACAGTGGTGAGCTCTCGCTGGTGAAGGATCCGCTGCTGCTGCGCGCCATCGAGCAGAACACGCTGGTCGGCTTTGGCGCTGCCAACCCCACCGCCAAGCTGGAGAGCGATGGTGCCACCAAGATCCCCGGCATCCGCAACGTCGCGTTGACCCCGCCGTACTTCAGCTACGGTGGCTACGCCAGCTTGCGCCAGGTGATGAAGTTCTACAACCGCGGGGGTAACCGCCGGAGCATCACGGCGGAGAACGCAGCGCTGGAGGCGCACGGCAGCCGCTGCCTCTCCGGCGATGACTCGGGCACGGGCACCGATGGCGATCACGCCTTTCCCGTCGACGCCGAGGACTGCAACACCAACATCACCGGGCTCATCACACCGCTCGGGCTGCGCGACTGCGATCCGAACGGGGTGGTCGAGTGCGACGTGGCCAACGACGATCTCAGCGCCGTGGTGCGCTTCATGCGCTCGCTCACCGATCGCCGCGTACAGTGCGATGAGGCGCCCTTCGATCACCCCGAGCTCTCGCTCCAGCACGGCTACGACCCGGAGCCCGGCGTGCGCCCCGGCACCGCGGCGGAGCGGCGCTTCACCCTGCCGGCGGTCGGCGCCACCGGCTACGAGCCAGGCTCGGGCCTGTGCATCCCCAACGCGGGTGACCTGTTTGCGCCCGGCATGCAGAGCCGGGTGGGCGGCGTCGCCAGCGCCGGGCCCTGAGCGCCGCTCTCGCTGCCGTTGCGCTCACCTCGGCTTCCTCAGCATCGGCTAGGCTCCCTCAGCACGACCCCATGACCCCCTCGACCCCGCTGTTCACCGCTGACACCCTCACTCGGCTCCAACGCGTCACTGCCACGGCCCCATCCCCCTGCAACCAACACCTCGCCGTCGCAGTCCAGCGTCTCGACCCGGAGGACTCGAAATACGTCAGCGATCTGTGGCGCGTCTCGCTGGCGGAGCCGGGCGCGGCGCCGGTGCAGCTGACCCGGGGGGCCAGCAAGGACGTGGCGCCGCAGTATCGCCGTGACGGTGCGCTGGCGTTCCTGAGCAATCGCAATCCGCGCGAGGGCAAGCCGCAAGAGGGCGATGAGGAGCGGATGCAGGTGTGGTTGCTGCCGGCGGAGGGGGGAGAGCCGGTGCCGCTCACCGATGAGCCGCTGGGGGTGAGCGCGTTTCGCTTCGCGGCGGACGCGGCGCGGTTGTTCGTGCTGGCGAACGTGCTGCCGGGGGTGGCGCACGACGAGCAGCGGGCGAAGGCCGCGGAGCTGGCAAAACACGGCCCATCGGCGCTGCACTTCGACCGCATGCCGGTGCGCTTCTGGGATCACTGGCTGCAGCGGCCCGCGCCGCACGTGATCGCCTACGTCGACGGCGAGCGGCGCGATCTGACGCCCTTCGCCGATCGCGAGCATCGCGAGGCGGAGTGGGATGTGTCCGCGGATGGCAGCCTGGTGGTGGTCACATGTGCCTCAGACGCAGCTGCCGACGGGGTGAACGATGTCTCGCTGCTGGTCATCGACGTGGCCAGCGGCGCCGCGCACGAGCTGGGCAAGGCGCCGCTGAGCAGCAGCGAGTCGCCGCTGCTGTCGCCCGACGGCGGGCTCATCGCCTGCGTGCGAGCTGAGCGTCGCGCGGGGCAGGCGCCTCACCCACGGCTGTGGCTGTACCCCGCTCGTGCTCCAGAGCATCCGGGGCGCTTGCTCACCGACTGGGAGCCTTGGCCTGCGCCCTGCTGCTGGACCCGCGATGGCAGCGGCGTGCTGGTCACGGCCGACGTGCGCGGGGATGTGCCGGTGGTGCGGGTGGACGTGGAGACGGGCGCCGTCTCACGGCTGACCAGCGTGGCGAGCGGCGGTAGCCACGGCTCCGTGCAGCTCACCCGGGACGGCAACACTCTGGTCGGCATTCGCCACCGGCAGACGCACCCACCCGAGCCCTTCCGGCTGTCGTTCGCGGCGGGCGCGGAGCCCGAGCTGCTCGCCTCGCTCAGCGGCTTCGATCCGTTGCTGTTCGATCAGCTCGGCCGGCGCGAGTCGCTGGAGGTGGCTGCCCCCGATGGCAGCGCCGTGCAGTCTTTCCTGCTCACGCCGCGTGGCTCCGGGCCGCACCCGCTGTTGCTCTGGGTGCACGGCGGCCCGATGAGTCAGTGGGCAGATGGCTGGCACTGGCGCTGGAACCCGCTGGTGCCGCTGGCCGCCGGCTACGCGATGCTGCTGCCCAACCCGCGTGGCTCGACCGGCTTCGGGCAGGAGTTCACCGCGGCGATCTGGAACAATCAATGGGGTGCCGCTTGCTTCCGCGACGTGATGGCGGTGACGGATGTGGTGTGCGCACGCCGCGACATCGATCCGCGCCGGACCGCGGTGATGGGCGGCTCGTTCGGGGGCTACATGGCCAACTGGATCGCTGGCAGCACCGAGCGCTTCCGCTGCCTGGTCACTCACGCTGGAATCTACGATTTTCGGGCGTTCCACGGCGTGACGGATCATCCCGGCTGGTTCGCGCTCGGGCAGGGCGGGGCGCCCGAGGCGGATCCAGTGGCATTCAACCGCTACTCACCGCACACGCAGCTCGAAGACTGGTGCACGCCCACGCTCGTGGTGCACGGCGAGAAGGACTACCGCGTGCCGATCAGCGAGGCGCTGCTCCTGTTCGAGGCGCTGCAACGCCGCGGTGTGCCATCGGAACTGCTGGTGTTCCCTGACGAAAACCACTGGATCCAGCGCCCGCGCAACATCCGCCACTGGTACCAGGTGTGCCTGGGCTTTCTCGCCCGTTACCTCGGCGAGCAGGAGCACGGCTGAGCTCGCGCACGAGCGGCGCCGTGCGCTATCGATCTCGATAGCGAATCGGAACGACCATCGTCCCTGCGATTCCAGCAGCAGCGTCACCAGCAGGCAACTGGGGCTGCAGGTCATCAGCCTGAGCCTGCGCGCGCCAGCGAGATGGCGCGTTGCAGGTGATGGAACACGCAGCGCATCGAGTGTGGAGAGGCACGCGTGCGCCCGAGTTCTTGACGAAGGGTGGTGCTAGGATCAAACTGGCGGTTTGTTTCTTAACGCTGCTTCCATGCGCATCCTTCCCGATAGCAATATCCTCGAGCGCAGTGTGCCGAAAGGCGCGTGGAGGTAGGAGGCATCCTACACATCATCGTGGCAGGTCAGGGGCCTGTGCCTGGCCGTTATCTAGTGGGCTGTCTTCCCTCCGGAGCGCTGTCGCATGATTCACCCTTCGGATCCCCGCACCAAGAGCGATAAGGTCGCTGCTTTCAACGTGTTCGGCCGCTACCGGCTGATCGCGGACGTGGGCCGTGGCGGGATGTCGGACGTGTACCTCGCGGTGACGGAGGGTACCGAAGCGGCGGCTCGCTTCCAGAAGCTGCTCGTCATCAAAATGCTCAAGCCCGAGCTGAGTGAAGACTCGGAGTTCGTGGCGATGTTTCTGAACGAGGCGCGCCTTGCGGCGCGCCTCAACCACCCGAACGTGGTGCAGACGATCGAGGTGGGGGAGGCGGGCGGCCGCTACTTCCTGGCCATGGAGTACCTGGAGGGGCAGCCGCTGCACCGGGTGCTGCGCAACAACGACGCTCGCGCCCGGCTGGGCCTGGACATGCGGCTGCACATGCTGATCCAGGCGCTCGCCGGCCTGCACTACGCGCACGAGCGGCGTGACTACGACGGCTCGCCGCTCGACATCGTGCACCGCGACGTCTCGCCCGCGAACCTGTTCGTCACCTATGACGGCAACGTCAAGCTGATGGATTTCGGCATCGCCAAGGCGCGCGACTCGAACAGCGAGACGCGGGTGGGCGTGTTCAAGGGGAAAGCCGCGTATGTGGCGCCCGAGCAAGCGCGGGGTGAGTCGGTGGATCGGCGCGCCGACGTGTATTCGGTGGGCGTCGTGCTGTGGGAGTTGCTCACCGGGCGCCGGCTGTGGAGCGGCCTGACTCAGATCGAGATGTTGCGCAGGGTGGTGGCGGGCGACGTCACGGCGCCGCGCAGCGTGGATCCGCGCATCCCGGCGGAGCTGGAGGAGATCTGCATGAAGGCGCTGGCCTTCCGCCGGGAGGATCGCTACCCGACGGCAGCGCTGCTCGCCACGGACCTGGAGAGCTTCGCGCGCCGCAGCTTCCCGCCCGTGGCGGGGCGTGACATCGGTGCGGTGCTCTCGCACGCCTTCACGGAGGATCGGGATCGCATTCGTGACGTGATCGAGACCAGCCTCTCGCGTCACCCCACGCCGAACGCGTCCCTGCCCTCGTTGCATCTGTCGGCGGAGCCGGGGCGCAGCCTGGCCCCGGGGGACTCCTCGGACGAGAACTCGGCGCTGGGGCGCGAGGCCTCGCTGCCCATCACCGAGACGATGTCGCGCGAGCCGGTGGCGGCCACCGTCAGTGGCACCGTGGTCAAGCGCAGCCGTCTCGGCAAGACGCTGGGCATCATCGCTGCGGCGGCGCTGGTCTCCGCCAGTGGCCTGGCCGGCTTCAGCTACTACATCGGCTCGCGCCCACCGCCCATGGAGGCCAGGCAAGCCAGCGCCGCGGTGCCAGCCCAGCCGCGTGAGCGCGGGGTGAGCGAGCGCGAGATCAAGATCGGCATGAGCGCCGTGTTCTCCGGGCCCTCGCGCGATCTGGGCCAGAACATGAAGCTGGGGGTGGAGACGGCCTTCCACGTCGCCAACGCCGCGGGCGGCATCTACGGCCGCCAGCTGACCCTGACCGCGCTGGATGACGGTTACGAGGCGAGCCGCGCCGACGACACGATGAAGGATCTGCTCGATCAGCGGCAGGTCTTTGCCGTCGTGGGCAACGTGGGCACGCCCACGTCGGTGGTGGCGGCGCCCTTCGCCGCGCAGCGCAAGGCCATCTTCTTCGGTGCGTTCACTGGTGCGTCCGTGCTGCGGCAAGATCCGCCGGAGCGCTACGTCTTCAACTACCGCGCCAGCTACAAGGAGGAGACGGCCAAGTCGATCAAGTACCTGATCGAGGTGGCCAACCTGGCGCCGGAGGAGATCGCCGTGTTCGCGCAGGACGACTCCTTCGGTGACGCGGGCTATGAGGGCGTGGCCAAGGCCATGCGCGCCTACAACCACTCGGGCGCGGACACCCTGCGCGTGGGCTACAAGCGCAACACGGCCGACGTGGACGCTGCCGTGGCCGCGCTGGTCAAGTACAACGCCGAGACCGAAGGGGGCGACGGCAGCAGCAGGCGCGACGGCAACGAGGGCCGCGTGCAGAAGCACCCGCTCAAGGCCGTGGTGATGGTGGCCACGTACCGGGCCGCAGCCAAGTTCATCCAGAAGCTGCGCGCCGTGCCCGCGCTGGGCAAGACCAAGTTCTTCAACGTCTCGTTCGTGGGCAGCGAGTCGCTGGCCGAGGAGCTGCAGAGCATCAACCCCGCGCTGTGCAAGGACGTGTACGTGACCCAGGTGGTGCCGCTCTGGGACTCGGGCGCCACCGGCGTGCGCAACTACCGCGACGCGCTGGCGCGCTTCCAGCCGCAGGCGCAGCCGGGCTTCGTGTCGCTGGAGGGCTTCATCGTGGGCTCGATCTTCGTGGAGGCGCTGAAGCGCACCGGCCCCATCCTGACCACGGAGAAGCTGGTGGATACCCTGGAGCAGATCGAAGATCTGGATCTGGGCTTCGGCAGCAAGATCACGTTCTCGCTCTCCGAGCACCAGGGCTCACACAAGGTGTGGGGCACGCAGCTGGACGAGAGCTGCAAGTACAAAGTCGTCGACATGGACTGAGGCTCAGCCGGCGGCCACGCGCTGTGCCAGCCAGCGCGCCGTGCGCAGCAGCCGAGGGTCGCCCAGGCGCGGACCGACGAGCTGCACCCCCAGCGGCAAGCCGCTCTCCGTCTCCAGCAAGGGCAGGCTGGTGGCGGGCATGCCGCACAGGGTCCACGGCGTACAGAACGCGGGATCACCGGTGGAATGCAGGCCGAGCGGGGCTGCGCCCGGCGCCGAGGGGGTGAGGATGGCGTCATAGCTCTGCTCGAACAGCTCCGCCAGGCTCGCGTACATGGGCTCGATGGCGGCCTTCGCCCGCTGGTAGTCGAGCGCGCTCACGGCACGCCCGCGCTCGAGTTGCTCGCGTAGGCGGGCGGTGAGCTGGCTGGCACCCGTGCGCCACTCGCGCTCGAGGTGATAGGCCATCTCCGCTTCCATGATCGTCTGGTGCCAGCGCCAGGCCTCCATGGCGGAAGGAAACAGCTCCACCTCCTCCACTCGTTCGCCGAGCTGCTGGCACAGGCTCTTCCACGCGGCATGCGTCTCGCCATCGGCGTGCGCCCAGTGCGGCGTCTTGATGAAGGCAAAGCGAGGCGGCAGCGGTGGCTCGGCGGCGGCCACCTCGCGCAGGGGCAGCCGCGCCACGTGCAGCGTCGCCGGGTCCGCCTCGTCGTGGCCCATCAGCACCTCGCCGAGCAGCGCCAGATCTTCGATGCTGCGCGCGAACCAGCCGACGTGATCGAGGGTGGGGGAGAGGGTGAACATGCCCCGGCGCGAGACCAGGCCGCGAGTGGGCTTGTAGCCGAGCACCCCGCAGAACGCTGCGGGCCGGATGATGGAGCCGTTGGTCTGGCTGCCGAGCGCCACCGGTAACAGCTCGGCGGCCACCGCCGCTGCCGAGCCGCTGGACGAGCCGCCCGGCGTGCGCGCCGGGTCGTGCGGGTTTCGGGTCTTGCCGGGGCCGAACACCGCAAACTCGGTGGTCACCGTCTTGCCCAGGATGACAGCGCCCGCTGATCGCAGCCGTGCCACCACGTGCGCGTCGGCGCTCGGCTGGTGACCGGCGTACAGCACCGAGCCGCGCTCGGTGGGCATGTCCGCCGTATCGAAGATGTCCTTGATGCCGACCGGCACGCCGTGCAGCGGGCCCAGCGCGCGACCTTCGGCGCGCTCGGCGTCCCGCGCTCGCGCTGCGGCGAGCGCGTGCTCTGGATCGATAAAGGCGAAGGCGCCGAGCTCTGGCTCGCGCGCCTGCAGCTGCCCCAGGCACGCCGACACCAGCGCCTCGCTGCTGGTGCGGCCGCTCTGGAGCCAGCGCGCTGCCTCCGCCGCGGAGAGGAGATGAAGGTGGGTCATCGGCAAGACAGAGCTCAGAGGCACGGGCCAGGTCAGGCGTTACCGGTCAGTTACCGTACAGGAACTGAGGCAGCCAGAGCGTCATGCCTGGCCAGAGATACATGATGACGAGGCAGCTGATCACGATCAGCATGTACGGCATCATGCCGGCGAAGATCTGATTCAAGCTCACGTGCGGCGGCGATACGCCCTTGAGATAGAAGGCAGACATGGCCACGGGCGGCGAGAGGAACGCAGCCTGCAGGTTGACCGCCACCATCGTGCCGAACAGGATCGGGTCTACCTTGAAGTGCGCCAGCAGCGGGATGAAGATCGGGCAGAAGATCACGATGATCTCGGTCCACTCCAGCGGCCAGCCCAGCAGGAAGATGATCAGCTGCGAGAGCACGAGAAAGCCGATGGGGGAGAGGTTCATGGCCAGCACCCACTCTTCGATCAGCTTCTGACCGCCGTGCAGCGCAAAGACGGCGGAGAACAGGGCAGAGCCCACGAACAGCCAGCACACCATCGCCGTGGTCTTGGCGGTCAGGAACGTGGCCTGCTTCAGGTTCTCCCACAGCTCGCGCGAGCGGCGCAGGTTGCTCAGCCAGGGCCCGGCGGTGCCGGCAAACACTGCCGTGAGCGCCGCGGAGACCAGCACCAGGGCGCCTCCGCCAGCGCGGGTCAGGCCAAAGAGCGCTCCGGCGAGCGCGCCGCCCGCGCTCCAGTAAGCCACGGCGCGCGGAAAGCGCGCCAGCACGGCCAGGTACAGCGCGCTGAGCGCACCGATGGCCGCAGACTCCGTGGCGGTGGTGATGCCGAACAAGATCACCGCCAGCACCACGATCGTGAGCACGGCCAGAGGCACCACGGACAGCGCGAGCTCACGAGCGATCTCGAGGCCCTCGCTGTCGAGGCGGTAGTAGTAGAGGGCCAGCAGCGCGCAGGCGAGTGCCGCGAAGCTCCAGAACCAGACGCGAAAGCTCTCCGGGGCCCCCTGCACGGCGGCCGGCGCGGCAACCGTGGCCACAACGGCACCCACAACTTCCACTTCACGAGCGAGGTGCGCACCTGGTTCACTTACAACAACCCTGCGCAGAACCCGGTGCTCACCTTCAGCGGTGACGACGATGTCTGGGTGTTCGTCAACGGCAAGCTGGCGGTCGATCTGGGCGGCGTTCACGGTGAGATCAACGGCAGCATCGAGCTCGACGGCAGCACCGGGCAGTCCTCCATCGGGCGTGTACCAGCGGTCAGCGGGACGGCCACCCCGATCAACATTCCGCTGACCACCACCGGCGTGAACGAGATCGCCGTGTTCCAGGCCGAGCGCCACGTGAACCAGTCCAACTACACGCTGACCCTACAGGGCTTCAGCGCTCCGCTGACCCGCTGTGTTAGCGACTGCGGGGACGGTGAGCAGACTCTGGATGAGGCCTGCGATCTGGGCGACGAGGACAATGACGGCGAATACGGCGGCTGCAACGCCAACTGCACGCTGGCGCCGCGCTGCGGTGACAACGTGGTCCAGGCCGGGGAGGGCGAGGAGTGCGACAACGGCCTCAACACCTCCACTCGCTTCAACCAGGCGGGCGACTGCGCTCCCGGCTGCAAGCTGCCGCCCCGCTGCGGCGACGGACAGATCGACGGCCAGTTCGAGGTTTGCGACAACGGCGAGCTGAACGCGAGCCCCGGCACGTACGGCGCCTGCGGCACCAACTGCCAGCTGGGGCCGCGCTGCGGTGACGGCGTGACCCAGGCCGGCAACGGCGAGCAGTGCGACACCGGCGCCGCCAATGGCACCGGCGGCAGCCCCTGTCTCAGCAACTGCCGCCTGCGCTGCGGCAACGGCGTCGTCGATCAGGGCGAGCAGTGCGACGATGGGCTGGCCAGCAACACCGGCGGCTACGGCAAGTGTGAGCCGAGCTGCACCTTCGGTCCGCGCTGCGGGGACGCCACGGTCGACACGGCCGCCGGCGAGACCTGCGACGACGGCCTGAACGACGGCAGCTACGGCACCTGCGCCAGCAACTGCCAGGCAGGCCCCTTCTGCGGCGACGGCGTCACCCAGGCGAGCTTTGGCGAGGTGTGCGACAACGCCGGCGCCAACGTGGCCAGCGGCTACGCCCCCGGTCTGTGCACCACGCAGTGCAAGCCCGCGCCCTTCTGCGGCGACAGCGCCGTGAACGTCGGCTTCGGCGAGCTGTGCGACGATGGCGTGAACGACGGCAGCCCGGGCTCCTGTGCCACCGACTGCAAGAGCGCCATCCCGCTCTCCTCCTGCGGCAACGGCTCGGTGAACACGGGCGAGGAGTGCGACAACGGCGCGCAGAACGGCACCACCGGCAACGCCTGCGACGTGCGCTGCCAGCTCGCCTGCGGCAACGGCTTTGTCGACGTGACCGAGCAGTGCGACGACGGCATCAACAACGGCGCATACGGCACCTGCAACAGCAACTGCACGTTCGCCGCCTTCTGCGGTGACGGGGTCACGAGCGGTCCCGAAGCTTGCGACCAGGGTGCGGCCAACGTGCCCGCCGCCAGCGCGTACGGCGGCAACGTGTGCACCACCAGCTGCGCTCGCGCACCGCGCTGCGGCGACGGGCGCGTGGACACCAGCTTTGGTGAGGCGTGCGACGGCGGGCCCTCGTGCACCAGCTCCTGCAGCATCCTGCGCTGACATGAGCTGAACCGCGGGTCGGGCAAGAGCTCGGCCCGACCCCTCCAAACAGAGGAGGGGGGCGTCAGCCTGGCGGCCGGCACCGCGTTGCGACGAGCAGACGGGGCTTTCAGTCCCGAACAAAACGTCGTAACTGCGGTGCCGCGCTGCTTTGTGCGGCAGCGCGACCTGGAGAAGCGCATGAGCAAGCCTCGACGCCCCCTGATTGCGGGCAACTGGAAGTTGAACAACGGCGGCCAAGACGGCATCGATCTGGCCCGCGCCATCGCGGCAGAGGTCCGCGGCAATGACTCGGTCGACGTGGTCGTGGCTCCGCCCGCCAGCCTCCTGCACCGCGTCTCGGAGGTGGTCGCGGGCAAGGTCGGGGTCAGCGCGCAGAACGTGCACCAGGAGGCGAGCGGCGCCTTCACGGGTGAGCTCAGCGCCGGCATGTTGCTCTTCGCCGGCTGCAAGTGGGTGATCATCGGCCACAGTGAGCGGCGTCAGTTCTTTGCCGAGACCGATGAGTTGGTGAAGGCAAAGACGGCGGCGGCGCTGAAGGCCGGCCTCCAGCCCATCGTGTGCATCGGTGAGACGCTGGCCGAGCGTGAAGCGGGCAAGACCCTGGAGGTGGTGAACCGCCAGCTGGACGCCTTCAGCTCGGTCATCAAGGACAAGCCGGGCGTGGCCGCCATCGCGTATGAGCCGGTCTGGGCCATCGGCACCGGCAAGGTGGCCACCAATGAGCAGGCGCAGGAGGTGCATGCCGCCATCCGTCAGCGCCTGGCCGGTATCAGCGCAGAGCTTTCCCGCACCACCCGCATCCTGTACGGAGGCAGCGTGAAGGCGGACAACGCCCTCGGTCTGCTCAACCAAGAGGATATCGATGGCGCGCTCGTGGGCGGTGCCTCCTTGAAGCTCGACAGCTTCATGGGCATCGTCAACGCAGCACGTCAGGTGGCCTAGCTCGTCCCGGCCACGTAATCGTCAGATCGCTGTCGTCAGGTCACCGGTCCCGTCCAGTTAGTCTCAGGCCAGGCAAAGGTCATCCATGCTCGAGCTGTTTCATACGCCGATCACAGTGTTGCACGTGATCGTGTGTTTCATGGTGATGCTGGTGGTGCTGATCCAGCCGGGCAAGAGCGGCGGCCTGGGCGCGGCGCTGGGCGGCGCCGGCGCGCAGCAGATCTTCGGCGGGCGCGGCGCGGGTAACTTCCTCTCGCGCACGACCTGGATCGCCGCCAGCGTGTTCTTCGTCACCAGCATCACCCTGGCGTACATCTCCACCTCCACCGGGGACTCGCTGCAGGAGATGAGTGAAGCCGCCCGCCAGCGCGAGAGCGTGCCGGCTGAGCCATCGCCGGCGGGGCCATCGCCGGCCGAGCCGGCACCTGCTGATACCACCGCTGCAGGTACCGCGGCGCCCGCTACCGACCTACCCGCTGAGCCCGCGGCGCCTGCCGCACCGGCGGAGCCTGCAGCGCCCGCCAGCAGTGGGGAGTCGGCGCCGCAGCAGTGAGTCGGCGCCCCAGCAGTAGCCGAGGCGAGCTGAGCAGCAGCGCGTTGCGCATTGTTTGCCCGCTCGCGGCTCGGCTGCCTATGCTGGCCGGCGCCCATGTTTAAGCGGCTTTTCCAGGCGGTGGTGTTCTTCTTCGCCGTCTACGCCTTCGTCTTCGTGCCCCTGGGGCAGAAGACGGCGCTGGAGCACGTGCGCGCCATCGCCAGCACACCGGCTGCCAAGACAGCGGCGACCGAGCTGAGCGGCGGGGTCAAGCGCCTGGCGCACTCGCTGCGCGAGGAGGCACGCCGTGCCACCGAGGCCGTGGACGAGCAGATCGCGGGGGAGGATCCTGCGGTCGAGTCCGAGCCGCCTGCGGCCGATGCGCCCGAGGGCTCGCCGACCACCGTCTCCGGTGGCGAGGAGAAGCCGCGCAAGGCGCCGCGCCTGACGCGAGAGCCCGCGGCAGCTTCGAGAGCGCCCAACGCCACCAGCCGCTGAGCGAGCGCCCGCCGTGTTGCACCGCTGCTCGGGAGTGCGTGCTGGTGCGGTCGCTCCCGGCTAGCAGCCATCTCGTTACCGGCTCGCAACGTCCCGCGCACGACCGGGTCGCAGCTGGACTGCTCTCGCGGCTGGACTCGCCACCCCCTCGCGGTGTACCTGTGCTGTGATCATCCGCTCATTGGGGAATGGAGCTGGCTCGGGACGCCGCTGCATCGCCGTGCCAGGTCCCTGGCGGATGTCGCGGAGCCGATGTGCTGGGAAAAGGACGAAAGGTTGGGGTCGCTGGCTTCTTGCTCACCGTGGGCCTGGCCTGCACCCAGCTGTTTGGGGACGAACAGAACACTCTTGCGCCGCGCCAGCCGCGGCCGCCCATCGGCGCCGCCGCTCCGCTCACTCCCGGCTCGATGCCGGTTCCGGGCCTGTGTAGCGCCGGCCAGATGCGCTGCGAGGGTGCGCTGCTGCAGACCTGCTCGGACGATCTGTCCAGCTGGGTCACCGTGCAGCGCTGCGGTGCCGCCGCGCTCTGCCAGGCAGAGCCAGCCAGCTGTCTGCCGGCTGCGTGCTCGCCCGATGAGATGACCTGTGCCGGGGCCGTGCTGCAGAAGTGCAACGCGGACCGCACGGGCTGGGACGTGTTCAACACCTGCCTCTCGCCCGCACACTGCAACGCCAACCTGCGGCAGTGCCTGCCGGAGCCGTGCAGCCCGGGGGATCGCCGCTGTGACCGCAGCCAGAGCGATCAGTCGCCGGTGCTCGAGGTGTGCCGTGAGGATCGCAGCGGCTGGGATCGGCTGGATGCCTGCGTCACGCGCGAGCTGTGTGACCAGACGCTGACCAGCGTGGGCCTGGGCGGGCTGGCAGTGGGCAGCGACGGCATGGTGCAGCTGCAGCCCGCCACGGATCCCAGCACGGTCGTACAGTGCAATCTGCCTGCCTGCGCCGCGGGGGAGACGCGCTGTGACGGCGCCAACCTGCAGTTCTGCTCGGAGGGGCGCACGGGCTGGATCACCGCGGAGGAGTGTGCCTCCGAGGCGCTGTGTCAGAGCAGTCTGGGCAACGTGGGCAGCGGCGGCACGCCGCAGTGTCTGCCCGCCGCCTGTGCCACGGGCGAGCACCGCTGCGCCGAAGGCGGCCTGCTGCAGGTGTGCAGCGAGGATCGCAGCGGCTTCATCGACGAGCAGCAGTGCATCGGCGCGCCCTTCTGCAACGCCGCGCTGGCCAACCAGGGCCAGTCGGGCTGCACCGACGCGCCGTGTGAAGCGGGGCTGATGCAGTGCAACGGCGCGCAGATCGAGGTCTGTCGCGACGATCGCACCGGCCTGGATGCCGTGGGTGAGCCGTGCGAGAGCGCGGCGCTGTGTAACGCGCAAGACCCCGCCAACGCCTTCTGTGAAGAGCCGCTGTGCCGCCGGGGCCCGACCAGCGGCGACGAGTT
Source organism: Polyangiaceae bacterium (assembly GCA_025937895.1). Lineage (GTDB taxonomy): Bacteria > Myxococcota_A > Polyangia > Polyangiales > Polyangiaceae > SZUA-265. The sequence goes on along the minus strand of JAICQL010000052.1, from coordinate 1,266 downwards.
CCGCTGCGAGGGGGCCGAGCTGCAGCGCTGTAACGAGTCGCTGACCGCTTACGACACCATCCAGACGTGCATCACCCCCGCGCTGTGCGATGCCAGCCAGCGCCTCGACGGTTGCCGGCCGCCGGTGTGCGCGCCCGGTCAGTTCAACTGCCGCGATGGCTTCCTGCGCGTCTGCAACGCCGACCGCACCGGCTTCGACAACGTCGAGAACTGCGGCTCGCAGGCGCAGTGTGACGCCAACGCGGGCAGCTGCGCCGATCCGTGTGAGCCGGGCAGCACGCGCTGCAACGCCAGCAACGGCGATCTGGAGCGCTGTAACGATCGCCTGACGGGCTGGCAGGCGATCGCCGATTGCCCGAACGTGCAGCTGTGCGACGCCGAGAACGAGCGCTGCCGCATCTGCGTTCCGAACGAGTTCAGCTGCGCCGACGGCCAGCTGCGGCAGTGCGCCGCGGACGGGCGTAGCTTCGCGCGCACGAACATCCCGCCCGAGTGCGCAGCCAACCCCGCCGGCGGCGGCGGCATCCGCGCCTGTCAGGGCAACACCGTCGTCATCAACCCGTGCCCGCTCGGCTGCCAGCAGCCGGAGAACCGCTGCCGCGAGTGCAACCCCGGCCAGACGCAGTGCGTGGGCAACGGGCAGCTCCGCACCTGCGGCAACAACGGCTTCTACGGCGCGCCCACCAGCTGCAGCGACGGCAACTTCTGCAACGGCACCGAGACCTGCCAGAACAACCAGTGCGTGGGCGGCGCTCCGCCCAACTGCAACGGCTTTGGCTGCCAGCAGAACCGCTGCAACAACTGCAACGGTGGCCAGTGCGCCAATGGCACGCAGTTCATGACCTGCGACAACGGCCTGCTCAGCGGCGCGCGCAACTGCCCGGCGGGCCAGGTGTGCCAGGGCGGCGGCAACTGCGTGTTCAACTGCGCCGCGCTCAACTGCAACGACGGCAACCCCTGCACCAACGATAACTGCACCGCGCAGGCGGGCTGCGTTCGCTCGAACGTGCCGAACGGCACGAACTGCAGCGACGGCAACGCCTGCAACGGCAACGAGACCTGCCAGAACGGCTCGTGCAACCGCGGCGGCGCGCCCAACTGCAACGACGGCAACCCCTGCACTCAGGACACCTGCAACCCGGCCAACGGCTGCAGCTTCCCGCCGGTGGCCAACGGCACCAGCTGCGGTGACGGCAACGCCTGCAACGGCAGCGAGACCTGCCAGAACGGCTCCTGCAACAACCCGCCCAACGTGGTGTGTGCGGC
>JAICQL010000377.1 GCA_025937895.1 Polyangiaceae bacterium | reverse complement strand
GTGCCAGCGGCTCTCCTTTTCGGGGCGGGCCCGCACCCCTTACTGGGAGGCCAAGCGCGTGTCCTGGCAGGCGCTGCGCGAACACCCCTGGACGGGGGTGGGGTACGCGGGCTTTGCCGGGTATGCGCGCCGCGCGTTCCGGCAGGAATATGGAGCGCCGGGCATCCACTACACGCAACCGCACGGCGTGTTTCACGGCTTGCCGGCAAAGCATGGGCTCCTGGGGCTATTTGCGCTGGTGGTGTGGATTGCAGCGCTGGCGCGCGGCTGGCGAGGTTCCAGCTGGGACTGGGGTATCGTGGCGTTCCTGATCATTGGACTGCACATCGATGTCGATCGACTACGCGAGCTGTGGGTGCTCTGGGGCCTGCAATTGGCTGAGCAATTACGCGCCGCGGCAGCGCATCCGGCCGACGGGGGCCGGCCCCGCGCCCGGCTCGCCGCCGACAATCGAGAGAGCTTGGTATCGCTCAGCGCCGCGCCGTATGGGCGATGACGGTTCCCGCACGAGGGTGGTGGATACATGTCGATGACCCGATCGCGAGCGGCGGCAGCCACGCGCCGCGAGCTACCCGCGCTGGCGCAGCGCTTTGCCACTTCGGTGATGGCTCGAGAGGTGCTGCGTGACGTGGCGCGGGTGATGGCGGACGAGCGCATCGCCGTCATGCCGCTCAAGGGCGTGTTGTTTCAGCTGCTGCTCTACGCCGATCCGGCCGAGCGCGCCCTGCTGGACGTGGACGTGCTGGTGCCCCAGGCCGAGTTCGAGCGCGCCGTGCGGGCCCTGCTGCAGGCGGGCTATCAGCCGCGCAGCGCCGGACAGAGCATGATCGAGTGCGCGCTCTGGTCGCCGCGCGGGATGGTCGTGGATTTGCACCGCCAGCTGTTCAGTCGTGGCCGTTACCGGCTCACGACCGAGGCGGTTTTCCGGCGCGCCAGCGTCGACGAGCGGCTGCTCGGAGTACCATTGCATCTCGCTCACCCGCACGACACCGCTGCGCACCTGGTCGGCAAGTTCGTCTCCGATCACGAAGGCAGTGATCCGGTGCAGCGCCTGGAGGAGCTGCGTCGCTGGGCGGAGCGGTTTTCGATCGATCCCTGGCGCTTTGCGCGCCACCTGTCCGCCTGCGGAATGGCCCGCGCAGGGCGCTATACTCTGCAGCGCGGAGTGGAGCTGACCGGGCACCGATTCTTCTCCGCGGCTCTCGCCGCGCTGCCGGCGGATCCCTTCGGCCGTGCCTACGCGCGCCTTGCACGCAGGCTGATGAGCGAGCTCGCGCCAACGAGCCTTGCGCCCCTGCCGGCACACTTGCTCAATAGCTCGCTGGCAAGTGGTGGCGTATCACTGGCGCTTTCTGCCCTGGAGCGGGCGCGCCATGCCTGGCTCAGCCGCCGTAGCGGGCAGGGCGCTGACGCGCTGCAGCCCTTTTTTCGCCATCGCAAGTTGGCCGAGGCTGCACGCCAGTGCGGGCGGGCGGTGCCGCTGGAACACCCGCCCGTCGCTCACTAACTCGTGCGACCACGAGTCTCTAATCTCGGCAACGCGAGAGTTGTGGACGAGAGCGATCGACCATTAAACTCGCCATCCAGGGTGGCGTAAAGGATTCCCGTGCAATTATTGGAGCGCTTCAAGGCCAAACAAGGCCGCATCGTGGTGGTGGGGGTAGGGTACGTCGGCTTGCCGCTGGTGGCAGAGTTCGCCCGCGAAGGCTTTCGCGTCACGGGGCTGGATTACGATCCGCGCAAGGTCGAGCTGCTCAATCAGGGCGAGTCGTACATCCTGGATGTGCCCACCTCGGATCTGGCCCCCCACGTGAAGGCAGGGCGCCTGGATGCGACGACCAATCCCAGCGTGCTGCGGGATGCAGACGCGGTGGTGGTGTGCGTGCCGACCCCCCTGAACAAGACCAAAGATCCGGACATGCGCTTCATCGTGGAGGCCGCGGAGCAGATCGCCCTCCACCAGCACCCGGGCATGCTAGTGGTGCTGGAGTCCACGACGTACCCCGGCACCACGAGCGAGGTGCTGGTGCCCAAGCTGACCGAGAAGGGGTTCGAGCTGGGTAAAGATGTGTTCGTGGCATTTTCGCCGGAGCGGGTCGACCCTGGCAACGAGGTCTTCAAGACCAAGAACACACCGAAGGTGATCGGTGGCGCCACGCCAGCATGCCTGGCCGTCGCCACGGCGCTCTATTCCCACGTGATTGAGCACCTCGTGCCGGTGAGCTCCACCGAGACGGCGGAGATGGTGAAGCTGCTGGAGAACACCTTCCGTGCAGTGAATATCGGTCTCGCCAACGAGATCGCGCTGATGAGCCGCAAGCTCGGGGTGAACCCCTTCGAGGTGATCCGCGCCGCCGCCAGCAAGCCCTTCGGCTTCATGCCCTTCTACCCAGGCCCCGGGCTGGGCGGGCACTGCATCCCGATCGATCCACTGTATCTGTCCTGGAAGCTCAAGGCGCTCAAGGGACAGGCGCGCTTCATCGAGCTGGCAGATTCAGTGAACAGCTCCATGCCCAGCTACGTGGTGGAGCGCTGCGCCGACGCGCTGAATCAGTTTTCGAAGTCCGTCAAGGGGTCGAAGATCCTGATCTACGGCGTGGCCTACAAGAAAAACGTCAATGACGTGCGCGAGTCGCCCGCCTTCGAGGTCATCGAGGAGCTGGAGAAGAAGGGGGCACAAGTGGACTTCACCGACCCCTACGTGCCCACCATGGATCTGCCACACGGCGAGCGGAGAGGGGTAGCCGCCAACTATGGCGCGTACGACCTGGTCGTCATCATCACCGATCATGACGTGCTCGACCGCGAGCAACTGGCGCGCGAGGCGCGTATCGTCGTCGACACGCGCGACGCGCTGGCGAAGGTGAAGGGCGCTGAGCGGAGCCGGGTCTTCGGTCTGTGAGGGGCGTCCAGCGGACACCACCGCGCTCTCGCCCCTGGTGCGCGCTTCGCGCGTGCATCAGGGCGCGCGCGCCGGCGGCGCTGCGCCTCGCTAGTGGTTGACACCCGCGCCGCCGCTTGGAGGCGCTGAAGGTTGCGCAAACAAGCCGACGCGGCGGCGAGCATCTCTGGCCAAGGGTTCGTCGCCGAGATGCTCGGCAGCTCTCGCCACCGCTTGCCAGGTCTCCGTCGTGGGGGCTTCGCGGGCGGCGTGTTGAAAGTGGCTGAGCGCGTTGTGCCAGCGCCCTGCATTGGAGAACAACGCGCCCAGGCTCATGTGAGTCTGGGCACAGACATCCGCGGTACGGCATCCCGAGGCGACGAGCGCGTTCACTGCCTCTTGCAGGCGAGGGCTTTGGTTGCTCAGTGCGATGGATACCCAGGCGCGGAGGCACTTCAGGTCACCAGGAAACTCCTGGCACCCGTCTTCCAGATACTTCTCGGCGCGCTCGTTTTCACCGCGCGCAGCCAGCAGGCGCCCCTCCAGCACGACGGCGCGCGAGTTACCCGCTACGGCCGCCTTCCGGATGTGTTCGTTCAACCTGGCCCAACATCGGTCACGGTCGGCGGCGCAGGGGCCTGTAGGGCGCGCAGCTTCGTGCAACAGGTCCAGCGCGAGACGATGGTGTGCGTCCGCCGCATCTGGATCCCTCGCTAGCGTCTCCTCGAGCAGGCGTTCGCGAACGGTGATGTCATTGGTGCGCTCGGCCAGCAGCAACAAGAAGGGCGCCCCCGCGCGGCCCAGGGGGGCTGCCGCCTCCAGCGCGGCTGGGCTCAGCCCCCACTGGCGCCCCAGCTCGAACGCTGCAGGTGCTGACGTCGGGTCCAACTCCAGGGACCGGCGTATGGCGCCGAGGGCTTGCGACCCGGCCCCCTGTGCGCGCAAGACGCGTGCGAGTTGCAGGTGGGACGGTGCATGCTGCGGGTGGCGCTCCAGGGCGCGCGCGACCCATGGCAAGGCATTTTTGCCGGCCGCCAGCGCTCCGTAGGACCCCAGGAGAGGGAAATACGGCTCCGCGGGATACGCGCGCACCGCGCCCTCGAGCTTGAACCAGAAGCCAGCTGGCGGCGGCTGCGTGCTGGCGAGAAGATCGTAAAGCTCGCGGCGGAGCCGTACGGTCGACTCCGCACCGTAGCCGACCGCGAGCGGCACGCAGACGACGGTCAAGGTGCAGGCGGCCATCAGTAGACCGTCGCGGCGCGGAGACGCAGCCTCCGAGGCACTCGGGTCGACGTCCTCGTCTTGTCCAGGAGCGCCCCGCAGGGCGCCGAGCACCATGCACAACATTGCCGCGACCGCGGGTAGCTCCAGTCCGAGATCGGCCAGGTTCTGCAGGAGCAAGACGGCGCAACCGATCAACGCACAGCAACGGGTCGGGCTCTCGAGTGTGCGTCGGCTCAGCAGCGGTGCCAGCG
>JAICQL010000367.1 GCA_025937895.1 Polyangiaceae bacterium | reverse complement strand
TTCACGGCGGTGGTCGTGCGCGAGCAGAAGCCCACCCTCGAGGAGGGCATCAACGGCGCCTGGCTGATCGCGATCGTGGGTACGCAGGCGGTGTCGGCGCTGGGCTCACTGCTGGCACCGGGCATGAGCGCGCCGCAGCCGGTGCTGTTCTTCACCCTGTGCATGTATCTGCTGGGCGCACTGCTGTACCTGACCATCATCACGTTGATCTTCTATCGCTTCACGTTCCTGGAGATGCCGGTGGAGCGGCTGACTCCGCCGTACTGGATCAACATGGGCGCGGTGGCGATCACCACGCTCGCCGGCTCGATGCTCCTGCTCTCGCGCAGCGCCTTCCCGCTGCTGGAGCTGCTGCGGCCGTTTTTGACCGGCTTCACGCTGTTTTTCTGGGTCGCCGCCACGTGGTGGATCCCGCTGCTGGTCATCCTGGCATTCTGGCGGCACGCGGTGCGGCGCTTTCCCTTCCACTACGACCCGCAGTACTGGGGCATGGTCTTTCCGCTGGGCATGTACACCGTGGCCACGGCGCGGCTGGCGCAGGCCACGGAGCTCAGCTTTCTGCTGGCGGTGCCCCGCTGCTTCATCTACCTGGCCTTGCTGGCGTGGAGCGGCATCTTTGTGGCGATGGTGGGATCCTGGCTGCGCGCGCTACGCTCCAGCTCTGCGGCTGCACCCCTGCGCTGAACGCCACCGTCCCGCTCCCGAACGATGTCACTGAACACTGTCCGACCGACGCTTGCCGGGCAACGGAGCGCACTTCCCACCTTGCGTCCGCCGGGTTAGTGAGCACTTACTAATTATGGCTCGTCCCGTCACCATCTCCGACGACCAGATCCTGGAGGCCGCCCGGGCCGTGTTCACGGAGAAGGGGCCGCGCGCCACCACGGCCGAAATCGCCGAGCGCGCCGGGGTGTCGGAGGGCATCCTGTTCAAGCGCTTCGGCAGCAAGGCGGGGCTGCACAAGGTGGCGATGAGCTCGGACATCGCCGGAGACTGGATCCGCCGCGAGATGCGCGCGCAGGCCCCGTTGCGCACGAAGAAGGATTTCGAGCGCTTCCTGCGCTGGCAGGCGGACGTGCTGCGCAACGTGGCGCCGGTGGTCATCATGGCCTGGTCCTTTCGCGCCCACGTCGGGGCATTGCCTGCCGATCTCGCCGGGCCCGAGTCGGCGCCGCTGGTGGCCATCCGCACCCTGGGGGAGATGCTGCAGGAGGAGATGGACGCGGGTTACCTGCAGCAGCGAGACGCGCCGGGCATCGCCCAGATCATCACCGGCTCGGTCTGGTACTTCGTGTTTCTCGAGCTGTTGCTCGGGCGGCAGGGGGGCGCGATGACGGAAGACGGCTTCGTGCAACAGCTGGCGCGGTTGGTGCTTGCAGACTTGCTGCCGCCGGCGCAGCGCACCGGCGAAACGGCGGCGCAGAAGGTGGTCGAGAAGACCAAGCCCGCCAGGAAGACCAAGAAGAAGGCAGCGCGCTAGCTGGGCAGCCGCGCGCGGAACCAGCGCAGCGCCTTGGTGAGCTCCTGCTGATCCAGGCGGTGCCCGCCCGGGTAAACGGAGACCTCGAGCTGCTGCACCCCGGAGCCGCGCAGCTCCTCCGCCACCGTGCGCACCGCGGCGGGGGTGGAGATGCGATCGTCCCGGCCCACGCTCAGGAACACGGCGACCTGCGAAAACGCGGGCTTCAGCTGCGGATATTCACCGAGCAACGCCCCGGCGTGCGCCTCGTTGCAGCCGCCCAGGAAGAGCCCGGCCACCTTGCGCCGCTCGCCCAGCAGGCTGAAGGCCAGCGCCTGGCTGATCTTGGCGCCGCCGGAGAAGCCAGCGATCACGAGCGGCCACTCGGCGCTGCCGGGCGCCTCGGCGGCGAGCCAGCGCAGGGCGGCGCGCAGCGCGACATAGCGGTGCAACAGCGTCTCCTGCCGCTCGCCCTCCGCCCACGGCATCACCTGCGCGGTCAGCACCACAAAGCCCTGCTCGAGCGCGGCGGAGGTGTACGCTGACAGCTCCGCGATGTTCGGGCGGAAGCTGTCGGCGGTCACCTGCGTGACCAGGATGGGGTGAACGCTCCCGGCAGCAAAGCCCTCGGGAAAGGCGACCGCCAGCTCCACCTGATCACTGCGCAGCGCGGGCTGCTTGGTCAGCACCGCTTGCTCGAGCGCCTCGGTCGGCACCTGCACCACGCGCACCCGCTCGTCCTGCGGCGTTGGCGGAGCGCCCTGCATGCCCCCGGCGCCGCAGGCACAGAGCGCTGCGGCGACGGCGCTCAGCGCGAGCAGCTTCAGGCGAGCGACGAGGGGAGGGTCATGGAGCCACACGCGCGCAGCGTGTCACAGCTCAGGGCGCTTGGCGAGCACCCGCGGAGGCGCTCAGCTGGCGACCGGGGGCGGGCCGCCGGTGAGCGCCACGAAGTACACGTTGATGTTCGGCGTCTGGTTCGCGGCATTGGTGAAGCTCACCGTGATCGTCTGCCCGGTGCCGATCGGCATGGTGACGGTGGTGCCGCCCCGCGACCGACCGAGGACGTCGGGGCCGCCATTGGGCGTGCCGGTGATGTCCAGGTTCACGCCCTGAAAGCCGGTGCCGCCCGGCACCAGCAGCAACAGGCCCGGGCTCTGCGCGGTGAAGTTACGCACCGACGCGGTGCCATCCGCGTTGCCCGGCACCGCCTCCAGGAACAGCGGGGTGGCAAAATCGATGGCATTGACGGCGCTGACCACCTGATTCAGGCGGGTGGTGGTCAAGGGCTCGTTCTCCGTGAACGGGGCGATGCCTCGCTGCTGGGCGATGACCAGCGCGGGCACGGCCAGGGTCAGAGTAACGGCGACGGCACTGACGACTTTCTTCAACATCCTTCTCACCACTTCAATCTCACGAGCTGCACGCCATCATCCCTCGGCGTGCATCAACCGGGCTGAACCAGACACGCGCCGGCCAGCGATCTGCCGACGACGCAATACTCCGTGCAGAGGCCCGGTGGCGAGCACGCGCCGGGCTGCGAGTCGATGGTGGTGCACGGCGCGGGCGCTGCCGGATCGCCGTCTGCGGGGCACTCGGCGTCCACTGCTGCGGCCGGTGCGGGCCCGGCACCCCCCGCTTGCGAACCACCACTGCCCGGGCTCGGGATGCCGCCAGCGCCACTCGCTGGCCCACTCCCGCCAGCGCCTGGAAAGTTGGAGGTGGTGCCCTGCGAGCCGGCGCTGCCGGTGCTCGACATGGGGTTCGGACGCAGCGAAGGCACGGCTCGGTCGCCTTCTTCACTCAGGGTGGGCTCCCGCTCGTCGATGGCAGAGCAGCTGAGGGCCCACGCGCTGCCGAGCAGCGCGAGCCAGCATTTCGCGAGCGGAGCTGCCCCACCAACCCAGCAAGAGCACGACCTGGTGCCAATCTGGAGCGCCTTCATCTTCGACCTCATGGCTGTGCATGTTGGCGGGCGCAGCTTCACTCTGCTCGCCCAGCCACATCTCGGCGCGTCGCGATAGCATGCCTCGTAGTTCCAGGGCTATGCGGAAAAATGCCGTGAGAGCTGGTGATCCAGTAGATCCTGGCGCGGCCTGAAGCGGGCTCGAACGATGTCGCTCGGCAGAATGCGAATCGTGACTCGTTGCCCGGTACGGCCACAATCCAGCCGGTACGATGGCACCTCTCGGTCGAACCAGATACACGGTGCTCCGGGAAAATGAGTGCCGTGGGACAAACCGTGAAAAAAAAGAGTGCCGTGGCAGGTGAGCCGGTAGGGGAGCGCAGCATGCGAGCCAGAGTTGTTTGTTTCACTGTTTGTGGATTGGCGTGGAGCGGCTGTGTTTCTTCCGAGCGCTCGCCAGAGGTGATGAGCTCGGTCGCGGCGGAGCGTCCAGCAGGGCCGGGCGGTGACGCGGCGGTTGCCGGCGGTGCGCAGTCCCCGCCGCTGGGCGCGGGCGGGGTGCAGAGCTCGCCCGGGATGGAGGGCCCGCTGGCGCCCTCCCTCGTCGCATCGCCGCCCGGCAGCTCCGATGCGGGCGCAAGCTCGCAAGCGGCGCCGCCGCTCGACGTGCCGGCAGGTGCTCCGACCGTCGTGGTGTCGCTCACCTTCGACGATACGTTTGCGCCGCAGCTCGAGGCCGCGGCCATCCTGGAGGTGCGCGGGTTGCGGGGCACGTTTTACGTCAACAGCCCGCGCTTGCACGACGGCAGCGCCAACGGCGCCGCCAGCCTGTACATGAGCGTGCAGAGCGCGCTCGAGCTGCAGGCGCGCGGTCACGAGCTGGGCGGGCACACGCTCAGCCATCCGCTGCTCAGCACCCTGCCCGAGTCGGAGCGGGTGCGCGAGATCGCGGGGGATCGCGCGCAGCTCCTCGGGCTGGGCCTGCAGGCGCGTTCGTTCGCGTACCCCAGCGGTGACGCGGAGACGGTCAGCGATCCGGCGCTGGGCCGCTCGGTGCTCGACGTGGCGCGCACCTCCGGCTATTCGAGCGGGCGCGACACGAACGGCTTCAGCCTGAACGACTGCAACGCGGGTCCGGAGACGTTGCCGCCGCTCGATCCCTTTCGGGTGCGCAGCATCCGCTCGGTGAACGACACGCCCGAGGGCCCCGATGGCGAGCTGCTGGC
>JAICQL010000361.1 GCA_025937895.1 Polyangiaceae bacterium | reverse complement strand
GCACCGGAGCCAGCTCCCCAGGTCTCTCTGGGCTCGGACGCGAACGCACGCCTGAGTGGCACCTCGCGCAACTAGCTGCGCGCCGCGCCGAATGCTCCATGGCCCTCTTGAAGACCCGTTAACACGGGTTAATTTAGCTGCGCCAGACAGGAGCGACGAATGTTTCCAGTATCAACGGATGGCCCAGGAAGGCCTCTGACGGCCTCACGGAGCCAGGCGGAGGTGGATGGACCCGGCGGCCCGTTGACGACCGGGAAGACGCTCCTGCGTTCACTCAGGGCCCTTCTAGGTGACCTTTTGTTCATGACTGTGGGTCCCGAAACGAGGCGTAATGCCTCCGCTCGCCGCGTTAGCAGACTGACCTCGCGCGTTTCAGCTATGGCCCGTAGTCTTCTAGTTGATTACGACTCCGCCGACGGGAGGCGCCCCGTGGACGAACAGCAACCTCATACAAACGTACATAACGTAGCAGCGTACATCCTGCAGAAGCTTGGGCCGATGAGCGCCATGAAGCTGCAGAAGCTGGTGTACTATTGCCAGGCTTGGTCGCTGGTGTGGGATGAGCGCCCGCTGTTCGGTGAGAACATCGAAGCTTGGGCGAACGGACCGGTGGTGCGGGAGCTGTACAACACGCACCGCGGCGACTTCATGGTGCGACGTGAAGGCTACGAGGCGCTCATCAATGCTCACCCCGAGCACCTTGATAGGGACGCTTGCGAAACTATCGATCAGGTCCTGACGTTCTACGGCGACAAGGACGCTCAGTGGCTCAGCGAGCTCACGCACAAGGAGCGTCCCTGGCGTGAAGCGCGGGGATTCCTGAGTGACGGACAGTTCTGTAACGCCGTGATCTCCCTCGCCTCTATGGAAGAGTACTACAGCAGTCTACTCGACCGTGGCGAAACCGCGACGCGATAAGTCGAAGGGTCCAACCTTCAACCAGATGGTTGCGGCCGGCAAACAAGCCGGGCCGCGCATCGCGGAGAACCCCGAGAGTGACATGGACCGCACTCCCGTGTGGTGCTTCAAGCGGGTGATCACCGCTGCCGGCTCACACCGCTGGACATCGATGGACGATGAGAAAGTCCGTGTCAGCGTCTACGGTGCACTCCGAAGCTACAGCTCGATGAGGTGGAAGGAGATTCGGCGCAAGCCGAGCTGCCACCCATCGGAGGTCGGTGAACTCGACCGTCCGCTGCGCGACGTCATCCAGCAGCACTGCCCTGACGTCGAATCCGTATTTCAGCTCCGCGTCGACGGAGGTGGCCGAGTCTGGGGTGTGCTCATGGGAGCCACCTTCCAGCTCTTGCTCTGGGACCCGGAGCACGAGGGCCACGCGATGAATCTCGCCAACAACTAAACGAAGGTCCGCCGACCCGGTTCGCGCGAACCGCTCGGTGATCCCCTCGCGAACCGTGTAGCTGCCAATTCCGGCAGCCGTTTTTGCGCGCCCCGCAGGATTCGAACCTGCGACCTGCGGATTCGAAGTCCGACGCTCTATCCAGCTGAGCTAGGGGCGCGTAGGCGGAGCCTGGTCGAGGCCCAACCCCGGGCAGGGATACCCGTGGCGCGTCGCCGGGGTCAAGTGTCGGGCGGCGCTTCCTTTCGTGGATGCCGGAGTGCGACGGCAGAGATGGGAAGACGTCTAGCCTGCCGGCAGCGCTCCTTGCCGGCCACGCCACGGCACTGGCCGAGCTCGACTGGCAGGGCGCTCCAAGCACTGTCCGTGGCTGGGCAGGCTAGCTGCGGCTCGCGGAGGCTTCGGGAACTGACAAAAAGAAACAGCGGCCTGGGTGGAGGGGGGGAAACACCCAGGCCGCCGTTAGAACAAAGCGGCAGCAGACCGGACGGAGGGGGGGGACGCCATCGACCTGCTGCCTCACGCGGGAGAACTGCAGGAGTCGTACCAAAAACCCACCCCTAATCTTTCGAATGGTTAGGGCCTATCTTGGCAGTATTGCACTTCAGTTGTGAAAAGCAACTTTCGTTTCTGCAATGCTTCGTGCCTGTCCCGGGGCCGTCACCGCAGAGCGCTGCGCGCTAAAAGCGGTCACGGCGGGCTACCCATGCTCGAGACGGCCAGCTTCGGGCTTCCCTTAACGTGGTCTGGCCGGCGCGCTGCCGGCATGCGCCGGAGTGGGCCGTTGCCCCCGGTTTTGTGGCAGTCTGCGGCGAGCTGTGCCGGGTCTAGCTTTTCTGGCGACGTTTCGCGGATTTGTGGCCGGGAGAGCGCTGGGCCAGGGCCGCTGGCGGGGGCTGCTCGTGTTGGCCACGATGGGTGTGGGCGTGCTGGAGCTGGTCCTGCATTTCCATTTCTCGCGTGCCGCACCGCGTCCGGACGAGTGGATGGCCCTGGAGCCGGAGGTGCGGCCGCTGCTCACGCCGGACACCCTGATCGTGGTGTCACCCTCCTGGGCGGAGCCGCTCGCCCGGCAGGCGCTCGGCGACTCTGCAATGCCGCTGGCACACGTGGCACGCGCGGACGACGCCCGCTTCGAGCGCGCGCTCGAGATTGCAATCCTGGGGCAGAGCGCACCCGAGCTGGCGAGCTGGCAGCTCGAGCAGCAGCGCCAGGTGGGCCGCTTCCAGCTGCGCAGCTGGAAGAACCCCGCTCCAGCGCGCGTGCTGTACGACTTTCTGGCGCACCTGCAGCCCCCCGAGCTGAGTGTGTGGGTGGAGCAAGACGGCCAGCGCTTTGACTGCCCCTTCGGTCCCGCGCAGGTGAGCAACGGCGATCTCCACGGCCACCCCACCTTCCCCAGCCCGCGCTTCAGCTGCTCGCAGGGCAATGAAGCGCTGTTCGTGGGCCCCACCGTGATCGAAGATCAGCGTTACCTGCCGCGCCGCTGCATCTGGGCGCATCCACCCAAGCGCGGCCAGCTGCGGCTGCGCTTCGAGGGCGTGCCGCTGGGTACGGAGCTCCACGGCTACGCGGGCCTGCCGTGGTTCTTCGAGCGCGAGAGCAAGGGCGCCGACATCCGGCTCGAGCTGCACGTGGCAGGCGAGCGCATCGGCGAATACGTGCACTCGGACGGCGAGGGCTGGAAGCCCTTCAGCTTCTCCACCGAGCGCTTTGCCGGCCAGACGCAGGCAGTGGAGCTCAGCGTGCAGAGCGCCAAGCTGTGGCGGCGCTGGTTCTGCTTTCAGGCGGAGGCGCGCTGATGTCACGCGAGCGCTGGGCACGCCGGGCGCGCGCCTTTATCGATCCCCTGCTCGCGCTGGCGCTCGCTGGCGGCTACCTCGCGGCGCTGCTCGGCACCGTGCGCGATCTCGGCTACGCGCGCGACGAGGGCTTCTACTTTCACGCCGCGCGCACGTACGGCGAGTGGTTCGAGCTCTTGCTGAGCGAGCGGGCAGAGGCCCTGCGCGGCGACACCATCGATCACTACTGGCAGGTCAATCGCGAGCACCCCTCGCTGATGAAGTCGCTGTTCTGGGCCTCGCAGCACTGGCTGGAGGGCTCGCTGCTCGACGAGAGCGGCACCAGCTATCGCTTGCCCTCCATGCTGCTGGCGGCGCTGGCGGTGGCGGTCATCTTCCTCTGGGGGCGGCGTGTGTACGGGCGCACCGGCGGTGTGGTGGCGGCGCTGGCCTTCGCCTGCATCCCGCGCGTGTTCTATCACAGCCACCTCGCCTGCTTCGATCTGCCCATCAGCGCGTTCTGGCTGTTCGTGGCCTATGCCTATCAGCGCAGCTTCGAGACGCGCAGCTGGCGCTGGGGCATCGCCTGCGGTCTATTGTACGGGCTGGCGCTCGAGACCAAGCACAACGCCTGGTTCTTACCTGTGGCCTTCGTGGCGCACGTGCTCGTATGGCACGTGCTCGACGGGCGCTTGCTCGGCGCGCAGGCACGCCGCACCTGGTACCGCCTGCGCGTGCCCTCGGCGGTCTTCTTCCTGCTGCTGCTCGGGCCGCTGGTGTTCTACGCGCTCTGGCCCTGGATCTGGCAGGACACCTGGGCGCGGCTGGAGGAGTACGCCCAGTTCCACCTGCGCCATGTCTATTACAACATGGAGTTTCTGGGGCAGACCTACTTCGAGCCGCCGTTTCCCCGCACGTATGCCTGGCTGATGACGGCAGCCACGGTGCCCTCGATCACTCTGTGGTGCGCGGCGCTCGGCACCGTCGCGACGGCGGTGCGCTACTTCCGGAGCGAGGGAGGATGGGCTCGGCTGCGAGCGGCCCCCGTGGCTCATCAGGAGGGCCCGCTGACGGCCCCCCCTGCAGCACCCTCGCCCGGCGCCAGCAACGCCTCGCTCTGGCTGCTCTGCGCAGGCGTCGCCTATGGCCCCTGGGTGTTCGACACCACGCCCATCTTCGGCGGCACCAAGCACTGGATGACCGCCTACCCGTTCCTGGCGCTACTGGCGGGCGGCGGCTTCGCCTGGCTGGCGCAGCAGCTCCGGGAGCTGCTGCAGAGCGGCCGCTTCGCGCGCTTCGCCGGGCCGGCGCAGGCTGCGCTCGCCGCTAGCCTCGTGCTCGCGCCCGCGCTGATGACCTGGCACGCCCATCCCTGGGCGCTCAGCGCGTACACGCCGCTGGTCGGCGGCGCGCCAGGTGCCGCCACCATCGGCCTGAACCGCAGCTTCTGGGGCTACACCACCGGCGCCGTCCAGGAGCAAGTGAACGAGCTCGCCCCGGAGCGCGCGCGCGTCTTCGTGCACGACACCGCGCTCGACAGCTTCGCCATGCTGCAGCGCGACGGCCGCCTGCGCGCCGATCTCCGCCCGCGCCGCAGCGTCGCCGGCTCCCAGGTCGCCCTGTACCACCACGAGCAACACATGAGCCGGGTCGAGCACATGATCTGGGTCGACTACGGCACCACCCGGCCCGCGCACGTCGGCACGTACGACGGCGTGCCGGTCATCTGGCTCTATCGTCGCGGACCATGACCAGAGCCTCGACTGGCTGGTCAGCAGCCGCTCCAGCGCGTTGGTTACGGAGCCGCACCCGCCGAGCTGCGACTCAGACCATGCGATCGGCGGCTCCGGCCCCGCGGGCAACGCGCGCGGAAACAGCAGGAAACCTGCCTCATCCTACAGGCGCGCAGAT
>JAICQL010000401.1 GCA_025937895.1 Polyangiaceae bacterium | reverse complement strand
TCGCCACTGCGGAGGCATCGAGCGGTGTCGCATCGAGCGGTGACGCATCGAGCGGTGACGCATCGAGCGGTGACGCATCGAGCGGTGACGCATCGAGCGGTGTCGCATCGAGCGGTGTCGCGCCGGCTGTTCCGGGCAGTGCAACACAGGGCAGTGTCGTGTCGAGCAGTGTCGTGTCGAGCAGTGTCGCATCGGACGGTGCCGCATCGGACGGTGCCGCGCCGGGTGCTCCGCGGGGTGGCTCGCCGGCAGTGGCGGGCTCGATGGTGGAGGGTCGCGCCGACAAGGCCGTCTGTGAAGATCGCTTCATCGATTCGATCTGGAAGGGCGTGGACCTGACCGGTGGCGCGGAGTGCGCCGCGTTTGTGGCGGAGTATCGGCTGTCGCGCATCCAGAACGTGTGTCAGGGGGCGCAGATTCGCTCGGACAGGACGGGCGAGCCCATGCCCGCTTTCAGCTTGCAGACCTGTCGAGCTGCGCTCGCGCCGCGGCCCAGCCCGGCGAAGCCGGCGGTGGTAGCGGAGCAGCGGGCGCCTGCGCCGGACGTGGCGGTGCCGGGACTGGATGAAAAGGCCATCGCCAGGGTGGTGGACGCGAACTGGCGCTCGATCGGCCGCGATTGCTCCGAGGTGGCGCCGCGCTCGCGCTCGCACGAGCCGCTGAACGTCACGGTGACGGTGACCCTGGACGTCGCCGCGGCGGGCGAGGTGCGGCAAGTGGCGGTGCGCGCGCGCGGTTACCCGGACCTGGAGCGCTGCATCGAGCGCAGCGTGCGGGCGTGGGTCTTTCCTGCCGCGGAGCGGGACACCGAGGTGGGCATCCCGCTGGTGTTTGCCGGGCAGTAGTTCCTTGGGGGCCTTCAGCGCGCAGCCTTTGGCGCGCAGCCCGTCAGTGAGCGGCCGTTGCTCCGTGCAACAAGCTGCGGCCCTCGGCGCCCACGTACAGCGCGTCGGGGCGGATCAGGCGGCCGCGCGCGGTCTGCTCGGTCACGTGCGCGAGCCAGCCGGCGACCCTGCCCAGCGCGAAGATGCAGGTGAACAGCGCCGGTTCGAAGCCGAGGCCGTGCAGCAAGAGCGCCGTGTAGAACTCGACGTTGGTGGCGATGGCGCGGTCCGGCTTGGCGCGGCGCAGCGCCTCGAGCACGGCGGCTTCGTGGCTCTCGGCGCTGGCCAGTAGATCCGTGCCGGCCAGCAGCCGTGCGGCGGCGCTCTTCAGCACGTCAGCGCGCGGATCGCGCACCTTGTACACGCGATGCCCGAAGCCCAGGATGCGGCGGCCAGCGGCCAGCTCTGCCGTCACCCAGCGGCGGGTGTTCTCGGCGAGATCGCCCGGCTGGGCGCGCAGCGCGAGCAGGGCTGCCAGGGCGGGGCCGGGAGCGCCGCCGTGCAGCGGGCCCTTGAGCGCGCCGAGCGCGCCCGCGATGGCGGAGCCGAGATCGCTGCCGGTGCTGGCGATCACGCGCGCGCTGAAGGTGGAGGCGTTGAGGCCGTGATCGGCGACGGTGTTCCAGTACGTCTCGAGCGCCCGCTCGTCCTCGGGGCGCGTGCGCTGACCGCGCAGCTGCAGCAGGAAGCTGCCGGCGCAGCCCAGGCTGGCATCGGGAGCCACTGGCTCGAGGCCTGCCTGCAGCCGCGCGTACGCCGCCACCACGCTGGGCAGCGCGCCGAACAGACGCTCGGGGCTGGGCTCACCCTCCAGGCACAGCGCGGACAGCCCGAGGCGCAGGGCGTCGATGGGGGCCGCGCCGCACCGGGCGGCCTGGCGCAGCAGCTCCACCGTGATCGGGTCGAGCGCGCGCTGGCTGGCGATGGCGGCGCGCAGGGCCTCGAGCTCTGCCTGCTCGGGCAGGCGATCTTGCCGCAGCAGGTGTACGAGGGCCTCGAAGCTCACGTGGGGCGCGAGCTCCTGCACGGCGTAGCCGGCGATGGTGAGCTGGCCGCGCTGGCCGTCGACGCGGCTCAGCCGTGTCTCTGCGGCGAGCACGCCCTCCAGTCCGGAACGAACGGTGTCCGTGGGGGCGGCGGTGGCAGAGAGGGTGGAGGAAATGGCGCTGTTCATGAAGATCAGATGACGCCGGCGCGAATTACCGTCAATCTTGATCCATAAATCAACATGTCCAGCTATCTCAGCGCGGCACAGGCCGCCAGTCGCCTCGGGGTTACTCGCGCCACCCTGTATGCGTACGTCAGCCGCGGCCTCATCCGCAGCCGCGCGGGGCAGTCACGGCGTGCGCGCGAGTACTTCGCCGAAGATGTGGAGCGCCTGTGCAAGCGCGCGACGGGGCGGCGCGATCCGGCGCGGATCGCCAGCCAGGCGCTGGGGGTGGAGGGCTTGCCGGTGCTCAGCTCCGCGCTGAGCCTGATCGAGGCGGGGCGCCTGTATTACCGCGGCAAGGACGTGCTCGCGCTCAGCGCGCGCGAGCGCTTCGAGGACGTGGCGGCCTTGCTCTGGGGCGGCCCGTGCGCGCTGGAGGGCACGCTGTACGTGCCACCGGCGAGCCAGCGGGCGCGGCTCGGGCGCTTACACTTTGCGCGCGCCGCGCAGTGCTACCTGGCGGAGGCAGAGAGCGAAGACGCCACCGCGTACCTGCCCACCGCGGAGGCCGTGCGCCGCGCCGGTGCACGCATCCTGTTCGGGTTGACCCTGGTCGCGGCGGGCCGCAGCAAGGCGCCGGCCAGCGTGGCGCGCGCGCTGT
>JAICQL010000224.1 GCA_025937895.1 Polyangiaceae bacterium | reverse complement strand
GGCAAAGCCGTGGTCAAACCCATCGTCGGTTGACCCGATGTGCCAGCGGCGCGTTCCATGTTCGAGGACCGCCGATGTTCGCACCTGCCGCCAGCCGCTGCCGAAGATGCTGCAGTCGTAGCTCAGCGCCGGTTCGTCTCGGCACTGGCTTCGTCGGGCAGGGGCTTGGCTTCTCTGCCAGCGCAGCCTCCGCAGGTTCAGCGGGGAGCTACTGGCTCGAGCCGAAGGCGAATCAGAATCGGCCGGAGCGGCGCCCAGAAAACAGCGCGGCAGCCAGGAATAACGACGCCGACTCCCGCGTTGAGCTGCTGACCCCGAGAAGCGAGCGGCGCCGCCGCGCGGGAATCAAAAAAATCAGCCCGAGAAAGGCTCAGCGCTGCCCGCTCATGCCCGGCGTGCGCGGCAGGCCCGTGTTGTTTGCCGGTCGATTGGCGGCGGGTGTCGTCTGCTCCACGAACACGTCACCCGAACAAAACAACACGGAGCAGGAGCTGCGCCCCGTCTCTCGCATGCGACGACAGAGATCCGCGAGATCACGGTCTGAGTCCACGACATCCCCCTCGGTGGGCTGACGCGTGACCTGATCGTATCGACAGTTGTCGAGGGCTACCCATAGCCCGCGAAACCGTTCCGTACGAGAGACCTGTGGCCACCTCGCGACTGGATTACTCGACATCAGGCGCGATCTAGTCGTGCATTTGTTCGGCAGTCAAGGTCACGGCCGAGGGCCGCCTCTAGCCTGGCGGGGTGAGCTGCCCCGAGTTGAAAATCGAGCCGGGGCTGATTGTTACGATCGTTACGGACAGGCCTTCCGTCCTTTTGCCAATTTGGCTTCCGGTACGCCCATTTGCAGGGCCGCCGTCATGATGGCCTTTCCCTCGATGCAGCGGCCAAGTCGGGACAGGCGCACCACCTCCTTGTCGGCCGTTCTGGCTGCGCGGCTGGAGCAGATGGACTTGGCCCTCGCGTCCGTGCACTGCGAATAGGCCTGAGCCGCCTGGAGAATGGCGCTGCTGTCCGCCGACTGCACGCAGGCGGCGCAGGCGTCGGGGCCTCCGCTCGGCGGCGCCGGGGTGGGGGCGGGCGCTGGAGCCGGGGTGGGCACGGGCGCCGTCGGCACTGGCAGGCCCGGCGGGAGCTGCGTACCGGGGGGCAGCTGAGGCACGCTCGTGGTCGGGGTCGGAGCGGGCGTCGGGGTCGGGGTCGGCGTGGTGCTGGGCTTCGGCGTGGGGGCTGGGGTCGGGGTCTTGCTGCTGGCAGGCTTGGTCGTGCTCGTGGTCTTGCTCGACGTGCTCGTCGTCTTCTGCGGCTCCGGTTCGGGCTCCGGCTCGGGGCTGGGGGGCACCGGATCGGGCTCAATCGTGGCGGGCTCCGCCGCGCTGCCCGGGCTCGCTGTGGTGTTTGTGGCTCCGGGCCGCTCTGCAGTGGGCTGCAAATCGAGCGGCGGTGAATCGCTGGAGCCGCCCGGCTTCCACAGCAGCGCCACGAGCACGCCGACCCCGAGCAGGCCCGCAACGCCCCCGAGCCCATAGATCAGCCCCTTGCCACCGCCCGCGCCGGCATCCCGCGCGGGCGCTGGCGGTACGGCCACGACCCCTGGCGGCGTGGGCGCCCCAGCTCTACCCGCCGAGCCCGGCGCACCGGGGTACAGCGGGCTTGCCTCCGGCATTGCCTGAGTCGCCGCGATACCCATGGGTACCTCCGGCATGGCCTCGGTGCGGCCGCTCGGATCAACCGCCGCTCGCGCGCCGGTGGCGGGCGCTGAAAGCGCAGCCACGAACTCCGTGTGGAACTGCCCGGCGCTGCTCTGCCGCTCTGCCGGGTCCTTTGCCAGCGACTCGAGCACCGTGCGCCGCACCGCCTCCGGCAGGCCGCGCCCTGCCGGCAGCTCATCAAAGGAGCGGGGCTGGCTGGTCATGTGGTGGGTGGCCCACTGCCAGGGCGTGTCCGCCTGGAAGGGGAGCTGCCCGGTGAGCATCTCGTAGGTCATGATGCCCAGCGAGTAGACGTCGCTGCGCGCGTCCAGCGCCTTGCCCGTGAACTGCTCCGGGCTCATGTATGGCGGCGTGCCCAGCACCATGCCCTGCTGGGTGAGCTTCTGCTCCTTGGCTCGATCAGCGGACTCGGTCCGCGCAGCGATGCCGAAGTCGACGAGCTTGACCACATCCTTCTCGCCGGCGCGCTCGATCAGGATCACGTTCTCCGGCTTGAGGTCGCGATGGATGATGCCCTGGCGGTGCGCCTCGTCCAGGGAGCCCGAGATCTGGCGCAGCAGGTTGCTCACCCGCCTCGGGTCGAGCGCGCCATCGGCCTGGATGACCCGATTGAGCGGCTTGCCATCGAGATACTCCATGGCGATGTACAGGGTGCCATCGTCAGTGGAGCCGAAGTCGTACACCTTCACGGTGTTTGGGTGCTCGAGCTGAGCGATGGTGCCCACCTCGCGATGAAAGCGCGCGGTGATGGCCGGATCCCGCGACAGGTCCGCGTGCAGCGTCTTCACCGCCACCTTGCGCACCGCCGAGCCGAGCCGCTGCTCGGCCTTGTACACCACCCCCATACCGCCTTCGCCGATCAGCGAGACGATGTGGTAGCGACCTCCGACGACCTGACCGATCAAGGGATACGTGGGATCCTGCTCCCCCGAGGGCAGGGGACCGCCACAGCCCGCGCAGAAGCGCGCGCCGTCTTGATTTTGATGTCCACAGTTCTCGCAGGCAGCCATACCCGATCAGCGTGGCACAGCGCGGGCCAGGAAGGCTACCATCCGGCGTAACCCCGCCGGGCGTTCAACGAGCGGGCGGTGTAGGTGTGGCAGGGCTGGTGAAGACGCCGTTGCCGCAGGCGGCGCTCATGGGGTTGCTCTGGCTCGCGCCGCCGTCCTTCGCGTCACTACCGTGCCCCGAGCTCACCTCGGGTGGCCACGCCACCGGGATGGTCTCCCCCGTGGCGCGATCCAGGATCTGAGCTCGTGTGGCCCGGGGGCTCGCCGGTACCAGGATGCGCGTGGAGACACGTGCGCCGGGCGCGAAGCTGGGCTCCTCGTGCAGCGGCCGCCGCGGGCCCACCCGCGGTGGCTGCCCCGCGAGCAGCGGGAAGTCGAAGCGGATGCGATCGATGAGCTCTGCACCGATCCACAGCTCGAAGGCAAACCTGCCCAGGCGGCGCGCGCTGGCTCTGGGCTGCTTCAGGCACTGCAGCGCCGGGGAGCCCGCGGTGATCACTCCGCGATCGTAGCGAATGTCATACGCCCACCAGGCCCGGCCGGAGAGAGCCGGTGGATCCGGCAGGTAGCCGTGACGCGGTGCCGGGCTGGTGGCTGCCTCGGGCGGAGCCGCTTCCTCCTCCGGGCGCACGAGCCGCACCTTTGGCGCAGTGGACTCGGCCTCCGAGAGCTCGGCGCTGGTACCGGGCGCGGTCACGCTCGGAGCGGCAGCGCTCGGGCCCGGCTGAGCCAGGGCTTGCGCAGCCAGCGGGGACACGGGACGCGGCCGCTCGCCACCCGGTGGGCCGAGCACTCCACACGCGAAGCACATCAGCAGCACCGAAGCGAGCAGGGCCCAGCTGCACCGGCTCGAACGAGTCAGTCCAGACCGCCCGGGCTCAGGCGTGCGCTCAACCCGCCGGCGCTTCCGGAGACTGCCCGGTCGCGCGGCGCACCAGCTCGATGAGCACCGGATCACTCTGCAGCTGAGCACGCAGCTCCTCTTTCACGAACTCGAGCTGCTCGGGGGACAAGCGCCCTTCCAGATGCCCGACGGCGTCGTTTACCCGCACGTCGAGGTAGGCATCCAGCCCGACCTCGCCGCGCTGGACCTGCTCCAGCAGGCCGGGGCCCTGAGTCTGTTCCACGCTCTCGGTCGAGAGCTCGAAGCGTTCGCCTTCTACGCCCTTAACCGACGTGGCACCCGAGCTCGGATCCACCTTCGGGGCGTCTCCACCCTTGCCAATTCCGTCGATTCCCATGTCAGACCCTTCCGCGCAGCCGATTCGCCGCCTTCACGTACACGCGCAAATCGGTCGCCCACGGCACGAGTTGCGAAAAATGTTGCCTTCGACGAATCTCAGGCCGGCGGGCAGATATGCTTAGATCCCGAACCACTCCGGGGTGTTCAACGTATTCTGCCCGTCGCGGACCTCGAACAGCAAGGCCGGCTTTTGATCGTAGGTGCCAACGGTGCCGATTCGTTGTCCCAGGGTAAGCTCATCTCCCACCTGGACGCTAATCCGCTGCAGGTGGGCGCTGACGGTGTAGAACCGGCCGCCGTGGTCGATGATCACGGTGTTGCCCAGATTGGGATACTCGTCGGCAAACGCCACCCGGCCGGGATAGACGGCGCGCACCGCTGAACCCCAGGTGCTGCTCATCACGACCGCCTTGCCGGTACCGGACGGGCTGCGGATGGTGTGGATCTCCGAGCGGCCGGGGATCGGAAAGGCCAGCTGGCCCCGCTGGCCGGCGAAGCCGCCGCGGGGCAAATCGCTCGCCGAGACGCGCGCGGCGTACACGGCCGTGCTGGAGGGGGTGGGGCTCCACTGGCTCTGAAAGGCGCGCTGGAAAGCCTGATCGCGCTCCTCCGCAGCCAGGATGGCCGCACGCGCCCGCGCCGCGGCGTTGCGCTCGGCAGGCGGCAGCGCCTCCAGCGACTGCAGTGAGCGAGCCAGCTCGATCTGACGGCTGGTGATGGCCTTGTCTCGGCTCAGATCGCGGCCGAGCGCGCGGCGCAGCCGCTCCAGGCGCGAGGTGTGTGCTGCAAATGCCTCCAGGCCCTGGCTGAGGGGCAGCAGGCCTGCGCGCGCGAGCCGCACGTAAGCGCGGCCCCGCGCGATCGTGAGCGCGCGCCGCTCGGCGGATTCCTTCTTCAACGCCTCCAGCTCTTCGCGCAGCTGCTCGGCGTCATCGTTCAGCGCGCCGGGCAGCTCGGGCGCTTCGGCGCTGCCCAGGCCCGGCGCCAGCCACTCGCTGGCGGGCGCGCCCAGCGCGGTTCCGGCGCTCAGCGCCAGGAGCAGGACCCAGCGTGCCTTCATGCAGCGAGCAGCTTCTTCAGGTTCAGATGGGCGGAGATCGCGCCCAGCAGGCCGCCCAGCGCCACCAGGGCCGCGATCGCGTACCAGGGCAAGAAGCGCGGCGAGGTGCCGAGGAGCAGCGTCAGCTCGCTGTCAAAGCGAGCGTGCGCAGCCAAAAACACCACGATCACCACCACCAGCGCACCGAGCGCGCCCAGTGCGCCCTGCGCTGCGCCTTCCAGCACGAAGGGGCGGCGCACGTAGTCGTCGGTTGCGCCCACCACCTTCAGCACCTGCACCTCGATCCGCCGGCGCTGCAAGCTCAGGCGGATGGTGGAGCCGACCACGCTCACCACCGTGCCCAGCACCACCAGCGCCAGGACGGCTGCGGCCGTGCGCGCCGAGCCCAGCACGCCCGCCAGCTTCTCGCCCCAGGCCTCGTACGTCTCCACGGCCTCCACCTTGGGCAGGAAGCGCAGCTTCTCCGCCATGCGGCTCAGCGCTCCGGATTGCTCCGGATCGAACACGCGCACCTCGAGCGAGGCGGGGAAGGCCTCCGGCGGCAAGCTGGCCAGGATCTCGTCGCCGCTCTTCAGCAGCTCGTCGCGTGCGGCCTCACTGGAGACACGCTCCACGCGCACGACACCGCGCGTCTTCTGCAGGGCCTGCGCGATCGCCTCCACCTCTTCGGGCGCCGCGTTCGCTTGCAGGTACACCGATGCACGCCCGTTGTGCATCCAGCGCGCCCTCAGCTCATCGACGTTGGTGACGATCAGCAGGGCGCTGATCAGACAGATGAAGGCCACCCCCACGCTGAAGACACTCGATAGCTGCATTTGCCAATCGTGACGTCCTCCTCGCACTGCTCGCTGCCAGGCGTTCATGTTTGCTCAGACTGACTTTGGTGATGCGCCCGCTCACGGGCTCACTCCCAGGCCGCCCGAGAGATCCTGCGCCTGACCTTCATCGAGCACGATGACTCGGCGCGGTCGGATATCGAGCAAGCTGCGGTCGTGTGTAGCAAACAATACGGTCACTCCCGTGTCGTTGATATCCTCGAACAGGCCCAAAATATCGACCGCCAGCTGCGGATCCAGGTTGCCGGTCGGCTCATCGGCGAGCAGCAACGCCGGCTCACCCACGATCGCCCGCGCGATGGCGACCCGCTGTTGCTCACCACCCGACAGCGTCCCCGCCAGCTCTTCACCGCGCCCCGACAGGCCCACCCGGTCGAGCACCTCGGCGATTCGCGTCTGAATCAGACGGCGAGGTACGCTCAGCACCTCCAGCGGCGGCATCAGGTTCTCTGCGATGCTCCAGTTCGGTACGAGACGGAAGTCTTGAAACACCACGCCGATGTTGCGGCGCAGGTACGGGATGGAGTCCGCGGTGAGGTTGCTCACCTCTCGCCCCATGAACAGCACACGCCCGGCATCCGCGCTCTGATCGGCGTAGATCAGCCGCAGCAAGGTGCTCTTGCCGGCGCCGGAAGGACCGGTGACGAACACGAACTCGCCGCGCTCGATCTGCAGATTGAGCGCGCGAAAGACGCTGGGGCGCTCACGGAACGACTTGTAGACGTTCTCGAACACCACCAGCGGGCGCCGCGCAGCGGAGGCGTCGAAGCGCTTACCCGCGCGCAGGAATGCGCCTAGAGTACGACTCTTCGCTTCGGCATTCATCACACTGAGTTAGCAGCGCCCTGCAAACGCGACCAATTTTTTTAGCGAAGGCCGCGGGATCGCCGTTGATCGCTGCGTATAGGAGGACGCATGAACATCGCAGCGTTGGCCCGTCAGGCACGGGAGAGTCTTGGTCAAGGGCTCCAGGCTCTGCAGGCGGGAGATTCGCCCGAGCAGTTACTCGCGGTAGCTCAGCATCTGGCCAGGGCGATGGGCACGCTGGTGCAGATGGAGTCAGCTCCACCCGCGCTCGCCCAGCAGTCCACGGCCACGGTGCTGGCCGCGCTGCGCGACGGCCTTCAGCAGCTACAGCTGCCCGAAAACGTGGATCTTCCGGCGGCGCAGACCGCGCTCGAGTCGGTGGCAGAGGCCCTCAACCGCGTGCACCAGATCTCCGAAGCTGGCGACGGGGCCCCGCGCCAGGCGCTGGGCAAGACCCAGCTGGCAGGCGCGCCGGCGCCCGCGGCAACCGCCGGCGCTGCGCCTGCCGCTGCAGCAGCGCCCGAAGCAACTCCAGTCGCCGCAGCTCCGGTCGCCGCAGCTCCAGTTGCCGCCGCACCCCCCTCGAGTAGCAAGCCGATGCGGGCGGTCGAGGCCGCGCTCGGCGCTCACAGTGCCACCAATTTTTACAAAGGCCTGACCGGCGGGGACATCGTCTCTTCCGGAGGTCTGTTCGTCGCCACCTATCAGGCGCCCGAGGTGGGAGAGCCGCTGCTGCTGAAGGTGACGATGCCGGGCGGCTATGCCTTCGAGGCCAAGGGCGTGGTGGCCTGGCGTCGCGACGTACAGACCTCGTCCTCGAGCGCGCCGGGGGAGACACCGGGCTTTGGCGCGCAGTTCAGCGAGATCAGCGACGAGGGGCGCGGGCTCATCCAGCGCTACGTGCGCAACCGCGAGCCACTCTTTCACGACGACGCCTGAGCCGCCCCAGCAGGGCCGCTGGCAAACACTGCGCCGAGAAACTTGCCTGCTGCGCGCCCTTGCTGCTAGGCGCCAGCCATGCGGAGTAGCATGCGCGCGTGGCTGGGCAGGTGTTTGGGCGCAGCGAGCCTGCTGGCTGCCTGCATGCCGGCGGCCACGTCGGCGCGCAAGGTGTCAGACGTCGCTCGCGACGTGAACGTGGCCACGCGCTTCGGGCGGATGGATGTGGCCATCGAGCACACCGCGGAGGCGCATCGCCCGGAGTTCATGCGGCAGCGCGCCGACTGGGGCAAGGAGATCCGCATCCTGGATGTCGAGATCACCAAGCTCGAGATGAAGGATGAGGACTCTGCCGAGGTCTTCGTGGACGTGGGCTGGGTGCGCATGAGCGAGGGGCTGCTGCGCTCCACCAGGGTGAAGCAAGACTGGCGCAGCGAGGAGAACGACTGGCAGCTCGCCGCGGAGGAGCGGCTCAGCGGCGACCTCGGCTTGCTCGGAGAGCCCGTCGTGGTGCTCCGCCCTGAGGCACCGCGCGACGTCCATTTTCCGGTCAAGACCCTGCAGCCCGCGCGAGACTGAGCCCGCACGGCAGTCAGCGCTCACTGACGTTGCGTTGCCGTCACGGCCGCGAGCGTCACGGCCGCGAGGGTTGAGGCACGGCCGCGCACGCCAGCAGCTCTAAATCGGCGCGCGCGCTGCTCTCTGCAGCGCACCGTCGGCGGTGCGCCAGCAGGCTCCGGAGGCTCCCAGCGAGAGCGCTCCAGAGCCTCCCGCTCAGGACGCGCCCTGACGTGCAGCGCGAGTCTCTTCGGCGCGGCGGGCTTCGCGAGCCTTCTTCTTCGCCTGCGACTTGCGGCGGCGCATCTTGTTGGTATTGCGGCTGTCAAAACGACCCATCGATTCCTACTCCCGTTCGAAAGGGGACGCCCCCTCTACCACGGTCGCCAGCGCCGCGCCGTTTTTTGTCGTCCCCGCAGCCGAGTGGAGAGAGCCGGCAGGTCAAGAGCTGGCCAGGTGGCCAGCCACGATGGGACCCATCGTCTGCACCAGTCCGAGACGGCTCGATGACTCCGCGCTGGATGACTCCGCTCGATGAGCCAGCTCGGTGCTTCGAACGCTCTCAGCCCGTCGATGCGTCTTCGAGCGTGCGCTCGCGATCGCGGATCTCCAGGCGATAGCGGCTGTTCACGGTCTCGATGTAGAACACATCGCGTGCTGCCATACGCAGGACGCGCTTGACGGGCGTGGTCACGTACTCGTGCATCCCGTCCGGGAACTCGATGACCACGACAGAGCCCTTGCGGGGCGCGCGAACTAGCCGACCCGAGACTGCTCGCGACCCGCGCCCAAGCTTGCGTAGAACGACCTGCACGATTTTGACTCTAGCAATCGGCGGGCAGCCGCGCATCCACTTCCCGGCCCGGCCCCCAATTTTTGTCTCACGTTGGAGCCTTCAGACACGCCTCCGGCCGGCGGCGCAGGGCGCTCGAAATCAGCAGTTTTTTGCGATTCTCGGGGCTTGCCGGCGGCCGAACGGCGAGGTGGGTAGGTTGCGCACCACTCTCGGGGGTGAAGTGCTACGGCGCCGTCACACCGGGCGTCTTCTGCTCGGCAAAATAAGCGCGCAGCACGTCGCGCGCGAGCTGTGGCGCCTTGAGCCGCCAGATCGGCGTGTTCACCACCAGGCTCGCCACGGCGACCCGCGGCTGCTCCGCCGGCGCGAAGCCGACGAACCAGGTGTAGTAGCGGTTTTGCTCGCTGCGGCTCAACGTGCCCGTCTTGCCCGCCACGCGCACGTCGCCCAGGTAGGGGCGGCCGCGCGGATCGCGGAATGAGCGCGAGGCGGAGCCGCTGCTCACCGTCTCGCGCATCATCTTGTTGAGCTCGAGCGCGCGGGCTTCGGGCATCACCCTGCGCAGCTTCGCGGGCTCGGCAGCAGCCTGCCACGTCACGCGCTCGCCGGCGTGCAGCGCGCGCACGATGCGCGGGCGCAGCATCACCCCGCCCAGCGCCACGGTCTGCGCGATCGACACCGCCGCCAGCGGCGACAGCGAGGTGTGCCAGAAGCCGGCAGCGGCCCGCGCAAATTCCAGGGGATCCGCCGGCAGCTCGATGCCCGGAGCCTCGCTCGGCACGTCGAAGGGCGTGGGTGCGCCGAAGCCAAACGCCTCTGCAGTCTGGGTCAAGCCGCGCGGTGTCAGATAGCGCTGCGCCATGCGCCCGAACACGATGTTCAAGCTGCGCGCCAGCGCCGTGGTCAAGCTCGCGCAGACGTGGTCGCGCTTCGGGTCCTCCACCAGATCGGCTGCGCGAATGCGGCTCTGCCCGCCGCCGCGGTAGCACTGCTCACTGCGCGCGTTGAGCGCCGGCGTCTCCAGCAGGGAGGCTGCCGTGACGATCTTGAAGATGCTGGCGGCCGGCGCCTCTGCGCGCAGGTTCACGTCGAAGGGCACGCCTTCGCGCACCTGGCTCGCGTACACCAGGAGCTCGCCGCTCTTCACGTCCATCAGCACGGCGCCCGCCTCGGGCAAGGCATGGCGCCGCATCACCGAGAGCGTGCGCTGCTGCAGCTCCGGATCCAGGGTGAGCTCGGCCATCCTGCCGTCGGGCAGCGGGCTCGTCACGCGGTCTGGGTGCAGCTCCAACTTCAGCAGATCCAGGCCGGCGAAGCTGGGCTCGAGCGGCTCCGGCTCCGGCGGCGCAGGCGCCTGGCTGAGCTTGCCGAGCGGCGCCTGCAGCGCCGGCTCTTCCGTGCGCTGCGTGCCATCATCGGGGACCAGCGCGTAAACCAGCCCCGCCGCGATTCCGAACCCCAACCAACGCTGCCAAGCCAACATCTCGATCCTGACTCGGCCTATCCGGGGAAGAGCCAAAAGGCCAAAAAAGCCAGCATTATCCGCTTGCGTCCGGTTGGCCGTCTGTGGCCGACCTCGGTGGGGCAGGGAGGGTGCAAGCGGAGTGGGGAGGCCCTACGATCTGTAGTAGTAGCCGGAGGCACATGAGCGGAGCGCGCCAGAATGCGGAGTTGGAGGTCCACGACACAGCGGTCTTGATGTCGCTGACTACGCCGAACGGCAGACTTCTGGAGGAAGTTGCCCGCTGCGCGCGAGCGCAGGTGGACTTTCGCGGCAACAAGATCCTCGTCTCCGGTGAGGGTGCAAACGTGGAGCTGGCGCGCCGCTTCTTGGCGGACGCCGTGGAGTTGCTGAGCAAGGGCGTGCCGGTGGGCCCTCAGGACGTGGCCAGCGCCATCCGCTCGCTGCGTGATGATCCGGGCTCCAGCCTCACGTCGCTGCTGGAGGATGGCATCATGGTCGGCGCGCGGCGCCGCGCCGTGGTGCCCAAGAGCCGCGCGCAGCGTGACTACGTGCGCTGCATCCGTGACTCGGATCTGACCTTCGGCATCGGCCCCGCCGGCACCGGCAAGACCTACCTGGCTATGGCGATGGCGGCTTCTGCCCTCACGCAGCGCCAGGTCAAGCGCGTGATCTTGACCCGGCCCGCGGTGGAAGCGGGCGAGCGCCTGGGCTTCTTGCCAGGTGATCTGGCCGAGAAGGTGAGCCCCTATTTGCGCCCCTTGTATGACGCGTTGAACGACATGCTGGAGTTCGACAAGGTCGAGCAACTGCGCGAGCGTGGTCAGATCGAGGTGGCGCCGCTCGCCTTCATGCGCGGGCGCACGCTCAACAACGCCTTCGTCATCCTGGATGAGGCGCAGAATGCCACGAGTGAGCAGATGCGCATGTTCCTGACCCGTCTCGGCTTTGGATCGAAGGCGGTGGTCACCGGCGATGTTACGCAGACGGATCTTCCGCCCGGAGCGCGCCCCGGCTTGAAGGAGGCGGAGGAGCTGCTCTCGGGCATCGAGGGCATCAGCTGCTGTCGCTTCACGGACGCGGATGTCGTACGTCATCCGCTCGTGCAGAAGATCGTGGTGGCCTACGAGCGCAGCGATCAGCGGCGCGCGCAGCCCCGCGCGCGCCGAGCTTCCGAGGCGCGCGGCGGAGCGGAGCCTGCTGACGTGGCCCCAGCGAGTGAGCCGGAGGCGGACGAAGGATCCGCCTGACAGCTGAGCGGGATCGTGTTATCGGCCCGCGCATGCTCGAAATCATCGATGTGCGTGCGCGACAGATCCTCGATTCCCGGGGCAACCCCACTCTGGAGGCAGAGGTACAGACCAACGGCGGTGTCGGCCGCGCTGCGGTGCCGAGCGGTGCCTCGACCGGCGAGCACGAGGCGATCGAGCTGCGCGACGGGGACAAGGCGCGCTACCTGGGCAAGGGTGTCCAGAAGGCCGTCGACAACGTCAACGCGGTGCTGGGCCCGGAGATCATCGGGATGTCCGCTGCCGACCAGGCAGGCGTGGACGCGCGGCTGATCGATCTGGACGGCACCCCGAACAAGAGCAAGCTGGGCGCCAACTCCATCCTGGCCGTGTCCATGGCCGTGGCGCGCGCCGCGGCGCAGACCCTGGAGCTGCCGCTGTGGCGCCATCTCGGTGGTGTGCAGGCGCGGGTGCTGCCCACGCCGATGATGAACATCATCAATGGCGGCGCTCATGCCGACAATGGCCTCGAGGTGCAGGAGTTCATGGTGGTGCCCTGCGGCCTGCCCAGCTTCAGTGAGGCGCTGCGCTGTGGCGCAGAGATCTTCCACGCGCTGAAGGCCAGCCTGAAGAAGCAGGGGCTGGCCACGTCCGTGGGCGATGAGGGGGGCTTTGCGCCGCGCCTGGGCTCCAACGGTGCCGCGCTGGAGCAGATCATGGCCGCCATCCAGGCTGCCGGCTATGAGCCGGGCAAGCAGGTGGCGGTGGCAATGGATGTGGCCGCCAGCGAATTCTTCAAGGACGGCGTCTACACCTTCGACAAGAAGCCCTACAGCTCGAGCGAGCTGGTCGGCATGTACGTCGAGCTGTGCGAGCGCTATCCGATCGTCAGCATCGAGGACGGGCTGGATCAGAATGACTGGACCGGCTGGAAGCTGCTGACGGACAAGCTCGGCTCTCGCGTGCAGCTGGTCGGTGACGATCTGTTCGTCACCAACAAGCAGCGGCTGGAGCGCGGGATCGAGGCAGGCGTCGCCAACGCCATCCTGATCAAGCTCAACCAGATCGGCACCCTGTCGGAGACGCTGGATGCCATCGGCACGGCCCGCTTCGCTGGCTACAACTCCATCATCTCCCACCGCTCGGGTGAGACGGAGGACTCCTTCATCGCCGACCTGGCCGTGGCCACCAACGCCGGTCAGATCAAGACGGGCAGCTTGAGCCGCAGCGATCGCATCGCCAAGTATAACCAGCTGCTGCGCATCGCCGAGGAGCTGGAGGACGGTCAGGTGTACGCCGGCCGTGCTCCTTATCAGCAGAGCTGAGCGCAAGTTTGAGCCGCTGTCAGTGGGCTGAAACGCCCACTGGCGCGCCTCAGCGGCGCAGGAGCTTGCCCAGCCGAAAGCGATACAGCCGGGTGAGGTGCTGCACGTACAGCAGCTGCTGCTGCAGCGTGAGCTTGCTCTCGCCGTGCTCGCGGTTGGAAAAGTGAATGGGGATCTCGCGGACGGCGCTGCAGCCGCAGC
>JAICQL010000348.1 GCA_025937895.1 Polyangiaceae bacterium | reverse complement strand
GTCGACGATCTTGCGCGCCGCCACGTTGAGCTCTTTGCCGGCTTCTCCGCGGCGGCTGAGGCTCAGGGTAGCGGGCGCATTCACGACGGAGTCGTCGCTTGCGGACCACACCTCGCGTGGCACCGTGATCCAGACCAGCGGCAAAGACTCCTGGCGGACATACAAGCCGATGACCCCGTAGTAGTTCTTGCTCTTGCCCCAGGTCTCTGCTCCCATTCGCAGGGTCGTCTGCCCGCCCTGCCAGGTGCAGGTCAGGTAAAGCGGTGCCGGCCAGGGGCCATCGGTGCGCTCTTCCAGCCCCTCGACGATCCGAGGCCAGCGCGCGGCATCACCGGGGGTGAGCTCGACACGTACGGCTGTGCCGTGCACGGTGACGTCGAAGCTGCCGCGGACTGCGAGCAGCGCGCGAATACTCGCCAGCGCGATGCGATTGGCGTCCGGGCGCGCCGTGTCGTTGGAGGCCTCGCTCGTGGTGAGCCCGTACAGCTCAGACAGGCTGTATTCGTAGTCGCCTTCGCCCGCGAGCTCCGGCAGCCAGGGCGCCAGGTCGCTCGCTCGCACCCGTAGCTCATGGTTGGCATTGTAGGCGTGCACCTGTCGCTCCGGCACGTACACGGGGCCGAGCACCAGGCGGCAAGCCTGGTTGAGCGTAAGCTGGCGCTGGCCCCGTGCGGCGTCAAAGGCGTTGCGCCAGGCCTCCCCATCTCCCTCCTCGGGATGACGCTGGGCGATGCTCAGCGGATTCACCTTGTCGCGCAGCGCAGCTAGCGCATCGCTGATGACGGCCTTGGGTAACCCCTCGTCCAGCACGATCTGAACCGGAGTGGCCCGGCGCCCATCCTGCGCAAACCGCGCCTCCACACGAAAGGGCTGATGCCGAGCCCGCTCGAGACTCGCCATCCTGGTCCAGAACTCGGTTGCCGCATCTCCACTCATTGGCTCTCCTCCCCAGCTGGGCCGCGTGCTTCGGCCACCCGCTCACCCGCCGCGCAAAACACCCCCGCGCTCGTGGCCGCGCGAAACTGCGCCACCAGCGCCTGCGCAAAGCCGGCATCCTCGATGCGCGCGCCCACCTCGATGTTGCGCGACTGGCCGCGGTCGGTGAAGTTGGCCGAGCCGAGCAGCGCCACCCGCTCGTCGGTCACCACGCACTTGGCGTGCAGGCTCTCGTGCAAGCTGGGGTCGATGGTGCGCGGCGCGACATACACGTTCGGCTGCGGCGCACCGAAGGGCCAGTTGGCGGCGAAGAAGCTCGCCACCTCGTGCTCCAGGTGCTGAGCGAGCTCCTGCCCGGCGCGCGCCCGCGCGATGTGCAGGTACAGGTCCACCGCCACACCTCGTGCCAGCATGCGAGCATACAGCGGCGCGAGGATGCTGGCACCGTGATCGAAGCTATAGCCGGCAATGAGCACGTGGCGCTCGGCCTGCTCGAACAGCTCGCGCACGACGCTCGCGGTGGGGCGAGCGTAGGCGGTCTTGGCTTCGCCGCCGGTCCAGACCAGCTCGACATGAGTGCTGGGCCGTGCCGCGCGTTCGTTCAGGATGGCACCCAGCACGAAGGCGAGTGAGCCTGCATCGAGCGCCGCAAAGGGCTGCAGCGCGGGCCAGAGGTGGCCCAGGCGCAGCGCCGCGAGCGCTGCGCGGGTCAGCTGGGCTCCGGCGGGGAAGCGCTCCAGTGCCTCGATCGTGCGCCTCAGCTCCGCGCTGGGCACCCGCGAAAGGTCGGGCTCGAGCTGGCGCATCCCCATCGGCTGCTCTCGCTCAGGGCCGCTCGCGGAAGAACGCGGCCCCTTCATGGCCCAGGGTGGGCACGACCAGCGCCCGATCGAGGAAGCGGTTCTGGTGCTCGCACGAGGGCTCGGCGATGAACAAGCAGCCATGGCAAGCGGCGCCGTGCAGGTAGCGCTCGGTGGGGTCGCTGCTGGGGTCGTGCGCCGCACACACCGGGTCGTTGGAGCAGAGCCGGCCCTGGTCGAAGGCGCGCGCCAGATGCGACGAGAGCGCGCGGCCTTGCGCGAGCAGCCCGCCGAGGGTGCCCTCCGCGCCGGCGGTGCCCGTGGAGAACAAGATCGCCGCCATCGGCGTGGGCGCCGTGCGGTCCGCGCAGTAGATGCGCTCGCGGATGGCGCTGGCCGAGTACCCGCACTCCAGGGCCACCGCCTGGATCAACAGGTGAGACAGCGAGTGCAACAGGTACAGGCGGCCGCCGTGGAACGGCGGCGCCTGCCGGCCCTGGAGCTCCAGCGCGCGCGCCTTGGCGGCGTGTCCGCCGAGCAGGGTATGGATGCGCCGCTGCACCTCGGGGCGGTCCTCCCAGGCGCGCACGGCCGCCTCGTCGAGCTGCACGAGAAACCCTTCGCCGAAGATCTCGATGCCGGGCAGCCAGCGGGGCTTCTCGGCGAGCGGCGCGACTTTGACCCCCAGGCTCTCCTCGGGGTATTCGCCCTGCAGATCGGGAGTGCGGGCCTCGAAGCGGGTGAAGCCCGTCTGCACCCGCACCTCACGCAGCCGGTGTGCGAGCACCACCCGCGCCACCCCCGCCGGCAAGCCCTGCTCGGGCACGTGGCGGCGCACGAAGAAGTTGACGTGCTCCGGCGGCTGGTCACCCGCACGCTCGGGCTCGGCCGCGATGAAGCGCAGAAACTCTGCCGTGCGCGGCTCCTCGGGGGGAGGGTTGCGCTTCTCCGCCTTGTTGCGCACCGCCTCCAGCACCTGCGCGTCGCTGAAGGCCTTCAAGGCGGCGCCCACGTGCGCGATGGCGCGCAGGTGCGGCAAGGATGCCTCCGTGGCCGAGCTCAAGATGGACCAGTGCTCGTGCACGGCCGCAGCGGGGCTCGGCGGCTCCGGGATGTCGAGCGAGGAGACGACCTCGGCGAAATAGCTGTTGCTCGCGGTGCGCACGAGCAGGCGCAGCTTCTGCTCGCATGGAACCTTGGTGTTCATCCAGGGCTGGTGGCCCTCGCAGGTGAAGCGGCTTGCGCCCTCGCCGGTGGCCGCGAGCAGCGGCATCTTCTGCCCGCAGCCCAGGCACACCACCACCAGCTCGGAGAAGTCGCCGGTCGACCCTTCGTGCAGCTTCAGATCGCGGCTCTGGCAGCGCGCTCTCTTCTCCGGCGTGTCGTGCACGAAGCGAGCCCAGGGAAAGTCCTGGATGTGGCCGTCGATGCACGCCATTACGAAGCGCACCGGCACCAGGTAGTCCTTGCACTCGTCGTGCACGTAGCGGTTCGCCCGCGTCTCGCAGCCCGGGCCCACCTGCACCAGCTTGCGGCAGCTCGGCTTCTGACACACGAACCAGCTCGGAAACTCCAGTACCTGAATGCCACAGCGGCGGGTGGGATTGCGCTCGTCCCCCTCGGGCGGCATCACGAACGGCTTGTCGTCGCGCAGCTCGGGAAACTGCCGCTCCAGTCGCCGCCGCAAGCGCGGCTCGTCAAAGCGCTTCGCAAAGCTGTCTTTGCCCCAGAAATCCAGGCCCCCCACGAGCACGGCGTCATGCAGCAGATCCACCATGGCGCCCGGCGCGTAGTTGGTGAGCGCCTGCGACTGGCGCACGCGACCGTCGGGCGGTGGGTGCTCGGCATTGCCAAACTTACGTGCCATCGTCTTGCTCCATCGGGATCAGCTGCTTCTTGCTCTTCCACAGGTGCACGCTCGCCTCCACGTCGCGCATGGACGTGCCGGCGGCGAACTTGGCGTGCGGGCTGGTCGGGGTAGGGGCGTCGGCATCGAGCGCCGTGTAAAGCAGCGCCGCGCCCTTGTGCGGCTCCAGCGACGAGTAGCAGCGCACCCCGCCCTCGGCGCTGTCGCCCACGCAACGCTCCCAGGCGTCGAGCAAGTTCTTGCCGGTGCGCTCGATCTGCTCGGCGACCCGCGCCGCATCCTCCGCGCTGCGGCCCTCCACCTCGTTGGCCGCCTTCTCCGCCACCCGCGCGATCGCTTCCAGCGCCCGGGGCCGAATCTGGTCGATGTGCTGAACCGCGTCCGGCGGCAGGAGCTCGGGGTTTCCGAGCCGCGCCAGGGTGACCAGCACCCCCGCAAGCCCTCGATCGAGTGCGGGCGCCGAGAACGGGGTCACGCTCGTGGCCTCGACGAAGCGGTAGAAGCACTGGTGATACGCGGCGAAGCGCTCGTAGTGCGAGCGATCGCGCGGGCGGTACAGGTTGAACACCGTCACCACCAGGCCCGGCCGCTTCACGTCTCGGCCCACCCGGCTCGAGCTCTGGATGTATTCGCTGGTGGTCTTGGGCTGGCCCGCGATCACCATCAGCCCCAGCCGATCGATGTCCAGACCCACCGAGATCATGTTGCTGGCCAGCGCCACGTCGATGTGCCCCTCGGCGGGGTGCGTCGTCTCCAGGTGGCGCTTGGCCTCGGCGATCTTGGCGGTGGACTCGCGGCTGGTCAGCTCCACCGGCTCATATTTGATGCTGCGCCGCGCCAGCCACGGGTGCGGCCCCTCGTGATCAAGCGGCATCCGCTCGCGCTGCTCCTTGTCGGCGCGCACCCGGATCTCGTCCTCCAGCAGCCGGCGCATGCCGCCCAGCTCGCGCAGGCTGTTGAAGTAGCCGACCAGGGTCATGTACGCATCCGCCTGCTCGCGCGGCACGTCGCTGCGCTCGAACAGGTGTTGCGCCGCGCCCAGCAGCGCGATGTACGTGCGGATCAGCACCGCCTTCAGCGCGCGCCCCGGCGCTGCCACCCCCAGATACAGCCGGCCCGGGCTCTCATCGTCCACGTGCGCGAAGAACGTCTGCGAGTCGTCGATGCCCGCCGGCGGGAACACCTGCATCGACGCGCGCCCGAACAGCGAACGCACCCGCTGGTGCGCGCGCCGCACCGTGGCCGTCGAGGCCAGGAGCTTCGGCACCACCCGCTGCCCGCCGACCTCCCGCGCCGACAGCTCCTCGATGGCCGTCTCGTACAGGCCCACCATCGTACCCAGCGGCCCCGCGATCAGGTGCAGCTCGTCTTGCACGATCAGGTCCGGGGGCAAGAGCCCGTGCGGCAGCGCCTTGCTGCCCTTCTTCGGCGCCGGGCTGTCCATCACCCCGAACAGCTCGCGTCCCACCCGGCTGTGCGCCCTCCCGAACAGCGCGGCCGTGCGCCCGCGCCAGGGCAACATCGCCAGCTTGTCCACCGTGGCCACGATGAAACACGGCAGCTCGCGATAGATCTGGTCGTCCACGAACAGCACCGGGATGCCCTGCGCGCCGGGGTTGTCGCGCCCCGGCGGCGGATCGTTGCCCACCGCAAACGGGCAATTCATGTCCAGGCAGCCCACGATCACGCGCTCCGGCTTGCGCGCGGGCTCCGTCGTGAGCGACTGCGGGCCGAGGTGGGTGCGGCACCACGGGCAGCTCGGCAGCGGAAACGGCGAAGCGCCGCGCCCCGACTTGTAGTCGCGGATCGCTTCCGTCGCTTGCTCCAGCGTGTTCGGCGTCGCCGAGCGCCCCACCCACAGCCCGATCGCAAAGCGCTCTTGCCCGAACCGGGCTGGCTGCTGGCGCCGCAACGTCTC
>JAICQL010000041.1 GCA_025937895.1 Polyangiaceae bacterium | reverse complement strand
AGTACGGGCACAGCGACTCGGTGGCGCGCTCCACGAACGAGAGATCGGGCACGTGCCCTGGTGCCACCGGGGTAGGCACGCAGATCAGGAACACGTCAGCCTCGGCGGGCAGGGGATGGGCGCGCAGCTTGCGAGTCTCCACCGCCGCGCGCACCAGGATGTCGAGGTCCGGCTCGACGATGTGAGCGCGTCCGGAGTTGATGATGTCCGCCGCGCGCGCGTCGACCTCCACTCCGTGAATGGTGTAGCCACGCGAGGCCAGCACCGCTGCCGTTGGCAAGCCGATGTAGCCAAGGCCGATCACGCAAACGCGGGTCTCTCGAGGAACGAGCATCGAAACAGCTGTGCCATGCTGGCCGTGCACTGGACAAGTCACGCAGTCGCAACCCGGGCGAGCGTCGGCCGATTGTTCGGTAGTGGCTACAGCATGGCGACGCCCGCGCGCCGCCGACCGAGCGGGAACGCTGCCTCCAGCGCCTGCTCGTCGGCTGCAGAGAGCACGAGGGACGCTGCGCCGGCGTTCTCTTCCGTGTGTTTCACGCTCGCGGACTTGGGGATGGCGAACGAGCTCGGGCGGCGCGTCAGGAAGGCGAGGATCACCTGGCGCGGGGTGGCCCCGTGCCGCGCGGCGATCTCGCTCAGCACCTGGCCGCCCTTGCCGCCCGGCAGCCCCCGCGTGCCGAACGGCGTATAGCCCACCACCGCGATGCCATGGCGCTCGCAGAAGGGTAGCACCGCGTGCTCGATGCCGCGCTCCTCCAGATTGTACAGCACCTGGTTGCACGCGATCTTGCCCAGACCCGCGAGCTCGAGCGCCTCTGCCAGCTCGTCCTCGTCGAAGTTGCTCACGCCCCAGCTCCGGATCTTGCCCTGCTCGCGCAGCCGCTCGAAGGCCTCCAGCGTGTCTGCCAGCGGGTGTGAGCCGGGCCAGTGCAGCAGGTAACAGTCCAGCCAGTCCGTACCCAGCGCCTTCAAGCTGCGCTCACACGCCTTCAGTGTGCCCTGCCGGCTGGCATTGCTGGGCATCACCTTGCTGACCAGGTACACCTGCTCCCGCTTGCCGGCGATGGCCTTGCCCACGAGTGCCTCGACCTTGCCCGAGCCGTACAGCTCGGCGGTGTCGATGTGCGTCGCGCCCAGCTCCAGACCGCGCTGCAGCGCCGCGATGGCCGCGCTCGCAGAGTCACTCTCCAGGTGCCAGGTACCCTGTCCGATGCGCGACACCTCACGCCCCGTGGCCGTCCAGACTCGCTTCTGCATGCGCGCAGCCTAGCCGGCGCCGTGCGCGGGGCAAAGGCCGCCGCAGCGGCTGCTGCGCGCAGAATCGGCGCAACCGTGCGCTGCCGGAGTTAACGAAGCAAGGACTCCATGATAAGACGCGCCGCCATGAACGCACTCGCCTTCCCGGATCGCTTCGTGTGGGGTGCTGCCACCGCCGCTTACCAGGTAGAGGGTGGAGCGCGCGCCGGGGGCCGGGGTCTGTCGATCTGGGACATGCTGTGCGCCAAGGAGGGCGCCATTCACGGCGGGCATGATGCCGAGGTGTCGAGCGACCACTATCACCGCTGGGCGGAGGACGTGGCGCTGTTCCGCCAGCTGGGGCTCACCGGCTACCGCTTCAGCCTGAGCTGGCCGCGCATCTTGCCGGCGGGCACCGGACAGCTCAACGCGGCAGGCCTCGCCTTCTACGATCGCCTGGTGGATGAGCTGCTGGCGGCGAACATCACGCCGTACGTCACCCTGTTTCACTGGGATCTGCCGCTCGACCTGTATCACCGCGGGGGCTGGCTCAATCGCGACGTGGCGAGCTGGTTCGGCGAGTTCACCGAGCACTGCGTGCGCAAGCTCGGGGATCGGGTAGAGACCTGGATCACGCTGAACGAGCCGCAGGTGTTCGTCGGTCACGGCCACTATGACGGGCGGCATGCGCCGGGGCTGCGCTACTCGCTCGCGGAGATGTTGCGCTGCGGCCACAACGCGCTGCTGGCGCACGGGCGCGGGGTGCAGGCCATCCGTGCCGCCACGCCGCGTCCGGCGCGCGTGGGCTTCGCCCCCATGGGCTTTCCCAAGATCCCCGCCAGTGACTCGGCGGAGGATCTCGCAGCAGCGCGCGAGATGATGTACGCGGTGGCCGCTCCCAACCACTGGAATCTCACCTGGTGGGCGGATCCGGTGATCCTCGGCCAGTACCCGGAGGATGGCTGGCGGCTGTTTGGCAGGGACGTGCCGCAGCTGCGCGACGGCGATCTCGAGCTGATCTCAGCCCCCACGGATTTCCTGGGCCTCAACATCTATCAGGGCGCACACATCCGGCGCGGCGCCAGCGGCAAGGCGGAGGTGGTGCCCACGCCGCAGGGCTTCCCGCTCAGCGCCTTCAACTGGCCGATCACGCCGGACGCGCTCTACTGGGGGCCAAAGCTGGCCTACGAGCGCTACGGAAAGCCCATCTTCATCACGGAGAACGGCCTCTCCACCCGCGATTGGCCGTCGCTCGACGAGCGCGTGCACGATCCGCAGCGTGTGGACTTTCTGACCCGCCACCTGCGCGAGTTGCACCGTGCCATCGCCGAGGGCGTGCCGGTCGAGGGTTACTTTCACTGGTCTGCGCTCGACAATTTCGAGTGGGCGGACGGCTACAAAGAGCGCTTCGGGCTCATCTACGTGGACTACGCCAGCGGGCGGCGCATCCCCAAGGACTCGTACCACTGGTACGCCCGCATCATCGTCAGCCGCGGGCGCGCGGCGCTGGAGCCATCCGCGGCCCACGCCCACCAGCTGAGCTTCGAGGCAGAGCACGCCGCCGTGCTGCGCAGCGTACGCCGCTGAACGCACGTGTCCCAGTGGCTGTCCCACGCGCGTGTCCCGGGGCTGTTCCTGACCCTGACCCTGTCCGGGGCCTGTCCCCCGACGTGCTCGCGGCATTGCGCTAGCCCAGGCAGATGGCGCGCGAAGGTGTGCCGGCGGCACCCTCGCGTTGCCCGAGCCCCGCTCGGCTGCGCGGTCCTTCACTGGCGCCTCCGCAGCTCCTGGGGCCAGAGCCGCTGCAGCTGAGCAGCGTCTACATCGCTCCGGAGCTCTTGCCCTGCGAGCAGCCGAGCGATTGCTTTCGCTCCGTGCTCACCCTGCCGGGCCTGCACACCTTCTCTGACTCACAGGGCTACCCCGCGCTCGCGGGGTCATCGCCGAGCGGCTGCGCGGGCGCGGCATCGACGCCAGCCCCGAAGACGTCATCATCACGGCGGGCTCGCAGCAGGCTCTCGACATGGTCGGGCGCACGCTCGCGCAGCCGGTGGTCGCGATGGAAGATCCAGTGTACTCGATCGGGCGGCAGCTGTTCTCGCATCTTGGCTGCCGGCTCGTGCCGCTGCCGCTCGACCCGTTCCGCGGCGTCGATCTGGACCGCTGGGCAGAGACCCTGGCTGCGGCTCGCCCCGGCCTCGTGTACCTGATCTCCAGCTATCAGAACCCGACCGGCTACTCCTACTCCAGCGCCGAGCTGGAGCGGCTGCTGGAGCTCTGCGGCAGGGCGTGGATCCGCGGGCGCGTTCGATGCCGGGCCGCGCCGCGACGTGATGGCTAGAAGCTGCCTTGCACGCCCAGCGTCTTGCCGCTGATCCACGGCGCGATGGCCGCCTGGCTCGGATCCGGATCGCTCGGCGCGAGCAGCCAGAAGGTGATGCCCGCCGCCAGACCCGCAGCGCCGACGCCGTAGAACACGGTGCTCACGGTGCGCAGGGAACGAAAGTCTTCGACCAGACCGGGGCCGTTGCCGTCGGCGATGCAGACGCCATCATCGCACTCCTGGTCGGCTTGCTCGTGTTTGCTGACGGACATCAGCCCGGTCACCACGCCCGCGCCCAGGCCCGCCAGGCCAATGCCGCCGGAGATATAGGCCGCCATGCGCAGCGAGCTGCCGGAGGCCGCCGGGGCATCGTTGGGCTCGGCGCTGATCGAGCGAATCACGGGTGCAGGTGGGCTCAGTGAGGGCGGCGCCAGGTTCAGCACCACGGAGGCCTTCTGGCTCTCGCTCAGCACGACCTCGGCCGTGTCGGAGCGATCCCCGCCGGTCGAGCCCGTGATGCGGTACGTGCCCGGATTGAGGCGCTGCGCCTGGCCAAACTGAGCCGCGCCGATGGCGCGCCCATTGATCGACACCTTCAGGTTGGGATCGTTGCCGCTGACGCCTTCCACGCGCAGCGTGAGCGTCGGGATCCGCAGCCGCAGCGCCCGCTCTTCCTGGCGAGCGGCGGCGATCGCCTCGGCGAACTGCTCCGGTGCGCCGGATGGGATGGAGATCTGGGTGGTGCGCACGTACGCTTCCACCGCCTCCAGCAGCAGGCCCATCTTCTCCAGGGTGCGCGCCTCGTACAGCACCACGGTGGGCGCCGGGTACAGGGTGTAGGCACGGCGGAACAGGGCCAGCGCCGTCTCGTAGTCGCCGGCGTTGAACGCCTCCCGGCCGGTGACCGCCACACTGCGCGCCAGATCTTGATTGGCGTTGGCGTTTTCCACGGACAGGCCGTCGGCGCCGGGGTCTGCCGCCAGCGCAGGGCCAGCGTCCAGCAGGCTCAGGCCCAGCCACAGGGCGGCGGAGCCTGTGCTGGCGCGAAGCAAACATGCGCCGCGGGCTGACCGGGTTGGTTTCGACATCGAGGCCCTTCCGTCAGTTCGGAACGGCCCAAACACCGTCGCTTGTAGCTCGAATTTGCCCGGGGCTCATGGCGCGCCGGATTTGCTCAGAAACCGAACTCTTGGTCGATGCGCTTGCGCGTCGCGGGCCTGGCGGTCGTGGCGGATTTGACGGGCGCTCGCGCCGCTGCTCGCCTGGGGCGGCTGGGCTCGGGCGCCGGCTTGGCCGCCGTCGCCGCGGGCTTGCTCTCACCCGTGCTGCTGCTCAGCGCAGCGCGCACGTCGCGCGCCGGTAGCTTCTTGGGCGCGGCCTTCGGCTCACCGTGGACGGAGGCCGCGATCGGTTCTGGCGCGGCCGGAGCAGCGACGAGCACGGGCGCGGGCTGCGCTGGCGCGCTGCGCTCGGGCGCCGGAGCAGCGGCCGCGCTCATGGGCTGGGCGGTGGCGCTGCTGGGCCCCGTCTGCGCGAGCACGCTCCAGCCCAGCGCCAGGACACCGGCCGCTGCCGCGCCCCAGCCGAGCACGCGCGTGGCCACCAGGCGCTGCCCGCTGATCGTGGAGATGGTCTCGCCGGCCAGCGTGTCCGCGGAGCGCCGCTTGATGAGCGTGCTCAGCACGCGCCGCGCGCCGCCCTCGCGAGGTGCATCGGCCACGGGCGGCGCTTGCTCACTGGGACGCGGCTCGAGCCACACCTCTTCCAGCGAGCGCGAGGTCACGTCGGCGCGGACGCCCTTGTCAAACAGCCACTTTGCCAGCGCCCGACCCAGCTCCCACATCGACGACCAGCGGCGCTCGCGATCGCGGTGGAGGCCGCGCTGCAGGATGCGCCAGAGTTCCTCGTCGCCGTGGCCATAGCTGGTGATGGGCTTGGGGTTGTCCTTGAGGATGGACATCAACAGGGCGTTGTAGTTCGGGCCCGAGAACGGCAACTCGCCGGTGATGAGCTCGTACAGCACCACGCTGATCGACCAGATGTCGGTGCGGAAATCGATGTTGATCTCGCCCCGCGCTTGCTCGGGCGAGAAGTAACCCGGGCTGCCCAGCACGGCGCCATCCTGGGTCAGCCGCGTGCTGGAGTCAGTGGCCTGCTCCAGCTTGGCGATACCGAAATCCAGCACCTTGGGCTGCAGGCGCCCGCGCGCGGTGCGGGAGAGAAACAGGTTCTCCGGCTTGAGGTCGCGGTGCACGATGCCCTTGTCATGGGCTTCGCGCAGGCCATCCATGATCGGCAGCAGCATGCTGACCGCGCGCAGCGTGTCCACCCGGCGCTCTCGCCCCAGCACCTCGCCCAGCGACTCGCCGTGCAGGAGCTCCATCACGACGTACGGATCGCCCGCGGGCGTCGCCCCGAAGTCCAGCACGGTGGCCATCGCCGGATGGCCGAGCCGCGCGGCAGCGTGAGCCTCGCGCGCCATGCGCTTGAAGGCCTCGGCGCTCGGCGTGGCGCCGCGCACGAGCTTGACGGCCACCTCCACGTCGAGCGCGGTGGATAGCGCCTTCCAGACGACGCCCATTCCGCCCTTGCCGAGCGGCTCGATCAAGACGTAACGTCCGTCCACGACGTCGCCGGCCTTGTGTGCCTTGCCCTCGCGGCGGCTGTCGCTGCGCTCGGAGGGTGGGGGCGACGCCTCGGTCACTGCTGCGCTCGCGCGAGTGGCGGACGAGGATGGAGGTGACACCTCCCCATCCTTACCGACCGCGGTGTTCCTCAGGGCTAGCATGCAGCTTCATCAGTCTGATGCAACAGAGTGGACGGTGCCCGTCTCAATCACTGGAAACAGAGAGCAGCGCGAGATTTCA
The DNA here is from genome assembly GCA_025937895.1 of Polyangiaceae bacterium. Lineage (GTDB taxonomy): Bacteria > Myxococcota_A > Polyangia > Polyangiales > Polyangiaceae > SZUA-265. The sequence continues at coordinate 38,171 of JAICQL010000041.1, read as the reverse complement.
CTGCGCAGATCTCGGTGCCGCTGCGCCAGAGTTCCCGCGCGTGGGCTCTCGTGCCACAGTCCCCTTACGAGATGAAGGCCGCTGATTTGCCCCGGATCGAGCCGAGCATGCCCCCTGACGGAGCGTTTCCGTTCGGGATGTTCCTGCTCGGCATGCTGCTGAGCGCGGCGCTCGCCTGGTTGTTGTTTCATGCAGTGAAACATTGGGCGCGGCTGCGGCGCGTGCGGCGGGCCGCGCGCGCCAGCCGGGCCGAGCAGGCAGCGGCTGCCGTCCTTGCCGCTCATGGCTACGCCATCCTTGGCCGCCAGGTGCGGCAGCGCTGGTCGCTGCTGGCAGACGGTCGACAGCTGAGCTTCGATCTGATCGCGGACTATCTGGTACAGAGCGAGGGCGTGCGCTGGATTGCCGAGGTGAAGACCGGTGAGCGCGCGCTCGACCTGCGCTATGGCCCGACGCGCCGCCAGTTGCTGGAGTACCGGGAGGCGTTTGGGGTGGACGGTGTGCTGCTGGTAGACGCAGAGGCCGAGACCATACGCTGCGTGCGCTTTCGCCAGTCGTCCGGGCTGGACGGCGCGCCCTTTCGCCGCGCTGCGCTGCAAGGGCTGGTTTGCCTGGGGTTAGGTCTGGTGCTGGGTGTGCTGATGATGCGCTTCGTGCCCGCCAGCCATGCCACTGGTGCACCCTCCGTGGAGCGGGGTTCGCCGCTCTGCGCTATCGCGTGCCCGTGAGCTGGGGAGCAGGCGAGCAATCGCTCCGGAAACAGGGGCAAGGTCGCGAACGTCGCCGGGGCCCGGTCCGCTCCAGAATTTGCTGCGCTCGGCGCGCGCTCTGCTAAAACCGCGCGTGTTGCAGGCCCTTCGCAATCCATTGCCGTTCCAGGCCGGGGGCCGTCCCGGCATGCCCTGGTCGAAGCTCTCCTGGCGATGAGCGTCTTCATCCACGCTTCCGCGGTGGTGGATCCCGGCGCGCGCATCGGCGCCGGCACCAAGATCTGGCACTTCTGCCACGTCAGCGCCGGGGCCGAGATCGGTAGCGACTGCACCCTGGGCCAGAACGTATTCGTGGGCAAGGGCGTGAAGATCGGGCGCGGCGTGAAGATTCAGAACAACGTTTCCGTGTACGCTGGCGTCATCCTGGAGGACGAGGTCTTCTGCGGGCCCAGCATGGTGTTTACCAACGTGAAGGCGCCGCGAGCCGCTTTTCCGCGCGATCCGGACAGCTACGCGGTCACGCGCGTGGGCCGCGGCGCCAGCATCGGCGCAAACGCTACAATCGTCTGTGGCGTTCGCATCGGCTGCTGGGCGCTGGTGGGGGCCGGCGCCGTGGTGACTCGCGACGTGCGCGATCACGCCCGCGTGCTGGGTGTGCCGGCGCGCGCTGCCGGCTGGGTTTGTCATTGCGGGCAGTGCCTGTCCTTGCAGCAGGCCGCGGTAGGTGCGGCGGGCGCCTGTGAGGAGTGCGGGCGAGGGTTCGTCGCGGGCTCCTCCGGGTTGCGGCTGGTCACGGATGCGGGGGGCGGCGCATGACGGTGCGCATCCCATTGCTCGATCTACAGCCCGGGTTGCGCGCGCTGCGCAGCGAGATCGACGCGGCGCTGCGGCGCGTCCTCGACTCCGGTACCTTCATCGGTGGACCGGAGGTGAGCGCATTCGAGCGTGAGCTGGCCGAGTACCTGGGCGTTGCCGAGTGCGTGAGCCTCAACTCGGGTACGGATGCGCTGGTGCTCGGCCTGCGCGCTCTGGGGGTGGGCCCCGGTCACGAGGTGATCGTGCCGGCTTTCGGCTTCTTCGCCAGCGCCGAGGCGGTGAGCGCCGTGGGGGCGCGGCCCGTCTTTGCGGACATCGATCCGCGCACCTTCAACATCGATCCAGCCAGCGCTGCCCGGCGGGTGACGTGCCATACGCGCGCCATCATTCCCGTGCACTTGTTCGGGCAGGCAGCACCGCTCGGCCCGCTGCTGGAGCTGGCCGAGCAGCATGGGCTGATGTTGCTGGAGGACGTGGCCCAGGCGCTGGGCGGCAGCTACGCAGGGCGCAAGCTCGGCAGCTTCGGCCATGCGGCGGCGCTGTCCTTCTTTCCCAGCAAGAACCTGGGTGCGCTGGGAGATGGTGGGGTGCTGGCCACGAGCTCGGCCGAGGTGGCTGACCTCTGCCGCCAGCTGCGCCAGCACGGCAGCCGCAAGCGCGGCGCCGATCAGCATGTTCACGAGCGCATCGGTCACAACTCACGGCTGGACGCCCTGCAAGCCGCCGTGCTGCGCGTGCGGCTGCCCCGCCTCGATGACGCCCTCGCCGGGCGGCGCGAGGCCGCGGCACGCTACGATGAGCTGCTGGCTGGGCTGCCCGCGCTGCACGTGCCCTGGCGCGAGCCGCGCGCGACGCACTCCTTCCACCAGTACACGATCCAGCTGCCCGCCGCCTCGCGCGGTCGCGTGCAAGAGCAGCTCGCCGAGCGCGGCATCGAGACGCGCGTGTACTATCCGGCGCCGCTGCATCGCGCGCCCGTGTACCGCCAGGCTCATGCCGAGCTGCACCTGCCGCATGCAGAGGCTGCCTGCGGCACGGTGTTGAGCCTGCCGATCTGGCCGGAGATCTCGCGCGACGCACAGTGCGTGGTAGTGGAGGCGCTGCAGGCCGCGCTGGAGAGCACGGGTGGGCTCGCGCGCGCGGAGTCGTCGCACGCTGCGGCGAGTGAGCCATCCCGAGCGCTGCTGAGCCAGGCGATGGAGGCGCATGGCGGGGAGTAAGATCTCGGCTGTCTTCGATCTGGACGGCACCTTGCTAGCGGGCGACTCGACCGGTCACTGGCTGCACGAGACGCTGCTCGCCTCACCACTCCGGCTGTGCGCGGGGCTGGCGCTACTGCCCGCGACGGGGCCGCTGCTGCTTCACCCAGCGTCCCGCCCGGCAGGCGCAACCCCGCTCTTCTGGCTCGCCACGCTGGGCCTCGATGAGAGCGCGCTCCGCGGCTCCTTTGCGGACTTCGTTGCCCGTGTCCAGCGCGGGCAGGCGGCGCTGCGCTGGCGAGAGCGGGGGGTGCAGACCCTGGAGCGCCACCTCGCCCAGGACCACCGCGTGGTCGTGGTCAGCGGCGCTCCGGCGCTGCTGGTCCGGGCGTTGCTGGAAGCGCGTGGCCTGGGCCAGCAGGTGAGGGTGCTGGGCACGCTGCTCAGCCGGCGCGCCCATGGCTGGACCGTCTACCGGCACTGTCACGGCGCGGAGAAGTGTCGCTTCCTGGCCGAGGCGGGCTACGGGAATACCTGGAGCTACGCCTACTCGGACAGCCCTGAAGACGCGCCTATCCTCGCTCGCGCCAGCCAGCCCTTTCTCGTGAACGGGCGGCCGCGGCTCGTGGCTGCGCTGCAGCGCCGCCATCTGCCACGGTTGCAGCCGCTGAGCTGGTAGCTGAGCGCTAGCTCGCGGCGGACCCCGAGCGCACCGCGCCGGCCACTCCGTGCGCAGCGGGGCGCACCGACTTTGGCGGGCGGCTGAGCCGGGTCGTGCTGTTCGCCGCCGGCTCTGGGCGCAGAAAGTCGCTGTTCGGCACCGGCTCGGACAGCGCAGACGCCTCCAGCCCCGGCAGCCGGTAGTCCGTCACGATCCGGCGCAGCTCGAGCTTCACTCTCGTGGAGGCTCCGTCCAGCGCGGCATGCACCAGGCGATCCATGCGCTGCTCGATGTCCTCCAGCGCCTCAGCGCTGGTGCGGCCCACGAAGATCTTCGGATGGCGAGTGGTGTCGGCCGCCTCCTCCTCCGTCGAGAGCTCCTCGAACAGCTTCTCCCCCGGTCGGACGCCGCAGAACTCGATGCGGATCTCGTCCTCGGCGAAGCCCGAGAGGCGGATCAGATCGCGCGCCAAATCGACGATCTTCACCGGCTTGCCCATGTCCAGGATGAAGATCTCGCCGCCTGCGCCCATCGTGCCTGCCTGCAGCACCAGCTGGGTCGCCTCGGGGATGGTCATGAAGTAGCGCTCCATGTCCGGGTGCGTGACCGTCACCGGACCGCCGGCAGCAATCTGCTTCTTGAAGATCGGCACGACACTGCCGGCCGAGCCGAGCACGTTGCCGAAGCGCACGGTGACGAAGCGGGTGCGGCTGAGGCGCGCGCGCGACTGCACGTAGATCTCGGCGGCCCGCTTGGTGGCGCCCATCACCGAGGTGGGGCGCACGGCCTTGTCCGTCGAGATCATGACGAACGTCTGCACGCGGTGTTCATCTGCCAGATCCGCAAGCTGGCGCGTGCCCTGCACGTTGTTCTTCACGGCCTCGCAGGGCTGCTCCTCCATCAGCGGCACGTGTTTGTGCGCCGCGGCGTGGAACAGCACCTCGGGCTGAAACTCGGCCAGCAGCTGCGACATGCGCGCGCGGTCGCCGATATCGGCGATGCAGGGCACGCTGCGCTGGTCCGGGAAGCTGCGGGCGATTTCTCGATGGATCTCGAACAGCGCGGGCTCTGCGCGCTCCACCAGCAGCAGGCAGCGCGGCGCAAACTGCGAGACCTGCCGGCACAGCTCGCTGCCGATGCTGCCGCCGGCGCCGGTGATCATCACGGTGCGGCCCTGAATGGATGCGGCGATCGCCTCCGAGTCGAGCGCAACGGGGTCACGGCGCAGCAGGTCCTCGATGGCCACATCGCGAATGCGCGACAGGTTGATCTGTCCACCTACCAGCTCGTACAGGCCGGGGATGATCTTCACTTCCAGGCCCGCCCCGGAGCACAGCTCACTGATGCGCCGGACCGTCTCGCCCTCGGCGTTGGAGACGGTGATCAGTGCTTGCTTGGCGCCCAGCCCCGGCGCGATGAGGCTCACCGCCTCGATGCTACCCAGCACCGGAATGCCGTGCACCAGGGTGCCCCGCTTCGCCGGATCGTCATCGAGAAAGCCCACCGCTGCGATGCCCAGCTCAGGCCGGGTCTCGATTTCCTTGGCCACCTGCACGCCGCTCTGCCCGGCACCGACCAGCAAGGTCGGCACGGCAACCCGCGCACGCTGGCGGCGGCTGTCTGCCTTCGACTTCTCACTCAGCAGCCGGCGCACCGTGCGGACCCCGGCGATGCCCAGGAAGCTGAGCGTGCAGTTGATGGCAATTACGCCATAGGGCAGGACCACATGACCCGAGAGCTCACGCAGCCACAGTCCGGCGCTGGCACGCAACCCGGACAGCAGCACCGTGGCGGCGCCGCAGGCCAGCAGGATACGCACCACCTCGCGCAGCCCCACGTAGCGCCACACATAGCGAGGGACACCGTGCGCCAGCAGCAGCGCGTACTCCAGCCCCACCACGTAGGGCCACAACACCAGCAGGCTGCGCCACATGTTGGAGGGCGGGGCCCAGTCGAAGCGGATCAAGTAGCCGAGCCACAAGGCAGCGCTCAGCACGCATAAATCGATGCCTATCTGTAGACCCCGCAGGGCGGTGACGCGAGTGCTCACGAAATGCTCTCCCCCCGTTCGAGACATGCGTTGCCCTGCTCGCTCACGCTCGCCGGAGCCTCACCGCTGAGCTTGACCCGCGGCAGCCAGGGGCGCCGCCCCGCTGGCTCCGCGAGCACCTGCCCGCCGGCAGCGTCTCCACCCGCGAACGCGGGCTGCTGGCGACCAGGTGCGGAGAGCCGATTGCTCATGCGGTAGTTGTAGCCCACTTCGGTATGGGCGAAGTCCGCCTCGAATGCGTCCACCTCGGGGCCGAGCGGTGCAATCCAGTTTGAATCGAAGGCGCCGAGCAGGGCTTCGCGCTCGACGGGGCCGACGTCGGGCGGAGAGAGGAAGATGCGGTGGCTCAGGGGACCTCCGGGCGTCTGTCGATCAGTTGACGCTGAGCGGGCAGACATTCACTGGCGCGCGAATCGGTGCAGTGCTGACCCTACTGACGACCGGTGTCTGGCGGCTCGAAACCCCAATTTGCGCTCCACCTGACTCCACCCGTGTCTGTAACCTGCCGGGTGGGTCACTCGGTGTCGTACGCGCACCTCACGCCACAGCGCGAGGTAGTGTCGGCATGACGGTGCGTAGCTGGGGGAGCCGCTTCATGCGGCGTGCGCGGCGCCGGGCTGCGGGCCGCGGCCGGGGCTGACCCAGGCTGCCGCCTGCTTCTCGAGCTCCCGAAACTTGTTGCTGGCGCTGGCCAGGCGCTGGTCCCACTCCAGGTTGATGGGCTGGTTGCGCGCCACGGAGTGGAACTTCACCATCACCATGATCAGAAACAGCGGGTGCAGGAACGCGGAGCGAACGCTGCCGGCAAACAGCACGGCCGCGATCAGCATCAGCCAGCCGCCGGTGCTGCCCGGAAGCGCCCAGCTCACGAGGAACCCCGGGGCGAGCATCACCACCCAGATGGCCACGGTGCAGACGCGATCCAGCACGACCACCCACAGGCCCGTCTTCAGCACTTCCTTCGCGTTCTGTGCGTAGTAAATCAGCCCGTCTCGCGAGCTACGGAACACGTTCTCGTCGCCGCGCGCCAGGTTGTACGAGAAGATGGTCTCGTCGACATAGGTGGTGGATGCGCGCACCAGCTGGTTCACGACCCCCACCACCGAGTCCAGGCCAGGGATCGGCAGCAAGCTCGCCACCCAGTTGAGCGTGCGATTGAAGGCGCTCACGATGCCCCCGATCAGCAGATCCAGGGCGAACATCGCGTTGACCTGACCGAAGCGCTCGGTCACCACCTGCTTGCCGTATTCGAACATCCCCTTGCTACCATTGGCGATGCTGCCGGTGGTGATGAGCTCGGTCAGCACGGCGATGTGCGCGGCCTTGAGCAAATAAAGCAAGTAGCGCACGACGAAGCGCCACAAACTGCCGGCGACCACGGCCAGACCCACCCCCCAGATCACGCCCAGGACGGAGGAGATGCCGCTGAAGAACAGCATCCCCCAGTAGAAAACGAGCCAGAACAGGATCGTCGCGACCGTGAGCGCACCCAGGATGCCCAGGCGCACCAGCAGGAAAGGCAGCGTCTTCAGCAACAGGCTCAGCGACTCGCCGATCCCCGCCGACGTGATCGCCAGGGGATAGCTGTGGCGCACCTCCCGGTCCGGATGACTGTAGGCGCTGGACGTGCCGGGGGGCTGGGACGCCGGGCGCGTGCCCGAGACGCGCGCAGGGGTGGGCGGAGGCGTGACCGGCGGAGGCTCACCTTGCGCCCCGACGGGGGGTGACACAACCGGGGGCGGCACGACCGCTGGTGGCACGACGGGCGGAGGCACGACCGGCGAGTGAGCGGCGCCCCCGACGGCAGGGGCGGCAGAGACCGCCTCCATGGGCTGCGTGGGCGCGATGCGCGGCAGCTCCGAGGCGGGGGCGCGCAGGTACGTGAGCGCGGAGTGGCCTAGCTGAACCGATTGCCCCGGCGACAAGCGTGTCGTCCCGGTCAGGCGCCGGCCATGGGCATCCAGCGAGCCATTGGTCGAGCCCAGGTCGGTGTAGGTGACGGCGCCGCCCTGGATGACCAGCTCCCCGTGAACGGCCGATGCCTTGGGATCGCGCAGCACGATGTGCCCCGCTTCTCTACCGATCTGATACCGCCCGTCGCCGAGCGCCCGCTCCTCGACATGCCCGTCCGAGAACTGGATGCGAAATACACAGCTGCTCATGCCACCTCTACGTCGCCAAGTGGGAAGTCTCGATCGGCTCGAGCGGGAAGTCTCGCTCAGGAAATCTCGATCAATTCGTGCGGGAGAGGCGTTGCGCCAGCTTTTCGTCAAAGGCATCGGAGAGCGCCGCGTACGCGCTCCGCGTGCTCGCGTCGGGCTCGACCCGCACGTTCGGATCCAGAGCGACGAACGCTTCAAACAGGTCGCCCCAGGACAAGTTGCCCACGGCATGGGCTGCCCGGAGCGCACCGCCGAGCGCCGAGGCGTTGCCGATGGAGAGCACCCGCACCGGCGTGTGGAACACGTCCGCGATCACGCGCTGAATGCCGGCGTTGCGCGAGGCTCCGCCGGTCAACACCAGCTGCCGCGGGGCGTGCCCGATCCAGTCGGAGTGCTTGCGCATGTTCAACGCCTGCGCCTCCAGCACGGCGCGCACCGCCTCTGCCGGGCGCTGCCAGGCCACGAACTCCGGGCTACCGAACAGCTCCACGCCCGCCTCCAGCAAGCGCGGCGTGGTCTCCGTGCTGAAGAAGGGCAGCATCAAATTGCCGCGATTGCCTGGCCTGGTCTCGCTGATGGCGGACGCGAAGGCGGACCAGTCCAGGCCGAAGCGCTGCGCCACCTGCTCGCGCGCCAACGACCCGTTGGTGAAACAGATCAGGCTCATGAAGCCACCGGCGGGATTGCCGAAGACGTGCCCGAAGCCGTTGGGATCGGTGCGCGGCCCGTCCATCGCCGCGAACACCGTGTCGCTCGTGCCCAGGCTGATCAAGCGCATGCCCGGCTCGATCGCCCCCATGCCGACCAGGCTGCTCGGGTTATCGCCAGAGAAGGCGATGATGGGCGTGCCGGCGCGGAAGCCGTAACGCTCGACGAAGTAGCGGGCGATGGTGCCGACCTGGGTCTCCGACGCCACCGGCGGCCGCAGCCGCTCCGACAGCCCCGGTGCCGTGGCGTCGAGCAAGTGATGATCCCAGCGGCCCGAGCGCAGATCGAGCAGGTTCATCCCGGCGCCGTCCCCCAGATCGATCGCCGCCGAGGTGCCTGCGAGCAGCGAGGCCATGAAGGAGCTGACCAGATGGATCTCGCGGGTTGCCTGGTATGCCGCCGGCTGCGTCTTCCAGACCTTGCGGATCTGTGGGCCCGTGAAGCGCTCGATCGGGTTCGAGCCGGTCAGCGACAGTACCCGCGCGCGCCCACCGACAGCCGCGGCGATCTCGGCGCACTCGCTGGCAGTGGAGCTATCCATCCACATCGGCGAGGTGGCCACGCTCAGCAGCGGGCGCAGCTGCTCCACGAGCGGGCGCGCCGCGGACCACGCACCGGCATCGGCGACGGGTACCTTCAGAAAGACCGAGCCGTGCTGCTGGCCGGCGCCGCTGATGCCGGACACCTTCGACCAGTCGAAGCCCTGCTCCTTCACGCGGGTGAGCAGCAGGTCGAGCGCCTCCACCCACATCAAGGGATCGCTGTGACACACCCGCGGATCCGCGTTGGGGAGCACGCCGTGCGGTGAGTTGTAGCTCGGCAGATCGCGACCGAAATTCACGGCCTCATCGAGCACCACACGCCGCTCCGTGGTGTCGATGACGAGCGCCGAAAGGCTCTGGGTACTGGAATCGAGTCCGAGAAAGTATGCCACGCGCGTGCCTCCTGCTCCCTCATCGACCCTAATACGCCGGGTGCGCCGGCGCGACGACAATTTCGCGCGGCGCCGTTCCGTGGCAGCACGGAAATTCCCGCGCCGAGCGCGCGCGGCTGGATGAGCGCCGTTTCGGTCAGCCAGGGTTGCCGGGTGGCGGCGCTACCAGCGGGTCGCTGGCGGCCCCGCTGCGCGGCGGCGGACAGGCGTCCAGGAACGCGGCGAGCGTCTCGTATTCGCCATGACGGTGCTGAAAACCCGTGGCTTCTCGGAAAGCTCGGTCGCTGATCACAATCGGGTACTTGATGTGAGCCACCGCGCCCGCGGGCAAGCTGGGTAACCCAAAACGGCCCAGCAAGAGCGGGTGCAACACCCGGGCCATGCGCATGGGCACGCGCCCCGTCACTCGGATGAGCTCGCTCAGGGGCAGCGCCTGCGGGCCCGCGACGTTGAACACGCCGCGCAGCTTGCGCTCCAGCGCCAGGATGATGGCCGCCACCGCGTCGGCCTCGTGCATGAACTGATACAGCGGATCGAAGCCCAAGATCATGGGCACCCGCACGCCGCGCAGGAAGCTCGCCAGGGTGCCGTGCAAGCTCGGGCCCAGGGTATAGACCAGCCGCAGCACGGCCGTGGCCCGCTCGGGTGAGCGCCACAGCGCTGACGCGGCGAACAGATCGGCCGCCACCAGATCCGCCAGCTCCGGAAAGCTCTCCAGCGCCATCGGCGGCTCGTCCTCGGTGCGGTACAGGGGGGCGTCCGGCACGGCGCCGTAGTACGTGTGGCGCCCCACGAACAGCGCCTGGCTCACCCCGTGGCGCTCGCAGTATTCGAACACCTTCTGGGTGCCGCCCAGGTTGATGCGGTAGCGCTCGTCGCGGCGAGTGGTCAGATGCGAAACCGTGGCCATGTGGATCACGGCATCGGGGCGCTCCGCGCGGAACTCCTCCTCCGCCTCGGGCTTGCGAATGTCCGTCTGGACCAGCCGGATTTCCGGCGGACACTCCGGCCAGGGCCGGCGATCGATCCCGGTCACCGTGTGACCATGGGCGCGCAGCTCGATCGCCACCTTCTGCGCGAGCTTCCCCGAGATACCCGTGAGCAGGACTTTCATGGCAGGCGCCTCCCTCAATCTCGCGGCGGAGGCTGCGTGCTCGGCCGATCCTGGCGGTCAGCGAGACCGCGACCGATCAGCTCCGCGATCGCTGCCTTTACCACGTCTACCTTTTCCTGGATGAGCGTCTGGCTCTCATCCCCCGTACCCGAAAAATGCAGCGCTTCACCGAAGCGCAGCTCCGCTCCCACGGGCAGAGGCAACGGCAGCAAATAGGGGGTCACCGGGATGTACGGGACACCCAGCAACTTGCCGAGGAAGGTCAGGTTGGCGATGGTGGGCACCGCCTCACCGCCACCCAGGTAGGCAAACGGCACGATCGGGCTCTTGGTGCGCATGGCCAGCCGCAGAAAGCCCGTGCCGAACTGCCCGAGCGAGTAGCGATTCCAGAACAGCTTCTGCGTGCCGCGGGTGCCCTCGGGAAAGACCAGCAGCACGCGGTCGTCATTGAGCAGCTGCAGCGCGTGCTGAGGCAACCCCGTGATCTGTCCGGTGCGGCTCGCCAGCTGCGACAGGAAGGGGATGCGGGTGACGAACCGATCCGCCATCGAGTGGGCGAGCCGGGGGGGATCCAGCTCGAAAAAGCACGAGGCGATGACCATGCTGGCATCGATCGCGTAGCCCCCGGAGTGGTTGCCCACCAGGATGACCCGCCCCTTGGAGGGAATGTGCTCCGTGCCTCGGCAGTGCACGGTGAAATAGTGGCGATACAGCCAGCCCACCACGCGCAGGCCCGCGGCCAGGGACGCGCGCGACACGCCGTACGCATCGAAGCCGTGGGCGTTGAACGAAACGTCGAGGCGAGCGATCCGCTCGTCGATCTCCTGCCCGAGCGACGCGCTGGGATCCGGCTCCGCGATCACGGCGTGAGCGTGGTGGTTCTCCTGCTGCTCGTCAACCACCAGTGCTGGCATCGAGCGGCGCGGCTGCGTCACCGGCGTCGCCGCCGGTGCCGGTGCCCGCGTCCCCGGGACCAGGCGGACCGCACACTCCCGCGCGCCCGAAGCGCCGCCGGTTCACGCTCGACTCGTTGCACTGCCAGCCTCGGCTGGCCGCCTGTACGCAGTCCGCGTCCACGTCGCAGAGCTCCGCGCAGAAGCCGACGTCTCCGTAGCCTTCATCTGCCGTGAAGCCGCTGACGCGGGGCCCAAGGCAGCCCGCCTCGCGCACGGCTGCCGAGGGGCCGTAGCCGCACCCCACGGGCTGCCCCAGGACGCAGGGAGCCGAGCAGAACGCCTCCGAGCCGTCCGCGTTGCCCGCGACGCAGAGATTGCCGGCGCATTCAGCACCGCTCTGACAGCGCTCACCCACGGCGAGCCCGGTTGCCGGCGTATCGACGCACAGCCCGCTCTCCAGATCGCAGCGGCGCCCCGGACACTCCTGATCGCTGCCACATTGCGGAAAGCACCAGCCTGGCTGGCGCGAGCCCGTGAACATGGCGATGCCCAGCGCCGCCTCCGACTTGCACACCAGGTCCATGCGGCCCAGGCACTTGTTCTCGGCGAGCGGCGGCAGCAGCGGATTGGACGGATCGAAAGGCCCGGGCAAGCTGAAGCAGGTGCGCATGCACAGGGGCTGGCCGCCCTCGAGCCCGACGCACTCCGATTGTCGATCGATCGCTGCGCACTCGGTGTTGCCGGTGCACGGCATGCTGCAGTAGCCGCCCGCGGGACCACCGCCATCGAACTCATTCGAGCTCGCGGCGAAGCAGCGCAGGCCCTCCCCACAGTTGGCGTCCGTCTCGCAGCGACGGCCCACCACGGTAATGACGCTATCATCCGTCGGCGGCTGCGTCGTCGCCTGACGCAGCGGCCCCGAACAGTCACACTCACCGTAGCCCGAGCCATCCGCCAGACACGCGTGCGTGCCCACGCAGCGACCGGGGCCGGCGCATTGCCGAGCTTCACCAGGCACACAGGCGCGCTCCGGCTCGTCTTCTTTGCAGGAAGCGATCCACGAGCCCAGCAGGCCGAGCCCAAACAGAAGAAAGAAAGAGGCCGTGCTGCGGCGAGCAGGAAGAGAGCTGCTCTCGCCCGGGGCGGGCGAGGCTTGGTTTCCGATCATGGACTGACACTAGCGTGGAGTTTCGCGATCCAGTACCGACAAAAATCGAGCGGCTCCAGTCGTCTGTTCAGGGTCGCGAGCACTCGACGGTGGAGGCGGATTGGCCGCTTGACCAGTGCTTCGGAGCGGCACCCGGCAGGGCTTCAAGCGCCGCCGCGCAGCTGGGTCACTGCCGCGCGCACATCTCCGGCGTCCGCCGACACGGCCTTGGTCTTCAGGAACTTCATGGCCGCGCCGAGCGCGGGCCCTGGACCGGCTGCGGCGCGGATCTCTGCCGCAGCTGGCCCGAGTAGCTCGACCAACTCGGGCACCCCCAGCGCGCGCGGCAAGAACTCCTCCAGCACCTTTATCTCCTGCTCGAGGCTCGCGCGCTGTGCCGCATCGGTGGCGGAGCGCAGTGTCTCCTGGTTGGCCTTGACCAGCTTGCGCAGCACCTGCGTCACGCGCTCATCGCTGGCCTCTTCCCCCGTGCGGGTGACCTCGCCGATGGCCGTGCGCAGGATCTCTTTCTCGATGGCTGCGCCCGCCTTCATGGCCTTGAACATCCGCTCTTTGATTTGGTCGATGAGCATCTCACGTCCTCGTTCTGCGATCGCTGGGTGAACCGCGCGCTGCGCGGGTCAGGGCTTTTTGCTGGGAGGATTGAGGGAAGGCAAGCCCTGCGCTGAGGGCAGGCGCAGCTTGAAGCGCGCACCCTTGCCTGGCTCCCCCTCGCACTCCAGCGTGCCGCCCTGGTTTACCACCAGCGCGCGCGCCGTGGTCAAGCCGAGACCGATGCCGAGCGGCTTGCTCGTGACCAGTGGCTCGAACAGCAGCGCGATCTCTTCCTGCGAGATGCCGACGCCCGTGTCGGCGATCGTGAGCTCCACGGCGTCCTCATCCCGCCGCGAGGCAAACGTCAGGGTACCGGAGCCGTCCATCGCCTCACAGGCGTTGCGGATGATGTTGGCGATCGCATCGCAGATCTGGCTCGGGTCCACGTGCACTCGCTCTTCGCCGACGTGCTGAGTGATGTGCACCCCTGGGGGAATGGCCTCGCGCACCAGCACGGTCTCCACCAGCTCCTGTACGCTCAGGTTGCGCGGCGCTGGCGGGCGGATGCGCGCGTACGCGAGCAGATCGGCAATGATGCGGTTGGCCACCCACACCTCCTCCTGTGCAATGCCCAGCGCCTCTTCCATGGGCGGAGTGGTCATGCCGGACAGCTGCCGGCGCAGCACTGCGACGGCGTTGGAGATGGAGCACAGCGGGTTTCGGATCTGGTGCGCGAGGCTGCCCGCGAGCTGGCCCAGCACGATCAGGCGCTCCTTCTTGAGCAGCTCGTCCTGCTGTTGCCGCAAGAGGCGCATGCTCTCCTCGGCGTCCGGGGTGGAGGGGGGCTCTGCCTTCAGCGCGCTGGGGTACGTGCCTGCGCTAGCCCACTGCCGCAGCACGAAGCTGACCGCGCCATCTGCGCCGCGGATCGGGATGTGCCAGCCGGAGAGTCCGATGACGGTGGAGCCGAGCCCCGCCTGATCCTCGAAGAACAGGTGCTGCCCCTCCTTGAAAACGCGCGCGTCGCGCATCTGCTCGAGCAGTGCTTGTTCCGGAGGCAGGAGGTCGAAATCCGTCTTGCCCAGCAGCTCCGCCCGGCCACGTCCGAAGGCGGACTGGAACGCGGCGTTTGCCCACACGTAGCGTGATTTCTGATCGCGGAGGCACAAAGGGGTCGACAGCGCTTCCAGCATCGCGAGCGCAATCTCGGCGCTGGGCAACTGTGTGGCACCCAGCTCGGAACTTTCCGGTGCGGCGTCCGAGGAGTACATCCACCCAGCTTACGCCAAGCCCGGTCGAGATTTCGAGTTGCCGGGGCTTTTCGTCCAGCGGCTCCGGGCGCCAGGGGCTACCTTCTTTCGGGGTGCGCCCGAGGGTGGCTTGGTCATGAGGCCGGCGCTTTTCCTCAGGTGGGTGGACTCCCTGCACCGGCGCAGAGACCCCATGTTGAAAACGTTGGACGACCGAGTAATAAGGCTCTCACCGTGACAAGCAATCCCAAGGTACCCATCGATCTGGATCCGGCAGAGACCGCCGATTGGCTCAACTCGCTCGAAGCCGTGCTGGAGCACTCTGGCGAGGAGCGTGCAGCCTTTCTGATCCAGCGTTTGTTCGAGGAGGCTCAGCGCCAGGGCATCCGCCCGGAGCTGCCTGTCACGACGGACTACGTCAACACCATCACGGTGGCAGAAGAGCCGGCATACCCGGGTGATCGCGCCATGGAGGCGCGCATCCGCGGCATCATCCGCTGGAACGCGATGGCCATGGTGCAGCGTGCCAACACGCGCTTTCACGGTATCGGCGGTCACCTCTCCAGCTACGCCTCCAGCGCCGATCTGTATGAGGTCGGCTTCAACCACTTCTTCCGCGGCAAGGACGCGGGGGCCATCGGGGACGCGGTGTATTTCCAGGGTCACGCGTCGCCCGGCATCTACTCGCGCGCCTTCCTGGAGGGTCGCATCGATCTCGATCGGGTCGATCACTTCCGGCGCGAGGCGCAGCAGCCCGGTCTGCCGTCGTACCCGCACCCGCGGCTGATGCCGGAGTTCTGGGAGTATCCCACGGTCAGCATGGGCATCGGGCCCATCAACGCCATCTATCACGCGCGCTTCTTGCGCTACCTGCAGGATCGCGGGCTGAAGGATACGTCGGCGAGCAACGTCTACTGCTTCATGGGCGATGGCGAGTGTGATGAGCCGGAGTCGCTGGGGCAGCTGCGCCTGGCCTCGCGCGAGTCGCTGGATAACCTGATCTTCGTCGTCAACTGCAACCTGCAGCGCCTGGATGGGCCTGTCTACGGCAACGGCAAGATCATCCAGGAGCTCGAGGGCGTGTTCCGCGGCGCGGGCTGGAACGTCATCAAGGTGATCTGGAGCTCCGCCTGGGATGAGCTGTTCGCCAACGACGTCGAGGGCGTGCTCGTACGGCGCATGAACGAGGTCGTAGACGGCCAGTTCCAGCGCTACACCACCGCTCCCGGCTCCTACATCCGCCAGAACCTGTTCGGTACCGATCCGCGCTTGCTGGAGCTGGTCAGCTCGCTCGAGGATGAAGCGCTGTGCAAGCTGCACCGCGGCGGCCACTGCGACACCAAGATCTACGCCGCGTATGACCGCGCCGTGAACCAGAAGAACGGCAAGCCCACGGTGATCCTGGCACACACGGTCAAGGGCTGGAGCCTGGGTGAGGCGTTCGAAGGCAGCAACGGCACCCACCAGAAGAAGGAGATGGAGCTGGAGGAGCTGAAGACCTTCCGCGATCAGCTGGGTCTGCCCATCCCCGACGATCAGCTGAAGGACGCTCCTTTCTACCACCCGGGCATGGACAGCCCCGAGGTCAAGTACCTGCTCGAGCACCGGCGTGCGCTCGGCGGCTCGATCCCCAAGCGCAAGGGCAAGCTCACCACCAAGCTGGAGCTGCCCGCAGCCAAGTTCTACGACGAGTTCAAGGCCGGCATGAAGAAGGGCGAGGCGTCCACCACCATGGTGTTCGCGCGCATGCTGTCCAAGCTGATCCGCGACCCGGGCATCGGCAAGCGAGTGGTGCCGATCATCCCGGACGAGGCGCGCACCTTCGGTATGGACGCGCTGTTCAGCCAGGTGGGCATCTACTCGTCCAAGGGCCAGCTGTATGAGCCCGTCGACAAGGGGCGCTTGCTCTACTATCGCGAGGCCAAGGACGGACAGGTCCTGGAAGAGGGCATCAACGAGGCCGGCTCCACGGCGTCGTTCACGGCTGCCGCCACGTCGTACGCGACCACCGGCGAGCTGATGATCCCGTTCTACATCTTCTACTCGATGTTCGGCTTCCAGCGCACCGGTGACCAGTTCTGGGCGCTGGGTGACTCGATGGGGCGGGGCTTCGTGCTGGGCGGCACGGCGGGGCGGACAACGCTGAACGGCGAGGGCCTGCAGCACGAGGATGGCCATAGCCACGTGCTCGCGGCCACTTATCCCAGCGTCGTGGCGTACGACATCTCGTACGCTTATGAGCTCGCGACCATCATTCAAGATGGGCTCACGCGCATGTTCGAGCGCGAGGAGAACATCTACTACTACATCACGCTGCAGAACGAGAACTACACGATGCCGCCGCTCCCCGCCGAGGGCGAGGCTGCCGTCGCGAAGGTCAGCGAGGGTATCGTAAAGGGCATCTACAAGTACGCCAACGCCCCCAAGCCGGGGAAGCACCGGGTCCAGCTGTTTGGTAGTGGCTGCATCATGCTGCAGGTGCTGCGTGCTCAGGAGCTGCTGGCGGAGCGCTTCGACGTCGCGGCGGACGTGTGGGCGGTCACCAGCTATCAGCAGTTGCGCCGCGAGGCACTGGCGTGCGAGCGGGAGAACCGCCTGCACCCCGACCGCGAGCCACAGGTGCCGTACATCACTCGTCAGCTCAGCGGCTCTGCGGGGCCGTTCATCGCTGCCAGCGACTACATGACCCTAGTGCAAGATCAGGTGGCGCGCTGGATCCCGGGTCGCTACGTGCCCCTCGGCACTGATGGCTACGGCATGAGCGACACGCGCGAAGCGCTGCGGCGTCACTTCGAGGTCGATGCGGAGTGCATCGCGGCGGCCGCGCTATCGGCGCTGCACGCGGATGGCAAGCTGGACGCCAAGACGGTGGCGAAGGCCATTCGCGACCTCGGCATCGATCCGGACAAGGTGTACTCTGCTAAGACTTGAGCGCGAAGCGCTCTCGGCTAAGACTTGAGCGCGAAGCGCTCTCGGTGCCCGGACTCGAGTGCGAAGCGCTCTCGGTGCCCGGACTCGAGCGCGAAGCGCGCGCGGTGTGAGCCCGAGCGCGCGAAGGGTCTGAGCTCAGGGAGTCGGGGCAGGGGGAGCCTGCTCCGCCTCGACCAGATCCTTCAAGCGCTCCAGCCCGCCCGCCATGTGGCTGTGCAGCCGCTTCTGAAACAGGTCCAGAAATAACCCGCCGATGATCGGCGGCAGGCGGCCCCGATCTTCCCAGGTCACCAGGGTGACGCTCGGCCGCTCCTGATAGGTGACGCTCGCTTCGGACAGGTCGCTGCTCGGCGTGCGGTTCTCGAACCACACGCCGCTCGCGGGATCACTCCGCACGATGCGCACCTCTCCGGCTGCAGGCTCATCCCCCGCGCGAGTGCGGCCATACCAGTGCAGGGTGGCGCCCACCCCGGAGCTGGGATCGCTGACACGGTTCTTCGGCCACAGCTCGGACTGATTCCACTGCGCCCAGCGCGGCCACCGCTCCAGATCGCCAACCCAGGCGTGCACCGCCGCGGGCGGCGCGTTGATCAGGATCGTCTCCTGCACTTGCCAGTCGCGGGGCAGCAGCGCGCCGGTCCCGACAATCAATACGGCCACGGCCAGCAGCGAGCCCAGGACAATCTGGGCCACGCGCCACATTGACGGCGAAGCGCTGCGCTTCACTGCGCACCTCGCGCCAGCGTGGCCTGAGCCTTCGGCACTGCCCTGGAGCGCCGGCCCCGGCGCTCTGCACCCTCCTCCAGACTGGCAAGGCCCGCGCGCGCGATCTTGCGGTGATAGAGCGGCATGGGCAGCGCTGCGACCTCGTCGGGGGTACACCAGCGCACCTCGGCAATGTTCGAGGCCGGGGCTGCACGCGCTCGACCGCTGACGGCGCGACCCGCAAACACCTCTACCTCCAGCTGGAAACGGGTGACGTGGTGCTGCAGCTCACACAACCTCTGCTCGAGCGCCACGTGCAGACCAGTGCTTTCCGCCAGCGCCGCAGGCAAGACCTCCGCGGCCTGCTGCTGCGCCGCCAGGATCACGTCCGGAAACTGCCACATACCCGCCCAGCGAGGCGCGTCGGAGGCGGCGCGCAGCAACAGCGCCTTGCCTTCGCGCCTCACGATCAGCGCCGCGTGCCTTTCCTCGGTGAGGGCGGGTCTCGGCGCTGCTTCGGGCAAGCTCTCGACCCGGTCTAACGCCAGCGCACGACACTGTGCAGACACCGGGCATTCGCCGCAGCGCGCGCCGCGAGGGGTGCACACCGTGGCGCCCAGCTCCATCAGCGCCTGATTGAAATCGCCGGCTTGGCCGCGCGGCAGCAGCTCGCGCGCCAGCCGCCACAAGCGACCGGCGAGCGGTCCGCGCCGCGGATTACCGGTCAGGGCAAACAGGCGGGTGAGCACCCGGATCACGTTGCCGTCGACCACCGGCTCGTCTCGAGCGTAGGCGATGCTGGCGATGGCCCCGGCGGAATAGGGCCCGATGCCGGGCAAGGCCCGCAGCTGCTCGACATCCTGTGGCAGTCGGCCGCCATGCTTCACCACGATCTGCTGCGCAGCTCGCTGCAGGTTGCGGGCGCGGGAGTAGTAGCCCAGTCCCTCCCAGGCGCGCAGCACGTCTTCCGTCTCCGCGGCGGCGAGCGCCTGCACCGTGGGAAAGCGGCGCAGCCAGCGCTCGTAGTACCCGATCACGCTCTGCACCCGTGTCTGCTGCAGCATGATCTCGCTCACCCAGATGCAGTAGGGATCGCGGGTGGCTCGCCAGGGCAGGTTGCGGCGCCGCGCCGAGTACCAGCCGAGCAACGCAGCGTGCAGCCGCGCTGTCTCCTCGGCAGCGAGCTCCTCGGGAGCATGCTCCTCGGGAGGGAGCTGTGCGGCGAGCTTCTCGACGAGCCGAGGCTGGCCCTTGACGGCGCCGGGCGAGGCCGCTCCCGCGAGCAGAGGTCGCTCCTGAAGGCCGCGAGTGTAAGGCGAGGTGCGTTGGCTACGTGTCATGCTTTTGACGTTGGGGCGAGAGACCGTTTCGCCGCATGCGGACGAGCAGGGAGCGCGCAGCTGAAAGCAGCGGGAAGCACGCAGCTGAAAGCAGCAGGAAGTACCGCCGCGGAGGCCCGGAGCCGATGCCGAAGCGGCGGCCAGCCGCCGCACGGTAAGGAGCGGTGGCGAGGCGCCGCACGCCGCAGGCTGGCTCCACCTCGCGGTGGACAGGATGTTCTTTGAACGTCCGCGCGTTCCGTGCCATTCTCCAACTTGGCGCCATGCCCCAACCGCGTTCGCTATCGCTCGAATTGGTCCGCACCGACGGTTGGTTTGATCGAGTCGGGCAAACCGTCTCCAGCTTCCAGGCGTTGTGCGACATCTTGGGCGAGCGCTTCTTTGCGTTCTCTCTGATCACCGGTGCCCGCATCACTGCGCTGACCGTCGACCGGCGGCATCCGGAGAACACGCTAGTCGACTTCACCGTGGGTGCGAACGAAAGTTCGAGCGACGATTCGGAGCGGCTGCCCCTCGCTGACTTTCAGCGGCGCCTGGTCTCGGCGCTGCTGCTCGACGCGCAGCACGGCCCGCCGCCGCAGCGCGAGCAGGACGCGGAGGCCATCCAGCACTTCATCGGCCCGCAGTATCTGCTGCTGGCCCCGCTGTATGGTCTCTCGCTGCAGGAGCTGTGCTTCGAGAACGGGGAGGCGCACCTCAAGTTCACGTGTGACGACGTCGAGCACGCCACCAGTCTGGAAGAGTTTCGCAGCAATCTGCGCGACCGGGTCCGGGCCGAGCTCAACCACGTGGCGCGGCCGGAGACGCGCAATGCCATCGATCTGAGCCATGTGGCTCAGGCGGAAGCGCTGTTTGCCCGGCGAGACTACGCGGGCGTAAAAGAGCTGCTGGGAACATGGCCTGCAGCGCTCACCATCTTTCTTCGTACCCCCGAGGCACAGGCGCTGCCGCCGGAGACGCGCGGCACCCTGGCGCACGCCCTCGGCCTGCTCGGCTCGGCGTGTTCCGCGCTGGGTGAGCCCTCGCAGGCGGAGGAGATCCTGCGGCTCGCCGTCCAGTATGCCGGTGACACGGCCGTTGCCGCGCAGATCTATGAGCGGCTGGGCTCCGCCCTGCTGGCGGAGCGCCGGCACGGTGAGGCGATCGGCCCGTTGCGGCGCGCGGCCATGCTCGGCTCCTCGTCCGTGTGGCCGCGCCTGTCGGAGGCCTTTCTCGAGCGCGGTCGGTTCTTGGCCGCCCTCGGCGCGGTCGAGGAGGCCCGGAGTGCCGGCCTGGAAGAGGCAACGGTGGCCGACGTCCGCCGGCGGGTGGAGGAACGGCTGGGGAAGCTCCTGGTTCCCTGGCGCGAGCTGGTGTCCAAAGGCAGCTGAGCTCCCCCACGTGTTTCCCGCGGTGTTTCCCGCGGTGTTTCCCGCCGTGTTTCCCGCGGTGCTTCCCCAGTCGCGGTGTTTCCCCGCGGTGGCGTTTCCCCGCGGCGGTGTTGCCCCCGCGGCGGGTGTTTCCCTTGCACTGCGGGCGCCCTGCGCGCCGTTCGAGCGCCCTGCGCTCGTCTGAGGTTCCCCTCGCGCTGCGCGCGCGAACGGGCTACATGGTGGGTGCTTCGGAATGTGCCGCCTGCTGATTTCGCGTTGGGGGGTTCCGCCCCCGCAGGTGTGCGCGATGCCCTCGCCGTTGCTGGTTGATGCAGCGCGCGAAGGGGCCAGGGCTCCCATCCCGACTCCTGGCCACCGGCTGCAACAGCCCGAACCGTAGCCGGCCCTGGCAGCCCCCGTGGCTCGGTAGCTGCCAAAGGTGCTGCGGAGCCCCTCTCGACTCGCCAGAGCCTGTCTCTGTCACCATCCAGCCGCGATTGACAGCAATCCGGCAAAGAACTATCAAGCGCTCGAAACAGCGGAGTTTTTCGGCGCGGCTGTGTTTTTGCGCAAGTTCAAGCTTGCGCCGCTGCTCGTGGCAGTCGCGCTGACGTGCTCCATCCACCCGGCTCTATCCCAATACGACGATGCTCGAGCTGTACCTTCCGATGTTTTTCATGTTCGGGGTCGCGCTCGTGATTTGCGCCGGCATGTACTGCGCCGGCCATTTCCTCGGGCCGAAGAACCCCACCCCTGGCAAGGTCATGCCGTTTGAGTGCGGCAACGACAGCGAGGGGTCCGGACACACGAAGATGAGCGTGAAGTTCTACCTCACGGCCATCTTGTTCGTGGTGTTCGATATCGAGGTGGTGTTCATGTACCCATGGGCCACCTTGTTCAAGACGCTCGGTTGGACCGGCTTCGCCAGCATGCTGGCGTTCATCGGCTCGCTGCTCGTCGCCCTGGTTTATTGCTGGAAGAAAGGGGCACTCGAATGGGAGAGCTAGCACCGAAGTCAACGCAGATCATGGAACCGATTGTGGTGGATGGCTTTGCCACCACCCGCCTGAAGGATCTGCTCGCCTGGGCACAGAAGTACTCGCTCTTCATGTGTCCGTTCGTCACCGCGTGTTGCGGCATGGAGTTCATGGGCGTCACCAGCCCGCGCTACGACCTGTCGCGCTTCGGCGCCGAGGTGCCGCGCTTCTCTCCGCGCCAGAGCGATCTGCTGTGGGTGGTGGGCACCATCACCCAGCGCCAGGCGCCCATCCTCAAGCGCATCTACGATCAGATGGCGGAGCCCAAGTGGGTGGTCGCCTTCGGCACCTGCGCGTCCTGCGGCGGCTTCTATGACAACTACGCGACCGTCGCCGGTATCGACAAGATCATCCCGTGCGACGTGTACATCCCCGGTTGCCCTCCGCGTCCGGAGGGCGTGCTCGACGGGCTGATGCTGCTGATGGACAAGATCGCTCGCCGCGACCCACGGCCTGCGGTGGTAAAGCCGCGCACCGACCCGGTCGAGCTACCAGGCCACGGCCTGGTGCAGCTGGGCAAGAAGCGGGAGTCGGTCGGCTGAGGGCAGGGGCGGAGAGCGATGCCGGCGGTACTTCGCTGGTAGCGCCCTCCGCCGCTCGAGATTGAGGCTCGGAGAGAATGGCGCAACGACTCGTCGATCTGCTGAAGAACCAATTCGCGCTGGCGGTGCTGGAGACGCATGCACAGCACGGCGACGAAACGGTGGTGCTCGATCCGGGTAGCTGGCATGAAGTGTGCCGCTTCCTGCGGGACGCGCCGCCGGCGCAGATGAACATGCTCACGGATCTCACCGCGGTCGACTACCCCGACCGCGACCCGCGCTTCGAGGTCGTGGCTCATCTGTACTCGCTACACCACGGCCATCGGCTGCGCTTGAAGACGCGCATCGGCGATAGCTCTGGCACCGACGTCAGGGTCGCCTCCGTGGCGGATCTCTGGGGCAGCGCGAACTGGCTGGAACGCGAGTGCTACGACATGTTTGGCATCGAGTTCGTGGGGCACCCCGATCTGCGGCGCATCCTGCTGTACCCCGAGTTCGTCGGTCACCCGCTGCGCAAGGATTACCCAGCGGAGCGAATCCAGCCGCTCGTGCCGTACCGCGAGGGCATCAACAACGACAAGCTTCCTCCGTTCAACGTCTTCGAGGGCATGCCCTTCGGGCGGCAAACGCACCAGCAGTCGGGGCGGCAGCTTGGCCGCGACAGCGATCCGGAGCTCTTCCCCGAGGCGCTGGAAGCGGGTCTGGGCAAGAGCCACGAGGCGTGAGCGCGCGCGGCTTCACAGGGAAATGCGGCTGACATGGAAACTCAGGATCTAGATCTCGAACGGTCAGAGCTGGAGCTCGACGCGGAGCCGATGTTCATCAACGTCGGGCCCGCGCACCCCGCCATGCACGGCACGGTCCGCTGCCAGATGGAGCTCAGCGGCGAGGTGATCGAGCGGGTGGACGTGCAGGTCGGCTACCTGCATCGCGGCTTCGAGAAGATGTGCGAGCGCGGCACCTGGTCGCAGGTCTTCCCGTATGTCGACCGCTGCAACTACGTCTCGCCGATGCTGAACAACGTGGCGTTCGCTCAGGCCTGCGAGAAGATGCTGGGCATCGAGGTGCCGCCGCGCTGCGCCTACTATCGCATCGCGCTGGGTGAGCTGGCGCGCATCTCCGACCACCTGACGTGCGACGGCGCCATGGCCATGGAGCTCGGCGCGTTCACCCCGTTCCTCTGGATGATCAAGGGCCGTGAGATGGTCTGGGACATCCTGGAGGAGGAGACGGGCGCGCGCCTAACGCACAGCTTCGGCCGCATCGGCGGCATGGCCTCTCCGCCGACGGACGGCTTCAAGGAGACCACGCGGGCGGCGCTGACGCAGATCCTGTCCATCATCGAGGAGTCGGAGCGGCTGCTGTTCGGCAATCGCATCTTCCTCGATCGCCTGCAAGGCATCGGCAAGATCAGCCAGGAAGACGCCATCTCCCTCGGCTGGACGGGGCCGTGCCTGCGCGCTTGTGGCGTGCCGTACGACGTACGCAAGTCCCATCCGTACGGGCGCTACGACGAGGTGGAGTTCGACGTCCCGGTGGGCTCGGAGGGCGACTGCTTCGATCGCTTCGTCGTGCGCCTGGAAGAGATCAAGCAGAGCGCTCGCATCATCGAGCAGGTGCTGCGCTTGTTGCCCGACTCCGGCCCGATCAACGTGGACGACCCGCGCGTGGTGCTGCCGCCCAAGCAGGAGGTCTACAACACCATCGAGGGCACCATCCGTCACTTCAAGGTGATCATGGAGGGTTTGAAGATCCCGGCGGGTGAGGTCTACTCGTACAGCGAGGGTGGCAACGGAGAGCTGGGCTTTTACCTGGTGAGCGATGGTAGCGGCACGCCCTACCGGGTGCGTATTCGCCCGCCCTGCTTCCTGGTAACCAGCGGTCTGGAGCGCGTGATCACCGGAGCCATGGTCTCCGACGTGGTCCCGTGTTTCGGCTCGCTCAACATGATTGGTGGCGAGTGCGACCGCTGAGGCGGCGACGCGCGTAAGAGCTTCTCGCAGGAGAAACGGATGCCCACGTTCAAGATTGATGGTCGAGAGATTCCCTTCGAAAAGGGTGAAACGGTCATCCAGGCCGCCCATCGGGCGGGCATCGATATTCCGCACTACTGCTGGCACCCCGGCCTGAGCGTCGCGGCCAACTGCCGCATGTGCCTGGTCGAGGTGGCGCCGCCGCCCGGGCGCCCCGCGATGATGCTCAACGTGCTGGCCTACGATCCCGAGACGGGTGAATACGTCGACCAGCAGAAGCCGAAGCTGCAGCCAGCCTGCCAGCAGATGGTCTCCGAGGGCATGGACATCCGCAGCGAGTCCAGCAAACACGTGGCCAAGGCGCGTGCAGCGGTGCAGGAGTTCTTGCTGCTGAATCACCCGGTGGATTGCCCCATCTGTGATCAGGCGGGCGAGTGCCGGCTGCAGGACTACTGGCTGGAGCACCAGCGCTCGGGCAAGCGCATGCGTGACGAGCCGGTGCACAAGCCCAAGGCGCAGGTGTTCGGGCCCACCATCGTGTACGACGCAGAGCGCTGCATCGTGTGCACGCGCTGCGTCCGCTTCTGCGAAGAGGTGGCACAGGATCCCGTGCTGAGCGTGCGCGAGCGCGGCAACGTGAACGAGATCGTCGTGTCGCCCGGCCGCGAGCTGGATCACGACTACACCCTGATGACGGAGTACGTCTGTCCGGTGGGCGCGCTCACCGCCAGTGACTTCCGCTTCAAGGCGCGCGTGTGGTTCCTGCGCAGCGCGCGCGGCGTCTGCCAGGGCTGTGCCACCGGCTGCAATGCCTGGCTGGACTACGATCCGCGCAACCAGACGGTGTATCGGCACCGCCCCCGGGAGAACCCCGAGGTCAACAAGTACTGGATGTGCGACGCGGGCATGCTGGACTACCAGCGCAACGCCGAGAACCGGGTTACGGATGCGCGCATCGGAGGCGAGGCGGTTCAAGTCGGCACGGCGCTGGATCGCGCTGCCGAGGTGCTGCGCCACGCAGAGCCGTCCAAGGTCGCCGTCTTGCTGAGCGCCCAGCACTCGCTGGAAGACAATTTCGCGCTGCTGGAGCTCGCGCACAGCCTGCTCTGGTCCGGCGCAGCTCGCCGCGAGTCGCTCAGCGCATCGCGCGTGTTCTCCACCGGGCGCCCCCCGGGCAAGGGCGATCAGATCCTGCGCCACCCGGACAAGAACTCGAACACCGCCGGCGTGAACGCGCTGCTGGCGCCGGTGCGCGCGCAGAATTTCGCCGCGCTCTCGTCGGCCATCGACGCGGGGGCGGTGACCCATGTGCTCGCCCTGGGCAGCGCGGTGGATGCGGGCGCCACGGGCGCCGACGCGCGGGTAGCCAGCCTCGGGCGGCTTCAGGGGCTCGTGGTGATGGGCACCTGGGACGGGCCGCTGGCGCAGGCGGCGCACGTATTCTTGCCGGCCGCCAGCTGGGCGGAGTGCGATGGTCAGTTCATGAACGCCAAGGGCATGGTGCAGGAGAGCGAGCCCGCGGTGCAGCCCGCGGGGCAAGCGCGTCCCGCCTGGAAGCTGGTGGCGGCGCTGGCCCTGCGCCTGGGTATTGCCATCCCATGGCGCACCGTGGACGAGCTACGCACGGCTCTCCAGGGTAGGCCGCTCAACAGCGAGGCCGCCAAGCGTTCCGTCCAGCCGGGAGCCGTCTCGTGACAGAAATCCTTCTCGGAGTCGCCCGCGCCATCTTCGTCGTCATGTTCGGCATGAACGTGGCGGTCATCTGCACCTGGGTGGATCGGCGCCAGGGCGCGCTGATCCAGGATCGCGTGGGGCCCGATCGCGCGGTGGTCTGGCTGCCCACCATGCTCGCACGGGCGCTGGCGGTGTTGCCCGCGCTGGCCGCAGCGGGGGCCGTGCTGGGGCTGGCCTTGCAGGACAAGCAAGCGCGCGGCGAGGATCCAGTCTCGATGGGGCGCGCGTTCCTGTTCAGCCAGCTCGCTGTGCTGATGACGTGGATCACGCTTTCGGCCGTGGTGGCGCACGTGCGCCGGCGCGGTCCGGAGTCGGCTCTGGATCGCACCCTGGCAGGTCTGGGCGCGCCCCGGCGCATCGCGCTGGTGGGTATCCTCACCCAGCTGGGGCTGCTGGTGGCCCTGGCCCTGGTGGCGGGATCTCCCCTGGGTGACGTGATCAGCGGCGCTGCCTACGGCGGCGGCGTGCTCTTGCTGTGCGGCGCGATGCTGTTCGGCGCGGGCTTCACTGCGCTGAACATGCGCGGCGAGCGCGTGGGCCTGCGCCTGCTCGGCCTGCTGCACCCGGCGGCGGACGGCCTGAAGACGGCGTTCAAGGAGGACATCATCCCACTCGGCGTCGATCGCTTGATGTACGGCCTCGCGCCCTGGCTGGCTTTCTTCCCGGCCCTGGTGGTGCTGGCGGTGATCCCGTTCGGCGACACCCTGTGCTTCGGGCGTGCACCCGAGGGCGGCATCGACATCACGGCGCTGGCGGCCTCGCTCGACTCGAGCGGGGTGTGTGACGGCCGTGGCCTGAAGCTGCAGGTCGCGGACATCAACGTCGGCATCCTGTATTTCTTCGCGGTCGCCGGCACCGGCATCGTGGGTGCGGCGCTCGCCGGCTGGGCCAGCGACAACAAGTACAGCTTGCTCGGCGGTCTGCGCGCGGCGAGCCAGATGGTCTCGTACGAGGTCACCCTGGGCCTGACCCTGATCGGCGCCATGATGATCTACGGCACGCTGCAGGTCGACGACATGGTGCGCTGGCAGCGCGACCACGCCTGGGGCATCTTCGTGCAGCCGCTGGCCTTCATCCTGTTCTTCGCGGCAGCGGTCGCTGAATCCAAGCGCATTCCTTTCGATATTCCGGAAGGTGAGAGCGAGCTCGTCGCTGGCTACTTCACCGAATACTGCGGCATGAAGTTCGCGATGTTCATGTTCTCCGAGTACATCGCCATGGTCTCGGCGTCCGCGGTGATTGCTGCCATCTTCCTCGGTGGCTGGGATCTACCCTTCCTGTATCCGGACGGGCTGCGCATCCACATCGGCGGCAGTGAGCTGTTCGCAACGCCGCTGCCGCACCTGGCGGTAGTGCTCCTAGGCTTCCTCGGCTTCGTGCTCAAGGTCGTGTTCATGTGCTGGCTGCAGCTGAGCATTCGCTGGACCTTGCCGCGCTTCCGCTACGACCAGGTGATGAAGCTGGGCTGGCGCGTGCTGCTGCCGCTGTCGCTGGGCAACATCCTGGTCACGGGCCTGCTGATCCTGGTGGTGAACACCGGCAGCGAGGCGCTGCAGACGGCCGCCAACGTCGCCGCCGACCTGACCAAGGCAGTCATCGCCCTCGGCGGGCTGATCGGGCTCGTCGTATTCGTCCGCTTCCTGCTGAGCCCGCCGGCACATCGCCAGTCTGTGGCCAGCACCTCGGCGCGCTTCGCGGCGGCCGCGGGTGGCACCCGCAAAGCGGTGATGGGGGCATAAGGAAAGCTCATGGCAAACACCAAACCGCTCGGGCCACGCAAGGTCGTTGGCAAGGTCGTCGATCGGCCGAAGCGCGCCGTCGGCGTGCAGACGTACGTGCCGGAGATCGCCAAGGGTCTCGGCATCACCATGGCGCACTTCTTCAAGAACACGAAGGAGATGGCCCTGGGGCAGCGCAACGATCCGGTGCTGGAGTCGATGAGCGATGGCGTGAACACGCTCAGTTACCCCGAGCAGCGCCGGCCATACCCGGAGCGCTTTCGCGGCGTGCATCGCTTGACCACCCGCCCGAGCGGGGACCCGAAGTGTGTCGCCTGTCTGTGCTGCTCCACGGCGTGCCCCGCGCAGTGCATCCACATCGTCCCCGCGGAGTACCCGGTGGGCGATTCGCGGCGCGGCTACGAGCGCTATCCGTCGGAGTTCGTGATCGACGAATTGCGCTGCGTCTTCTGCGGCTTCTGTGTGGAGGCGTGCCCGGTTGACGCCATCCGCATGGACACCGGCCTGCACCCCGCGCCGTACGATTCTCGCGAGCAGTTCATCTTCAAGAAGGACCTGCTAATGCAGTTCCGCGGCCGCGATGGCTCCAAGGAGAGCGGCAACACGCGCCACGAGCCGGGGGATCCCACGCACCCGGGCGTCACGCGCGAGCACCAGCCGCACTGACGGCGCGCGTCGCGCGGGTATCATGGAGCGGCACGGGATGACCAGGCGAGGCCGGCGGAAGTGGGCGTAGCGCAATATGAGGCAGTGATCGGGCTGGAGGTTCATGCCCAGCTGCTGACCCAGAGTAAGCTGTTCTGCAGCTGTTCGGTGCAGGTGGGCTCCGAGCCCAACCAGCACGTGTGTCCGACCTGCCTCGGCTTGCCCGGGGCGCTGCCCGTGGGCAATCAGCTAGCGATCGACCTGGCCGTGCGCGCCGCGCTGGCGCTCAACTGCACGATCCACTCGAGCAGCATCTTCGCCCGGAAGAACTACTTCTATCCGGATCTGCCCAAGGGCTATCAGATCAGCCAGTTCGAGCAGCCGTTCTCCACGGAGGGCTGGCTGGATATCGAGGTGGACGGCGTGGTCAAGCGCGCGCGGATCACCCGTGTGCACTTGGAGGAGGACGCAGGCAAGAACGTGCACGGCGCCGGGGTGGAGTCGTGGGTTGATCTCAACCGCGCGGGCACGCCGCTGATCGAGATCGTCGGCGCTCCGGATCTGCAGTCGAGCGCGGAGGCCGCCGCTTACCTGCGCGCGCTGCGCGAGATCCTGATGTTCGTGGG
Organism: Polyangiaceae bacterium; assembly: GCA_025937895.1. Lineage (GTDB taxonomy): Bacteria > Myxococcota_A > Polyangia > Polyangiales > Polyangiaceae > SZUA-265. The sequence continues at coordinate 9,345 of JAICQL010000041.1, read as the reverse complement.
CTCCAACGACGGCAACATGGAGGAGGGCAGTTTCCGCTGCGACGCCAACGTGTCGCTGCGGCCGCGTGGCGCCAAGCAACTCGGCACGCGCACCGAGCTGAAGAACATCAACTCCTTCCGCTACGTGCAACGGGCCATCGACGTGGAGATCGCGCGGCAGGCCTCGATCCTGGACGGCGGCGGCAAGGTGACGCAGGAGACGCGATCGTTCGATCCGGAGAGCGGTCAGACGCGCACCTTGCGGTCCAAGGCGGACGCGCACGACTACCGCTACTTTCCGGAGCCCGATCTGCCGCCGCTGGTGATCGAGCCGGAGCGCATTGCCGCCCAGCGAGCGCAGCTCGGGGAGCTGCCGGCGGACACCCGCCAGCGCTGGCTGGGCGAGCTGGGGCTCGCGCCGAGCGCGGTGAGCACGCTCACCCAGCATCCCGGATACGTACGCTTCTTCAACGAGGTGTGCGCGCGCTTTCCTCAGCCGGTGAAGGTCGCCAACTGGGTGCAGACCGAGGTGCTGCGAGACACCACCAGCCACGGTCTGACCGCGAGCTTCCCCGTCACCCCGGGGCAGGTGGCGGAGCTGCTGCAGCTGATGGAAGAGGGCAAGATCGGCGGGCCCCAAGCCAAGAAGATCCATGCCGCGCTGCTGGGCACGGAGCGCTCGCCCGCAGACGTGATGCAAGAGCTGGGGCTGATGGTGCTCTCGGACGAGGGCCAGCTGCGCAGCCTGTGCCAGGCCATCCTGGAGCAAAATCCCAAGAACGTGGCCTCCTACCGGGCTGGCAAGCGGGCGCTGCTCGGCTTCTTCGTCGGGCAGGCGATGAAGCAGAGCGGGGGGCGCGCCAATCCCGAGCTCGTGAACCGACTGTTCACGGAGTTGCTGGGGCCAGTGGAAGGAAACTGAAGGTGGCAGCACTGCCTCATCCAGAGCCGTTGAGCGGGGAGAGCTACTCGGCGGTGGAGCTGAGCCTGGCGAACGACGAGGTGATCTTGCTGGAGCAGCGCCGGCTGCCGCGCGAGGAGCTCTATGTTCGCCTGCGCAGTGTGGAGCAGGTGGCGGAGGCGATCACCACGATGGTGGTGCGGGGCGCGCCGGCCATCGGCATCACCGCGGCGTACGGCCTGGTGCTGGCGGCCAGCTCGCTCGCTCAGCTCGAGAGCGCCGCGGCACGACTGCGGCAAACCCGGCCCACCGCCGTGAACCTGGCCTGGGCGCTGGAGCGCATGCTGGCCCGCGCTCGCGGCACGGCGGCGTCCGAGCTCCTGCCGGCACTGGCGGAGGAGGCGCGCGCGATCCATCGCGAAGACGTCGCGGCTTGCCGCCGCATGGGCGCTCACGGCGCCGAGCTCGTGCCAGATGGGGCCACCATTTTGACCCACTGCAACGCCGGTGCGCTCGCCACTGGCGGCTACGGCACGGCGCTCGGGGTCATCCGCGCCGCGCGAGACATGGGCAAGCGAGTGCGCGTGCTCGCGGATGAGACTCGCCCGTATCTGCAGGGCGCACGCCTCACCGCCTGGGAGCTGCATCGCAGCGGCATCCCGGTCGAGGTGATCTGCGACAACAGCTCCGGCTACTGGTTTGGGCGGGGCGAGATCACGCTCACCGTGGTGGGCGCGGATCGCATCGCCGCCAACGGGGATTTTGCAAACAAGATCGGCACCTACACGGTGGCCTGTCTGTCCCATCTCCATGGCCGCCCGATGTACGTCGCGGCGCCCTGGTCGACGGTCGATCTCGCCTGTGCGCGCGGGGCGGACATTCCCATCGAGTTTCGACCTGCCAGCGAGATCACCGACATCCCATTCACCGAGCAAGCTGGCGAGAAAATGGCCTCGACGCCCGCCGGCCGGCAACGCTGGGTGCCGGAAGGTGTGGGCGTGCTCAATCCCGCATTTGATGTTACACCAGCCCCATACGTGACTCGTTTTTTCACTGAACGCGGGACTTTTCGGCCCGATGAGCTGAGGTCCGGCGCATGAGCTCCGACGCTCTCGGCGAGGCCGAAGGTGGCGTAGCGCTGAGCGCATCCGGTGGGGGCCCAGCGCCGTCCAGTGACATTTCGGAGCGCCCGGCGCGCCCCGCACGTGATCCGAAGCCAAACTGGTTGAAGGTGAGGGCGCCCGGTGGCGCTGAATACCGGCGTCTGAAGCAGACTCTGCGCAAGCTCGATCTGCACACCGTGTGCGAGGAAGCGCGCTGTCCGAACGTGGGGGAGTGCTGGGCGGCGGGTACCGCCACGGTGATGATCCTGGGTGATACCTGCACCCGCGGCTGTCGCTTCTGCGCCGTGAAGACGGGCAACCCGCGCGGCGCGGTGGATCCGCGCGAGCCCGAGCACGTGGCCCGCGCGCTGGCGGAGCTCGATCTGTCGTACGCCGTGCTGACCATGGTCGATCGCGACGATCTGCTCGATGGCGGGGCAGAGCACGTGGCGCAGACGGTTCGCTCGTTGAAGCGGCGGCGGCCGCAAATGTTGATCGAGACGTTGGTGGGGGATTTTCGCGGCCAGCGCGACGCCATCGCCACGGTGGTGGGGGCGGCGCCGGACGTCTTCGCGCACAACCTGGAGGTCACGCGCGCGCTCACCCCGGCGATTCGCGACGGGCGCTGTAGCTACGATCGCAGCCTGGACGTACTGCGCATGGCCAAGCAGGAGGCGCCGGAGCGGCTCACCAAGAGCTCGCTGATGGTCGGCCTGGGCGAGACGGACGACGAGATCCTGGAGTCGATGGCAGACCTGCGCGCGGCGTCCGTCGACATCGTCACCCTCGGGCAATACCTGAGGCCCACCCCCAAGCACGCGCCGGTGGTGCGCTATGTCACGCCGGAGCAGTTTGCTCGCTACGAGCAGGAGGGGCGGCGCATGGGCTTTCAGTTCGTCGCATCGGGGCCGCTGGTTCGCTCCAGCTATCACGCGGCAGAGGCCTTTGTGGCCACGCGCGCGCGGCCCGCGGATGCGGCGGCGCCCGGCAGCCACCATCGTCCGGTTGTTCAGCCTTCCAGCGCTTCACTCGGCGCTGAAGGCGTGGAAGGCGCTGCGTCATCGCGTTCGCACCAAGCGTCGGTACAGCTCATCCCCGCCGCAGGTCTTGTAAGGCGCTGAGCCAGTGCCGTTCTGCACGGTGGGGCGCGGGCTTCGCTCCGCCCGACGGGCTTTCATTAACTGTGCCGCTCGGCAGAGGTGCTTTCCTCGACCGGGCGTTCACGCAGGGATTGTGAGTTGGACCCACGACAATTACGGTTGAGCCCGATGGAGGGCGTGAGCACCAAGGTCAATCGAAGCCTGCTGGACGATGGAACACTGGCGCCCGATCAAGATCCCAAGCTGACCTGGGATGAGCTGCGTTTTCTCTACCGCCACATGGTGGAGACGCGGCTGATCGACGAGCGCTTGACGGCGCTCCAGCGCCAGGGGCGCATCGGCTTCCACGTGGGCTGTCTGGGGGAAGAGGCGGCCATCCTCGGCTCCGCATTTGCGCTGCGCCAGCAGGACTGGATCTTCCCCTGCTATCGCGAGTTCGGTGCGGCGCTGATGCGCGGGCTGCCGCTGCAGAGCTTCATCGACAACATGTTCGGCAACGACAACGACATCGTGCGGGGGCGCCAGATGCCGGACCACTACACCTGCCGCCGCGCCAAGTGGATGAGCATCAGCTCACCGGTGGGCACGCAGATCACGCAGGGTGTCGGCTTTGCCTGGGCCGCGCGCCTGCGCCGCGAGGATCTGGCGACGCTCATCTACTTCGGTGACGGCGCCACCAGCTCCAACGACTTTCACAGCGGCATGAACTTCGCGGGCGTGTTCAAGACCCCGAGCGTGCTGTTCTGCCGCAATAACGGCTGGGCCATCAGCGTTCCCACCGAGCGGCAGACGGCGTCGGAGACGTTTGCGCAGAAGGGCGATGCCTACGGTGTGCCGAGCGTGCGCGTCGACGGCAACGACGTGTTCGCGGTCGTCTTTGCGGTGAAGCAGGCGCTCGCGCGCGCCAGCAGCGGCGCTGGCGCGACCCTGATCGAAGCCATCACCTACCGCATGGGCGGCCACTCCACGAGCGACGACCCCAACGCGTACCGCGGCTCCGATGCGCTCACGCCCTGGGCCGAGCGGGATCCGCTGGCGCGCCTGCGCCGCTACCTCGAGCGGCACGGCGAGTGGAGCGATCGGCAGGAGGAAGAGGTGGTGCGCAACCTGGAGGAGCGCTTCCGCGCTGCGGTGGCGCAGGCGGAGAAGGCGCCGCGCCCCCGGCTGGAGTCGATGTTCGAGGACGTGTATGAGCGCCCGACCTGGAATCTGGAAGAGCAGCGCGCCGAGGCACTGGCCGCGCCCCACCGCAGCTCGGAGTGAACGATGCCGCAGATGAACATGGTGCAGGCGATCAACGACGCTCTGCGGCAGGAGATGCGTCGCAACGATCGCGTGGTCTTGCTCGGAGAAGACGTCGGCAAGGTGGGCGGGGTGTTCCGCGTCACCCAGCAGCTGTTCGACGAGTTCGGTGAAGATCGCGTGATCGACACGCCCCTGAGTGAGGGCGGCATCATCGGCTGCGCCGTGGGCATGGCGCTGTACGGTCTGGTGCCCGTGCCCGAGATTCAGTTCGCCGACTTCATCTGGCCTGCGTACGATCAGATCGTCAACGAGCTGGCAAAGATGCGCTATCGCTCGGGTGGCGATCACTCGGCCAAGATGGTCATCCGCGCGCCCGTGGGGGGCGGCATCCGCGGTGGGCACTACCACTCACAGCACCCCGAGGCGCACTTCATCCACGTGCCGGGCCTGAAGGTGGTGTGTCCGTCGAGCCCGATCGACGCCAAGGGCCTGCTGACCTCGGCCATCCGCGATCCCGATCCGGTGCTGTTTCTCGAGCCCAAGCGCATCTATCGCGCCGCCAAGGGCGAGGTGCCGGCGGGGGACTTTGCGCTGCCGCTGGGCACGGCGGCGGTCGTGCGCAGCGGCTCCGACGTCACGGTGCTGGCGTACGGCGCCATGCTGTACGAGGCGGTGGACGCGGCAACCAAGGCGGCGCAGCAGGGTGTCGAGGCCGAGGTGATCGATCTGCGTACGCTCTGGCCCGTGGACATCGACACCATCGTCAGCAGCGTACGAAAGACGGGCAGGCTCGTGGTCGTGCACGAGGCCCCGCGAACCTGTGGGTTCGGGGCCGAGCTTTGCAGCCTGGTCACCGAGCGGGTGTTCTATCACCTGCAATCCCCACCGATCCGCGTGACGGGCTTCGATACCCCGTTCCCATATGCGCTCGAAATGGATTACTTACCGCTGTCCAACCGCATTCTTCCGGCCCTTCTACGGGCCGTGCAATCGGGCTGAGGCGTAAGCCGGACCCGCGGGCGCAGCAGGAAACAACCCCATGTCAAAGTTCGAGTTCAAGCTTCCGGATATCGGTGAAGGCGTCACCGAGGGTGAAATCGTCAACTGGCTCGTGGCCGTCGGAGACGGGGTCAAGGAGGACCAGGATCTGGTCGAGGTGATGACCGACAAGGCCACGGTCACCATCGGTGCCCCCAAGGCCGGCAAGATCTCCGAGCTGAAGGGTGAGGTCGGGGACGTGATCCCGGTCGGGCAGGTGCTCGTGGTGCTCGATCTGGGCGCCAATGGCGAGGCCGCTCCACAGCCCGCCGCGCCGGCCCCGGCAGCAGCGCCGGCCCCTGCGGCCAAGCAGGCGAGCGCACCGACACCGGCGCGCCCCGAGCAGAAGGCGCCGGAGAAGGCGGCTGCCAAGGGCAAAGACGAGTCGTCCCCGGTGTTTCAGCTGGAGGATGATCTGCCCGGGGTCGTGGCTCCCGGCGGCGGCAACGGCGCGAGCGGTGGCTACTTCAACGACAAGCCGCTGGCTGCGCCGGCCACGCGCAAGCTGGCGCGTGAGCTGGACGTCGACTTGCGGCGAGTAACCCCCACGGGCCCGAACCAGCGGGTCACGAAGGAAGACGTCGAGGCACATGCACGCAGGGGCGGGGCTCCTGCAGCGGCCTCTGCTCCGGCCGCAGCCGCCTCACCCGCTCCGGCTCCGGCGCCGCGCATCAGCGAGGGCCGCGGAGATCAGCGCATGCCGATCCGCGGCCTGCGCAAGCGCGTGTTCGAGAACATGGCGCGCTCCAAGCGCACCGCCGCCCACTTCACGTACTGGGAGGAGGCCGAGGTCTCGCCGCTCATGGAGCTGCGCCACCGCCTCAAGAGCTATGCGGACGAGGAGGGCGTCAAGCTCAATTTCCTGCCGCTCATCGTCAAGGCCGTGGTGTCGGCGCTGCGCAAGAATCCGACGCTCAACGCGGTCGTGGATGATGAGAAGGGCGAGCTGGTGCTCAAGGGCAGCTACGATCTCGGCATCGCCGTCTCCACCGACAACGGTCTGGTGGTGCCGGTGCTGCGCGGGGCCGATCAGCTCGGCATTCTCGATATCGCGCGTGAGATCGAGCGGCTGAGCAAGGAGGCTCGCGAGGGCAAGGTGCGCCGCGAGGATCTGGGCGGCTCTTCCTTCACCATTACCTCCCTGGGCAAGCTGGGCGGGAGCTTCGCCACTCCCGTCATCAACTACCCCGAGGTCGGCATCCTGTACGTGCCGCAGATCAAGCAGAAGCCCGTGGTCAAGGACGGGCAGATCGTGGTGGGCAACACGATGAACCTGGGCGTTTCGTTCGACCACCGCGTGATCGACGGGCACGCCGGCGCGTCCTTCGTGCTCCACGTGGTCGAGCTGCTGCAGGATCCCGATCGCTTGATGCTGTCCCTGCGCTGATCCGCCCGGCCCGGCTGCATCCTCGAGCAGCAGGCTCGAGCAGCAGCCCGAAACACGAACCGCAGGCCAGTTGGCCTGCGGTTTTCGTTTGCCTTGCTGGTTACGTGGCCGGGGCTGCAAACCTGCGTACCAATGGCCTGTTTTTACGTCCAGTGATGTCGCATCTTGCCGGCGTTTGACTCTGTTCAGAGGCGCTGCTAAGCCGCCCCCGCAAATCAGCGGCCCTCAGGGCTGCCAGGCTGGGATGTCGCGGGTGCGATGTTCCCTCGGCGCTGGATGCGGTAAAACGTGGCGATTAAGAGTCTGGGACTGTTTTCGGGAAATGCGAACCGTGAGCTGGCGGAGGCCATCGCTCAAGGGCTGGGTACCAGACTCGGCGCGGCGCGCCTGTCCAATTTCAGTGACGGGGAGATGTTCTGCCAGATTGAGGAGAACGTCCGCGGCGTTCACACGTATGTGATTCAGCCGACATGCTCGCCCGTCAATGACAACCTGATCGAGCTGCTGATCATGGTCGACGCGCTGCGCCGGGCCTCGGCCGGGTCGATCACGGCGGTGCTGCCGTACTACGGCTACGCGCGTCAGGACCGCAAGATGGCGCCGCGCACGCCCATCACTTCGCGGCTGATCGCCGACTTGCTGCAGACCGCCGGCGTCAGCCGGGTCCTGTGCGTGGACCTGCATGCGGCGCAAATACAGGGCTTCTTTACCATCCCCTTCGATCACCTGTTCGCGCTGCCCGTCTTCCTGGAGGACTACCTGAAGACGCGCTTTGACCAGAGCGCGGTCTTCGTCTCTCCGGACGCGGGCGGCGTGGAGCGCGCGCGGGCCTACTCCAAGCGCCTGGGTGCGTCGCTGGCGATTATCGACAAGCGCCGCGCTCGCGCCAATGAGAGCGAGGTGATGCATCTCATCGGCGACGTGAAGGATCGCGAGTGCATCATCCTGGATGACCTGATCGACACGGCGGGCACCCTGTGCAATGCGGCCCGCGCCGTCATGGACAAGGGCGCTCGGCGGGTTGTGGCCTGTGCCACCCATGGCGTCTTCAGCGGCCCTGCCATCCAGCGGATTGAGGAGTCCCCCATCGATGAGGTGGTGGTCACCAATTCGATTCCGGCCTCGAAGGAGAGCCGGTCCTGTAAAAAAATCAGATATCTGTCGATTGCGCGCCTGCTTGCCGAGGCCATCCGCCGAATTGACGCGAATGACTCGGTCAGCTCGCTTTTCGTTTGACCGACCAGCTGCGTAGTGACAGAAGGCTGGCCCACTTTTCTGGATCGGCACACGTTATCATTTGAGGAACCGGCATCATTGAGGAACCGGCGTCTCAGCCACCGGTCTTTCAGGAACCAGGCTGCAAAAGATCAGGCTGCAAAAGATCAGGCTGCAAAAGATCAGGCTGCAAGAAGCCAGACTGCAAGAAGCGAGACTGCCGAGCAGGCTGGGGGAGTTAGCTCGGCAGCTTGCCGGCAGTAGGGCCGAGCCAGCGGCTACCTGCGGGTGACAGAGTCACCAGCCTTTCGGTGACAAGGTCACCAGTTTCAGACGACAGCGTCACCGGCTTCGGTGACACCGCACAGGGTTTCGGGTGACAAGGTCACCAGGGTTTGTAGGAACGCAACATGACAACCAACTCTCTCGAGGCGAGCATCCGTCCCACCCAAGGCAAGGGTCCGTGCCGCCGCTTGCGCACGCAGGGGCAGATGCCGGCCGTGGCATACGGCGCGGGGCTGGAGGCGACGCCGCTCGCGGTTTCGCCGAAGGCGCTGGCCAAGATCCTCGCCGGCGAGCTCGGCCTGAACACCGTGGTAGACATCCAGGTCGCAGGGCAGTCGAGCTTCCCGGCGCTGGTGGTCGACTATCAGATCCACCCCGTCACTCGCGCCTTCTTGCACGTGGATTTCAAGAAGATCGACCTCGATAAGACGGTTGACGTCGAGGTCAAGCTGGAGCTCACGGGCAAGCCAGAGGGCGTGACCCTCGGCGGCGAGCTCCACCAGGTGTTCCGCAAGCTGCCGGTGCGCTGCCGCCCCGGCCAGATCCCGGTCAAGCTGGTGCACGACGTCACGTCACTGGGCCTCGACAGCGCCGCTCACGTGAAGGATTTGCAGCTGCCGGATGGGCTCGAGGTGTTGCTTCCGCCAGAGCGCACCGTGGCCGCCGTCGTGACCGCCAAGAAGCGGCGTGACGAGGAAGAGGCGGGCGCCACGGCCGAGGGCGGCGCAGCCAAGCCGTCGGAGGCTCCGAAGGCTTCGTGATGTTGGTCGTGGGCCTTGGCAACCCAGGCACACGCTACGCCCGTACGCCTCACAACGTCGGGTTTCGTGTGCTGGATCGCCTGGCCCCCGCCACCGGCAGCTGGAGCGAGCGCTTCCAGGGGCAGCTGCTCGTCACGCAGGTCGAGGCCGAGGAGCTCGTGCTGTTGAAGCCGCTCACGTTCATGAACTCTTCGGGCAAAAGTGTACGCAGGGCGATGACGTTCTTCGAGATCCCCGTGCAGCGCACCCTGGTGGTGCACGATGAGTTGGATCTGCCGCTCGGGGCGATCAAGCTCAAGCGCGGCGGCGGGGAAGCAGGCCATCACGGCCT
>JAICQL010000388.1 GCA_025937895.1 Polyangiaceae bacterium | reverse complement strand
GGCGTTGAGCACCTCCGTGATACGGTGGTACTTCGTGGACGGGATCCAGGTGATGCCGGCTCCGATGCCTTCGGGCGTTGAGCACAGGATTGTAGATGGCCATCAAGATCCGCGGAAATCCGGACCACCGGGTGAGCGGCGCGCAGCGCTCGCGCAGAGATGGAGGCAGACGGCCCAGCGCTATCGTTCGATGCACTGGGCCGCGTGTGTCATTGGTGGATGATCAGGCCTTCGGCGGTTTCTTCCCGAGCTTTCTGGGCGCCGTCGGCTTGGGGCGCTGCCGATAGGAGTCTCCCTGGATGTCGAAGACCACCAGGTTCTCGGTGAAGCGATCGACGAGGGGGACCAGGCAGGCAGCGCCCGGGAAGACGTTCGCCCAGTCCTTGAAGGGCAAGTTCGTCGTGATGATGGTCGAGGCTCGCTCATGGCGCCGGCTGATGATCTGGAAGAGCAGGTCGACAGCGCGAGCGTCGATGGGCTGATAGCCGAGTTCGTCGCAGATCAGCAGATCGACCGAGGTGTACCGCCGCAGCCGGCGCTCCACGGCGGGCAGCGACTCCTGCCGCAGCAGATCGGCGAGAGCCGCGGACAAGTGGGTGTAGACCACTGTCTTGCCGGCCTCGAGGGCTTGTAGCCCGAGGTTCTTGGCCAGCATCGTCTTGCCCGTGCCGGGCGGACCACGGAAAAGCACATTCTGCCGGCGATCCACAAAGCCCAAGGTCAACAGGTCCTCGTAGCCGTCCTGGTCGGCGCGCTGGGGGTACGACCAGTCGTAGTCGGCGGCAGGCTTCGTGGCCCCGAGCGCGGCGCGCTTGGCTCGCGCAGCCAGGTTGCGAGCTTCCCGCTCGCGACGCTCCAGCGAGACGACGGTCTCGAGCGCCTGCTGCGCCGTCGACTGCGACGCTGCCAGCTGCCCGAGCAGCGTGTGCAGCTGCTCACGCGAAGCTCGGAAGCCGAGCGCGTGCAAGTGATCGATGAGATCGCTCATGGTGCTGCCTCCATGTCGGCGGCGTCATAGCCCGCCAGATCGTGGGACACGACGTCGACGTCCACCACGTGAGCGGGCAACGGCAGCGGCAACGGGACGGGCTGGTTGCGCCGCCGCCGCGCCTGCTCGCAGAGCAGGGCGAGCGCGCCCACGTCGTGAGTCTCGTGCGCGACCATCTCGTGCACGGCCTCGCGGAAGAGCTCGAGCCCGTACAGCTCGCGCAGCTTCTTCGTCCTGCCCGTCAGCGCCCCCACGTTGCGCCCCCGCACCACCCAGCGCTCGAAGAGGACGCCGAGCTCGGGCACCTCGACCAGCAGATGATGGCGCACGGGAGCCGCGTTCGCGGCGCGGCGCTGTGCGGCAAGCTCCTGCCGGTGCGCGAGGTCTTCGATGCGCTGGTCCCGGCCCAGCGAGCGCGCGTGACGTGCGACCTCCGTGGTCCCGTCCAGCACCCGCACCGTGCAGTCGTCCGCCACCAGCGTCAGCGTGCGGCCCGCGTAGCGGGCCGGCACCGAGTAGCGGTTCGTCGCGAGCCGCACGCTCGCCGTCTTGTCCACCGACACCGGCGTAACCAGATCGGTCGAAGGAAAGTTCACCGGCAGCGGCAGCAGCCTTGTCCGCTCTTCCTCCCACACCTCCGCCACCGTGCGCGCCGGCTGCGTCGGGTGCCGGCGTGCGCAGACCACCTCCTGGATGTACTCCAGCAGCTCCCGGTTGCCCTCCTCGAGGCTCCGGATCATGCGCCCCGCAAAGTGCCCCTCCTTCAGGTCGCGGATCCCTCGCTCCACGCCTCCCTTGTCCGTCGGCTTCCGCGGCCGGCACAGGCGCGGCATCACGTGCAGCGCCGCGGCGAGCTCGAGCAAATCGCGCTGCAGACGCTTCGCCTCTCCGAAGCGCTCGATGACCACCGCCTTCGTGTTGTCAAAGAGCCATTCCCGCGGCGTGCCCCCGAAGAAACACACCGCCCGCCGCAGCGAGCGGCGCAGCGTCTCGACGCCGAGGTCGAGCACCAGCTCCGCGTATCGATACCGCGAGTAGGCCACCGTCATCAAGAAGACCCACAGCACCCGCACCCCGCCCGGCACCGCCAGCGTGCCCACCTTGCCCCAGTCGATCTGCGCCTGCTCTCCGGGCAACCGCTCGCACACCAGATACGCCTCCGCTTCCCGTCGCGGCCGCACCGTGGCGACATAGCGCCGCACCGTCTTGGCGCTCCCGCGATAGCCTCGCTTGCGCAGCATGTGGAAGATCCGCGTCGCTCGTAGCCGCGGGTGCTTGTCCAGCACCCCGAGCATGAAGGGCTTGTACCGGTCGAGCTTGCTGCCCCGAGGCGCTCGCTCCTTCGCGGCGGCGTGCTCCGCGTCGAGTACTCGCTCCACCACGCCGTGATGCACCCCCAACTCGCTAGCGATCGTGCCCACCGCCCAGCCCTCGGCGTGCGACAGCCGCCGGATCTCCGCTTCTACCTCGCGCGAGACCGTCATCGCTCCACCCCCTCCAGCGACAGCTGCCGCAGGTCACCAAAACGCCCCAAGCCCTGCAGCTGGCGACCGCGCTCGCGGCGTCCTCGGGCGACGACCGCCACCTCGAAGTGTACGTTCCGGGCTCCTTCGCCGAGACCATCGTACAGCCGCAGCGCGGAAGACCTCTCCCATTCGTCGACACACAACGCAACGCTGAGCGGTCTCTGCTGCCAGAGCGCTAGCCCCTCCAGCAGCGTCGCCGCCGCTCTCGGGTGCGTTCCCTCCGCTGACCCCAGCACCGCCCGCAGCAGCTCGTTCCGCCCGTCCATCATCAAGATCCGCGTCCCCCGCGCGCTCGGATCCAGCGCCACCATCAAGCTCTCTCGGCTCATCTCTCTCGCTCCCGGCGACGCGCGGCTCCGCCTCCTCCGTGGACACGGGCCCGTCGTCGCGCGGGCACGATTCCTCGCAGAAGGCCAAGTTATGGGAACGCACATCCATCACGGCCCACCGTCCGCGCTGCCGCTCCCGGTGTTCTCTCACGTGCTCCCGATGGTCCGCGGCGCCCTCCGGACTGCGCTGATGTTTGCGCCGTGCTGCCCGCCGCGCCGCTCGCCGACAAGCCTCGCCGCACAGGCTCTGCCCCGCGTAGTGTTCCGCGCACAGCGCGAACAACCCCCGGCACTCCCCGCATCGGAGCAGAAAGAACACCTCTGGCTCCACGCGCTCGCCTTGCTCGAACGCGCAGCTTTCTTTGCAGGCTCACCCCGACGTGGCATGGACGCCATCGTCGGCCGCTCGCCGATCGGAGGGTCTGGGTTGCACCCCAGGCCCTCTTCTGTTTCGCTCGCCTCGATCCGCCCCGTCTGGCCTATGCGACCAGTCCTGGCCCACCTCTTGGGTCAGTTTCCTGCGGATCTACGTGGCCAGCTGCAGATTCCTGCGCGCCGAGGTCCAGAAGGAGCTGCGCAGCGGTGATGAAGAGTACGCCATGACCCGCGAGAGCAGCCTGATGCACGATGTTTTGAGCGATCATGGTCTTGCCCAAGCCCTGCGGGGAGACGAGCACCACGTTGTGAGCGTCACGGATGAAGTCGAGGCGCAGGACGGACTCGACGAGAGGCCGATCGATCTTGGTGGGCCAGTTCCAGTCGTAGACGGCCATGGGCTTGAAGCGCTCGAGGCGACTGCGTTTG
>JAICQL010000229.1 GCA_025937895.1 Polyangiaceae bacterium | reverse complement strand
GTCACTGCTCCGCTCGTCACTGCTCCGCTCGTCACTGCTCCGCTCGTCACTGCTCCGCTCGCCGGGCGGCCCGCGCGGTAGCTCTCCGGTGGCCCCAGGTAGCTCTCTCTGAGGCCGCCCGTGTCCACCACCAGCTTTTGCACGATCACCGTGGGATCGATGGCCCAGAGCTTGAGCACGTGGGCGCCGGGGGCCGACACCTGGTGCTCGGTAGACGTGCGGTTGACGTTATCCGACGTGTTTCGTTCAAACGAGCGGTTCATGGGGATTCCGTTCAGCGCGGTGGTGACGTTGACGATCTGCGGCTCCGCGTCGTCGATCGACACGGCGTATTTCAAGCCGTCCGTCGGGCGCACGTTGTTGCGAGGCGAGAGATAGGCCCAGACCGTTACCTTGCCGGCGTTCCACAGGTGCACGTCGTACTCGAGGCGTGCGCCCTGCTGCGGGTCGATGCTCTGGCGCTGCGCCGTGGCGGGAAAGAGCGTCATGCCGGAGCCGGTGCGCCCGATATGCGGGATCAGCTGCCAGAACACCGGCTCGCGCTGCACCGCGCGGTCATGGTGCTCCGCCTCGATCGAGACGTAGCCGTTGCTCTCGATGAAGCCCCGCAGCGCGCCGCTCGCCACCTCCGGCTTCTTCACCACGGCTTGCACGCGCACCTGGCTCTGGCCCGGACCGCGGACGGTGAGCGAGACGGGCGTGGTACCCGAAGGAGCCCGCGCCCAGTCCACGGCGATGGTGGCGCGCACCTGATCGCTGACCTGCCCCTCGCGCGGTGAAGCAGTGAGCCAGGGCACGGGCGACTCGATGCGATAGCGAAACGGCTGGCTCCCGCGGTTGAACACCTCGATGTACTGCGCAGGCTGCGTCTGATACGGGCTGAATTCGGGCAGCACCGCTGGCGCCGCCGTGTCCTTGGTCCAGAACTGCTCCGAGCCGTCGATCGCCACGCCCAGCTCGGCAGCCGCACCGAGCGCCGGCTTGACCAGCGGCGGCCAGATGAAGTCCTCCATTTCGCGCGGCGGCTGCTGCCAGGCGGAGTTGGGGTAGGGCCCGCCGTAGCCGAGCTTGGCCTGCGTCTGGAAACCCCGCCACTTACCGCCAGCGAGCTCACCGTTGTAGTACGCGCTCAACGCCCGGTCTTCTTCCAGGTGCTGCTCGGCCGCGGCGGCACGCGCCAGGCTGGAGGCGCGGCCCTGCGCCGCGTACAGGATGTTCTGGAACTGGGCGAGCCGCAGCTCGTACACGTTGGCGGTCGAGACCACCGGGTAGTGCACCAGCTGGTAGTAGGCGTCGTCGTAGCCTCCGGGCAGACGCTTGCGGATGGCCTCGCTCTGCTCGGCCAGGCGAGTCCAGTCGGACGTGGCCAGCTCCGCCTCGGCGTAGCTGGTCAGGCTGAAGGGGCTGCCGTCCGCGTACACCACCGCGTCCTCATCCTTGCGGATGTCGCGGGCTGGATCCAGACGGATCACGCGGTTGAGCAGCTCTGGCTTGCGGCGGGACTGCAGCTGACCGTAGCGCTCGAGCAGCTTTGCGATATCGGGCGCGAGCTCCGCGCCGAAATGAGCAGCGGCCCAGCGCAACTCCCACTCTGTCAGGCGCTCGACGGGCCAGCGCTCGGGGTGCCAGGCGTAGTCGAGGAAGAACTCGAGCGGGTGCTCGTTGTTCTTCAGGTCACCGACGTTGACCATCCACATGCGCTCGACCCCGCTCTCGTACGAGAGGTGCAGCTGCTCCCAGACGTTGGCCAGCGGCGTGGTGTCGTTCCACTTGTAGTTGCGGCCGCCACCCACGTAGTCGAAGTGATAGTACAGGCCGTAGCCGCCGGCGCGCGGTGGATCCGCCGGGTTCGGCAGCTTGCGCATGTTGCCCCAGTTGTCGTCGCACCAGTTGATCAGCACGTCGTCTGGCGCGCGCATGCCCGCCTCCCAGTAGTCCTGCACTTCTTTGTACAGCGACCAGATCTGCGGCACGGTCGCCGGATCCTTCTTCAGCACCTCGGCGATCAGGCCGCGCTGCGTGCTGACGATGCGCTGCATCAGCTCGATGCCCTGCGCGTCCTCCATCGCCTCATCCCCGTTGCCGCGCATGCCCACGGTGATGATGCTCTCGAAGCCGTTCATGCGGCGCAGCCCGTCCGCCCAGTAACGCCGCAGCGTGTCCTCGTTACGGACGAAGCTGAAGTCCCCGGTGCCGCCGTACGGACCGTCTTTCTGCCCGTAGCGGTTCCACTCGTCCTGCGCCCGCATCATTGGCGCCTCGTGCGAGGTGCCCATCACAATGCCGTATTCGGCAGCCAGCGGCTGGTTCGCCGGATCGTCGTCGAACAGCGAGCGGCTCCAGACCGCGGGCCACAGGTAGTTGCCCTTCAGCCGCAGCAGCACCTCGAACACCTTCGCGTAGAATTTGTGCTCGAAGCCGTGTGGCCGCTTGGCATTCGGCGCGTCACCAAAGGTGTTGCGCGCCCAGGTGCCGAGCGCCGGGTCCTCGTCATTGATGAAGAAGCCGCGATACTTGACCGCTGGCTCGCCCTGCGAGTGGCGGCCGGGCAGCACGAACACGGCGCTCTGCCTGCGCACCGGCACGTCATCCCAGTAGTACCAGGGGGAGACGCCCATCTGCTTCGAGAGATCGTAGATGCCGTAGATGGTGCCGCGCGGATCACTGCCGGCGATGACGAGCGCGCGCTCGACCCCGGGCAGCGGCTGCTCGACGATCGTGGTGATGGACATCTCCCAGCGCCCTGCCAGCTCCGACAGGTCGAGCTTGCCCGCTCGAGCCAGCTGATCGAGCAGCGCGCTCTTGCCCAGGGTGCCGACGATGACGGCGCTGGCGTGCTGCGCCGGCAGCTGCCCGTCGAGCGCGACGACCGGAGCCACGGCACTGACCCGCTTCACGTCGTCTGCCAGATCCCGCGCGGCACGCTGCACCGAAGGCGGCTCTCCGGCAGCCAGCAAGAGCGGAGCGGCCGCCGCCGCCGACACCAGGGCAAAGCGCCCGGGCCCCGGCTCGAACGCCACGTATTGCCCGGGATCACGCGGCTGCCGCCCTGAGGGCGCGGCGGGCGCGGCGGCGGCTGCCGCGCCGGACTCTGCCGCAACGCTGGCGTGCGCCGGCTCACCGCGAGCCGAGCCCATGGGGCTCGAGGCGCAGCCCTGGAGCCCTGCGCTCCAGCACGCCCCGAGCAAGACGAGCCCGCGAGCTCTGCCGCCGCGCCGGCCCTTTTCCAGCGCACTCCATCCCTCTGACCGCAGCCGTGCCCAGTCCGTCCTTGCCATCGCTCGGCGCCACGCTACTCACCCGCCGCCGGAGCCACAATCGATTATCCCAGACGAACGGGAAACGCAGCGCGGCAGCGGTACGGCGCAGCGCGCGCAGGGGAATTTCGGCCACGAAAGCGCTGCTTTTCCGTCACGCTAGAGCTTTCCATGTGCGGGCGGGGGCACAGCTCCGCTATGAGAGCGCGATGGCACTCGACTGGCTCGCCGTGGCACAGCGGCTGCGCGCGATGGCGCAAACCGGGCTCACCTACAGCGAGGGGCGCTTCGACCGCCTGCGCTATGAAGAGCTACGAGAGCTCTCGCAGGCGATGCTGGCGGAGTTGCTGGCGGCCGAGCCTGCCGTCATCCGTGAGGCCTTCGCGCTGGAGCGAGGTTACCCGACGCCCAAGGTCGACGTGCGCACGGCAGTGTTCGCAGACGGCCGAGTGCTGCTGGTGAAGGAGTGGCAAGACGGGGCCTGGACCTTGCCGGGAGGCTGGGCGGATGAGACAGACTCACCGCGAGTGGCTGCCGAGCGCGAGGTGCTGGAGGAGTCGGGTTACATCGTGCGCGTCACCAAGCTCGTGGCGGTGAAGGATCGCCGGCTTCATGCGTACGAGCCGCAGTCTCTGGGCGGCATCTACAAGCTGCTCTTCCTGGCAGACCTGATCGGTGGTGAGGCGAAGGTCTCGGAAGAGACGACCGACGTCGGCTTCTTCAGCCCAGACCAGCTGCCATCCCTCTCCCTCGCTCGCACCTTACCTGCCGACATTCAGCTGGCCCTGTCCCACCAGCAAGCCCCCACGCTCCCCACCCTCTTCGATTGATCAACCTCAACCACCAACCACGCGCGCAAACCAACGCTCCACACTGGTATGGCCAAGCGCGATCGCTCGCTGATCGGCATCATCATGTAAGACACGCGCACCTGTGGCGGCGCGCGACGCAGGTCCGACGAGTGCAACGCTCCAGTGTCGCAAAGCCCCGCTTCGCCGACAACTCAGCGGCATTTCGCAGCAGGCAGCGACGCTGCAGCGAACGCGCCACGGCTTGTAAGAAGATCGAAATGAACGAAGGACTTTCGAAACGGAACGGCGCTGAGGTATTCTGTTCTTCCAGTCGCGCGTAGACGGCGGCAAATCACGGCACGACGCGCCACTGGCGCGAAGGGGGGAGCCAATGAGCAGCGTTCAGGAACGTGAACAGCCCAGCGACGCGGCGAGCGAAAGCGGCTTCTTTGAGAAAGGCCGTGACTTCAATCCAGAGTGCGCCAGCCCGCTTGCGGGCGCAGGTATTCTGGATGCAAGCTCTTTGGATGCCGTCATCTTGAATGGTGGCACCCCGGTGCGGCCCGCCATCGCGCGCGACACGCAGGGTGATGATAACGTGCTCCTGGCATTCGGCGAGGTGCGCAGCCTCAACGCAGAGCTGCAGCGTGCCAACGACGCGTTGCACGTCGTAAATGAGGCCCTGCGTGGCAAAGTGGATCAGCTGCGGACCACCACGCTGGATCTGGAGCACATGCTCGACGGGGTCGAGCTCGGCGTGCTGCTGCTGGATGAGGAGCTCGCGGTGCGCCACTTCAACGACATGGCAGCCCACTTCCTGGGCCTGAACGCGCATGACGTCGGCGGCTCCATCAGTGCCAGCTGCCGCGGCTTCGGCCCACGCCTGGTCGAGTGGTGCCGGGACGTGTTGCGCTCCGGGCGGCGCATCCGGCGTACGTTCCAGTCCGCGATCGGAGAGCCGCTCACCTTGCACGTCCGCCGCACGCGCGTGGATGGCGAGCCACGGCTGATCCTGGTATTCACCGAAAACGCGTAGTCCGCGCCGGAGTGGGAAGTAAGGTTCTACCTCCAGCGCCCAGCGCCGAGGTGATCCTTGTCCGCTCCACCCCTGAAGCCCCGGGTCAGCATCGAATATTGCCCGCGCTGCGGCTGGCTGTTGCGCTCGGCGTGGCTCGCTCAAGAGCTGCTCACCACGTTCGCCGCAGAGCTGGCCGAGGTGGCACTGGTGCCATCTCCAGAGAGCGGTCGCTTCTGCATCCGGGTGAATGATGCGGTCGTGTGGTCACGCCAGACGGATGGCGGCTTTCCAGGCGCGGCCGAGCTCAAGCGGCGGGTGCGAGATGTGGTCGCGCCTGGGCGGGCCCTCGGTCACTCGGATGGCGACGTGGAGCCCAAGCCCGGTTGAGCCGGCCCTGCCGCTGCGGCGCAACCAGGCGAAACCTGGCAGGTCTGCAGCAGAAACTCGCGCCGCCGCCTGATCCTCGCGTGAGCTCCGCGCTCTCCTTCACCTGTTTCGTTCCCACGGGCTTCCGCGCGGCGCCGGCGGAAGCGGGCCTGCTCCGGAGCGATTACGAGCTGCAGCAGCTGGTGCCTGTGGCAGGCGCGCCGCTCGCGGGCTTCGAGCCTGGACAGCGCTGGTCGCGCTACGAGCGCGGCGGGGCGCTGCTCTGGCCTGATGCGCCGTTCATCGGCTCGACCCAGCACCTGGTGTACACGGGCGCGGCAGCCCGCAGCGAGCTGACCCAGCTCTCGCGCGGGCCCTCGGGACCGCTGGCGGTGCTGATCCCCATCCGCAAGAGCGCCGCCTGGTGGGCTCTGGCCCAGGACGAGCGGCAAGCGCATTTCTTGCCGGGCCAGCACCCCGGGCACACGGCGCTCGGGCGCAGCTTTGCCGCGCGCATTTATCGGCGCCTGTATCACGCGCGCTACCTGCCCGGATCGGAGTGGGATTTCCTGACGTATTTCGAGTTTCCCGAGGCGGAGCAGGGCAGCTTCCGCGAGCTGCTCGCGCTGCTGCGCGACCCGGAGCAGAATCCGGAGTGGCGCTTCGTGGAGCGCGAGCAGGAGCTGTGGTTGCGCAAGCTGGACTGAGCCGCGGCTCGTTCGTAGCGCCGCCAGGGCTGCGCGTGAGCGGCAGATTATTCCTTCGCCGCCACGATCGCTTCCAGGGTCGCCAGGTCTCTTGCTTCCACCGCGCCCTCCACCCGGCAGCGCAGCATGCCCCTGGGATCGAGCAGCACCTGCAGCGGCAGCTGCGGCTCATCGCTCAGGCCCAGCGCCTCCAGCCAGGCATTGCGCACGGCCCCATCGGGCAGCCACTGCGTCTGGCGTAGCCCCGCATCGGGCTGCTTCTCCAAGAATTCGCGCAGCTGGCGCTCATCATCATCCATCGAGACAAAGGTGAACGCCACCCGCTGCCCCAGCTTCTCCTGCCAGCTGAACAGGAGCGGCAGCTCCTCTTTGCAGGGCACACACCAGGCCGCCCAGAAGTTGAGCCACGTCCACTTGCCGCGCGTCGCCTTCAACGGATCTTCCGGCAGCTCTGCTCCACCCGCCGCGGCGCGCTGCACTGGCAGGCTGCGGGGCTTGAAGGCTCGAGGCTTGGCGCTCAGCTGGCCCTCGCACAGCGGCGGCCGCGGCGGGGCTGGCGGGGCGGGGCGCGGCTCGGCAACGGGCGTAATGGCGCCTGCGCCCCCGCTGGGGCCACTCGTCTCCTCCGTCAACACGGCCTGCACTCGCGACTTCGCGGGTAGGTCCCCACGCGAGTCACAGCCCAGCGCCAGGAGCAAGGCCGGAAATGCCGCGCAGCTGGGCCGGCGAATCACAGCCGGCAATCCACCCATGACACGAAGGCGCTGCGGTTGATCGGCTCTTCCCCGCACGGCGCTTGCTCGCGCGAGCGCGGCCACTCGCAGTAATCACTCGACAGCTGCGCGTACTCGTTGCCCAGCCAGAGCAAGCCGACACGCTGGTTCAGCTCCTCCTCCGTGTCCTCTCCCAGCTGCTGCAGGTGGAACAGCACGGAGTTGGCGCGCCGGTGCGAGAGCGCCCGGTTCTGATCCGGCGTGCCCGTCTTGGAGGCGCGAGCCACCACGAAGAAGTAGCGCGCGCCCTGCCGGGCAAACCAGCGATCCTCCAGCAGCTTCTTGCCCTCCTCGTCCAGCACGTCTGACCCCTCGTCGAACATCAGCACTCCGCCGCGCTCCTTCAGCGGAGTAAATAGCGCGTTGAAGTCGGCGTCATCGATGGCGGCAAAGGTCTTGATGTCGGCCGGCTTGCAGCCGCGCCGCTCGGTGGGCGTGCCCAGACCACAGGAGTGCAACACTCGCTCCAGCACCGCCTTGAAGTCATGCGTGCAATACGCCACCTCGGCCTCCTGCGCGGTGGCCACCTTCTGCGCTCCCCCGGCTCCGCTGGCCTCCAGCCGCTGCCCCGCCGAGCGCACCGAGCTACCCACCAGCCCCAGCACCACCAGCAGCGCCACGCCCGAGACGATGGCGCCGTGCAGCAGCCCGGTGCGCGAGCGCTCCGGAGGCGGCGGCGCGTACTGAGCGTGTGCGCCCTCATCCGGGCTGCGCGCGCCAACGTCGCTCAGCAGGTCTCGAAAGCGCGAGCTCATGGCAGCAGCTCCGGAGCCAGCTTGCTCAGCGCGAACATCAAGCCCATGTCGATGTCCTCGTCACACAGCCGCTGGCCTTCGATGAAGATCTGGGGGGTGGACACCGCGATGGCGTTGGCCGCCGCGAAGTGCAGCTGGCGGTTGAGCCGCTGCTCGGTGGAGCGCGCGCTCATGCACGTGGTCAGCTCTTTACCCCAGCGGTTGGCGAGCAGCTGGGTCAGCACGGTGCCGCCCGCCTTTCCGGCAGCGGCCAGCTCCTCTTGATTGGCATACGCCCAGTCCAGGAACGCTGCCGGGGCCTTGGCGCACAGGACGGCGCGCGAGACCGTGCAGGCCCCGGGATGCAGGGGCTGCTGCAGCATCCAGTTGCACTGGTTATCGAGCGGGAACAAGGCCAGCTCCACGTCCAGCCGCTGCAGGACACCGGCCTCGCGCAGCCGCTCGTGCAGAGACTTGCAGGTAGGACACAGCGGATCCTCGAAGAAGAGCGCGCGCTTCAGCGGTGCGGCGCCCTTCAGCGCCAGCAGCGCTCCGTGAGACTCCTTGGCCAGCTTCAGCTGCCCGCACTGCGTGACGAAGCGCGAGTGATCGGGGGCGAGCTGCGCGTACACCAGCGACGGTGCGAGCACCCAGAAGGCCATGCCCAGAGCCACGGCCGCCGCCATCAGCAACGAACGCCCGCTGAGCCCTCCACCGTTAGCCCAGCTGCCGGCCAGCACCCCCACGGCCGACACGCCCAGCCCCAGCGAGGCCACGTAGATGCCCGCACAGGTCTTGCAGATGGTGCCCAGCTCGAACCAGCTGATCGAGAACATGATGGCTGACACCACCAGCGGCGAGCCTGCCAGCAGCGCGTACAGGATGCTGGCGCCGCGGCTGGTGGCCGGGCCCGAATAGGCGATGGAGAGCGCGTGCCCGAGCAGGAATGCGAAGCAGCCCAGACCGAAGAGCGAGATCGGCACCCCACCCCACAGCTGCTCCTTGAACAGCGCGGCGTACGGGCTGTTCAGGGCGGTGCGGCAGCCCTCCGCCGCGGGCGACGCCTCTGCCCCCGGGATGAAGGAGCAGTGCAGGTCGTGCAGGCCGCGATCGAGGTGCGACGCATAGTCCAGGCTGGAGATACCGGCAAAAATCAGCCCCCAGAGGGCAGCGACCACTCCGAGCCAAGCAAACAGCCGAACGCGGTTCATCCTTGCACCGTTCTTTACAAACGGCGCCCTGCCCGTCAGGGTGCCGAAAAATCAGCCTGCAACGAATCGAGCCATTCGAGCAACATCTGGCGCCGAGGGTCCGGCCGCTTCAAGGTCTTCGCGTACTCCTCCAGCGCGCGATAGATCGCCAGCGCCACCGTCGCGTCCGAGGGTGTGGTCGGCAGCTTGGCAAAGACCTCCTCACACACCGCAAACACCTCGCGAAACGCGGGCACCGGCTCCTCGTAGCTGAGCGCGCGGCGGCCGCGCTCGCGCGATGCAAAGCGCAGCTCCCACTCGCGGTCGTTGGGCTTGCCGGTGTCGACGTGCTCCGGAAAGTCAAAGAAGTGGCGCGCGCGGAAGGCACGCTCGAGCCTCTGCAGATCAGCCTCTTCCAGCTGCTCCCCCTCGCTGGTGAGCCAGCTGCTGGCGGCGTGCGAGATCAGAAAGGCCTGCCCCGTGGGCAGCGCCACGCGCTGGACCACCTGCTCCTCGTACTTGTTGGTACAGAGGAAGAGGCCATCCCCCGTCAGCGGCTCGGTCAGCGGAGGCTCCACCACTGCCAGGCTGCCTGCGGCACGAGGAGGGGGCAGCTGCTCGGGAGCGGGCGCCGGGCTGCTCTTTGGACTGGTTACGGGAGCTGGGGATGGCTCCGGCGGGTTGCGGCTGCGCTGGCAGCCCAGCACCAGCAGCGCGCAGCACACGGCGCGGCCCCAGCGCAGTGAGCACCAAGACCCCGCCTGCCACGTTCCGCGGGCCATCACGCCGCGGACTGTATCACAGCGCCACCAGCGCCAAAGAAAACGCTGCAGAACGCCGTGCTCGGCCCCAGATGACCGAGCACCTGATGGCTGAGCCCCAAAGCTACCCCCTCCGGGTAGCCCGGGGCTGAGCCTGCTCGCGCTCAGTTCTGCGCCGCGATCCAGTCGACGACGCAGTCGATTTCGTCCTGGCTGAGCGCGGGACCGATCGGCATCGGCGAGCCGCACGGAGGCGAATCACTCAGCTTGACCACGACCGCGCTGTTCTCGGGATCGGCGGAGTCGAAGTAGGGGAGACCACCGCAGTTCGATGCCTCATCGAACAAGGCCAGCGCGGCCTCCTCGGTATCGCCGAAGTCTCCCAGGCCACTGCCTGCGCCGTGACAGGCAGAGCCGAGAGCGCCACAGCTCGGCTGGAACACCTCTACCGGCGCGTTGCACACATCGCCGCCACCCGAGCCGGAGCCCGCCGAGCCCGAGCCGGAGCCCGCCGAGCCGCCGCCCGCGCCGGCCACGACGCTGCCCGAGCCGCTGCTGCCACCGCCCGCGCCACCGCCCGACGAGCTGGAGCCGCCCTGCCCGCCACCGCCGGTGCCGGCCGCGCTGGAGCCGCCGACGTTGCCCGTTGCGAAGCCTGGATCGTAGCGCTCGATGATCTCCGCCTCCAGGGTGGTGGTGCGAGGCGGCGTATCACCGCCTGCACACGCGGCAGCGATGAGAAAGATGACGCCCATACCACCCAGGGCCTGGAACGCCCATCGACCGTTGCCACTGCTTTGCGTCGTCACCACCATCGCCTCGATTGCTGCTGAGTGCAGATCAGAAGAAGAACAAGGAACAGGCTGCGCACGATGCGCGCCTACCGTTGCCTACAGTCTGCCGTTGCCCCGGACGCCGATCAAGGCACCCGTGGGCATCACATCGCTCAATTCACGGCGCGGCGCGACAAATCTTTCGCCGCATCGGAACAACTTCCGGCCCATGTGCCAGAGCCGCGCCCGCCAGCTTGCTCGGCCAATGTGAGCCAACGTGATACAAGCCGGCCATGCGCCGCCTGCCCTCGCAACGTCCCTTCGCTTCCGGCTCTAGCCCCTCCACCGCAGCGGCTGCAGCGGCAAATTCTCGCGCTAGGCACACTGATCACCATACTGATCGCCGCACCGGTCCCCGCGCGGATCGCCGCACCTTTTTGCAGAGCGCAGGCAGCGCGCTCGGCGGCTTGCTGCTGGCCAGCGCGGCCTTGGGCCAGAGCGCTTGCAAAGACTCCAAGTCAGACGGCACCAGCACCACCACCGCCGCCAGCGCGGCGGGTGGCAGCGAGATCGTGATCGGCCACTACGGCTCGCTCACGGGCAATACCGCGCATTTTGGCCAGGACACGGACAAGGCGATCCGGCTCGCCGTGGATGAGGTCAACGCGGCGGGGGGTCTGCTGGGTAAGCAGGTGCGGGTGGTCACCCTCGATGATCGGGGTGACTCCGCAGAGGCTGCCAACGCCGTCTCCCGCCTGATCGACGTGGAGAAGGCGGTCGCCATCCTGGGCGAGGTGTCGTCCAGCCTCTCGCTGTCGGGCGGGCGCGTGGCGCAGCGGCGCCAGGTGCCGATGATCTCCCCCTCCTCCACCAACCCGAAGGTGACGCAGGTGGGCGACTACATCTTCCGGGTTTGCTTCCTCGATCCCTTCCAGGGCAAGGTGATGGCGGACTTCGCCCGCGACACGCTGAAGTTCGAGAAGGTGGCGATCTTGCGGGACGTGAAGAACGACTACTCCATCGGGCTGGCCGACGCGTTCCGCGCGGCGTTCACGGCGCGCGGTGGGCAAATCGCGGTGGAACAGTCGTACTCCGCGGGCGACACGGACTTCAGCGCGCAGCTCACGGCGATCAAGGCCGCCAACGTCCAGGGCATCTACGTGCCGGGCTACTACGCCGAGGTCGGGACCATCGCGCGCACGGCGCAGCGCCTGGGGCTCGACGTGCCGCTCATGGGCGGGGACGGCTGGGACGCGCCCGATCTCTTCCAGATCGGCGGAGACGCGCTGGAGGGCTCGTTCTTCTCGAACCACTTTGCCCCGGACAATGCCACCGCCAAGTCGCAGAAGTTCGTGAGCGACTTCAAGGCCAAATACGGCCAGAACCCGACCGGCCTGGGCGCGCTCGGCTACGATGCGGCGGGCGTGCTGTTTGCGGCCATCCGCCAGAGCGGCAAGAGCGACCCGAAGGGCATTCGCGACGCGCTGACCCAGGTAAAGAACTTCGAGGGCGTGTCCGGCACCATCTCGATCAACGAGAATCGCGACGCCGACAAGAGCGCGGTGATCGTGGCGATCGAGGGCGGCAAGGCGAAGTACCGCGCCACCGTTTCTCCCTGAGCTCTCCCTGCGCGATCCGGGGCGCAGCGCTGCACCAGCTCCTGCGCCATACCCCTGCTCTGTAGGCCCTGCTCTGGGGACCCGCGCTGCCCCGCGCCCCGCGCTGCACGGCGCACCAAGGTTTCGTGCCGAATCAGCGCTCGCGGACTGGACAGCGCCGCGATGGGACAGGATCATCCCCGCTCAGTGAGCGAGTTCCTGCAGCAGATCGTCAACGGGCTTTCGCTGGGCTCCATTTATGCGCTGATCGCCCTGGGGTACACGATGGTGTACGGGATCTTGAAGCTCATCAACTTCGCCCATGGCGAGGTGTTCATGGTGGGCGCGTACGCCGGCTACTACTGCGCCAGCTGGCTCGGGGTGCAGGGCTACGAGCGTTCGGGCGCGTCCTTTCCGCTGTTTCTGGCGCTGCTGGTGCTGTGCTTTGCCATGTTCAGCGTGGCCCTGCTGGGTGTCACGATCGAGGGGCTCGCCTACCGCCCCGTGCGCTCGGCGCCGCGCCTCACGCCGCTGATCACCGCCATCGGCATGAGCCTGTTCCTGCAGAACACGGCAATGCTGGTGTTCTCGCCCAATCCGCGCCGCTACCCCGCCATCCTCTCGGAGGTTCGCTTCGAGCTGGGCGGAGTGATCTTGACCAACATCAAGCTCGCCATCTTCGCCGTGGCCATGCTGCTGATGCTGGGCCTGCACCTCTTGGTGCAGAAGACGTGGACGGGCCGCGCCATGCGCGCGCTGTCCATGAACGCCGATGCCGCGCGGCTGATGGGCATCAACGTCAATGCCACCATCCGCGCCACCTTCGCCATCGGCTCGGCCCTGGCAGCGGCAGGCGGCATCCTGTTCGGGCTGGATCAGATCACCATCAACCCGCTGAT
>JAICQL010000060.1 GCA_025937895.1 Polyangiaceae bacterium | reverse complement strand
GGCTCTGCCGCTGCTCTCGCTGGCCAGCGGCTGTAGCGGGGCCACGGCTCGCGCTGGTTCGGAGCTGCCCGGGCCCGCGGCAACTCCAGCACAGCCCTCCACACCGCTGCTCGAGCGCGCGCAGCAAGAGCTGATGCTCACTCGTGACGCGCTGGAGGAGCTCGCGCGCGAATCCCATTTGGTCCTCGATGCCGCGCTCGGCGCGCAGCTGGCCCACGTCCGCAAGGAGCTGGGCTGGCTGCTGCGCAAGGCGCCCGAGTGGCAGCCCAGCACCTCGGTGGCGGAGCTGGCAAAGGCGCTCGCCGAGCATCGCGCGCTCCTGGCAGAGCTGCGCCAGTTGCCCAGCACGGACGCTCGCCTGCTGCTCTCCGCGCTGCTGCGCGACGTGGAGATCAAGGCGCAGCAGTGCCGCCGCTTCGGGGGACCTGTGCCCGTCAACGTGAGCGTCGTCACCCGCGATGCCGCGCAGCGAGAGGTCGCGGGCTATGAGGTCTGGTTCGTGCGCAAGGCGCAGGAGCGCAAGCCGCACGCGCCGCGCCGCTTCGATCGCTACAGCAGCCCCGCCGGCCGTGTCTTCGACGAGGCTGGCTACTACGTGCTGTGGGCCGTGCCTCCCGGGCAGAGCCCCGTTGCTGCGGCCGAGCAGAGCCCCCCCACATCGCCGGGACAGCACCGTGCGGGCGCCGCGCGGTATTCCGGCATCTCCAGCAGCCGGCTCGATGTGGAGGTGGGCGCCAGCGCGCTCGAGCAGGTCATCGATCTACTGGCACCGGTAGCGCCGCCAGCGGAGCCCGTGGGCTTCATGTCGGGCGCTGCCACCCTGCCCGGCGTCCTTTCCGGCGTGCCTCTGCCCGGAGCAGACTGAAGATGAGCGATCTCGTAAGCCAACGTTCACTCGCGCCCAGCTGGACGGAGCTGTGCCAGTTGGGCGTAGCCTTGCTCGCCTCCTTGGGCGGCTTCTTGCTGCCAGCGCCCGGCTTCCTCACGCAGAGCGCCGCGTACTGGCCCACGCCATTCCTGGTGCTCGTCGCCACCGGCTTGCTGACGGTGTGCGGGCGCCAGCGGCGCGGCGCATCACACACGCCGCTCTGGGTGGGGCTGGCGCTCGGGTCGCTGGCGCTGGCGCTCGCTGCGCTGCTCGCCCACCGTCTGCTGCTCGACACTCACACCTGCGGCTACTACGGCCAAGTGCGCGTCATCGGCCTGGAGCTGACCAGCGATGCGGCCGAGTACCTGAGGGACAATCCGCTGCCCTGTGAGGAGCTGCTGAAGGTGTTCACTGGACGGGTGCAAGAGATCTGGACACCCCGCTCGCTGGCACAGAGCCAGCTGCTCCTGGCCTCGAGCTACGTGAGCGTCGCGCCGCTGCTGACGGTGTGTGCCATCGCCACCTTGCAAGCGCTGAGCTGCAGCCGGCAAGCGCGCGGGCGCTGAGCAGAACGAGCACAAAAAAAAGAGAGCTGCGACCCGGACCAGCCGAGCCGCAGCATCATCACCGCGCCACGGGGCGCGGGTCCGTTCAGCAGCAGGTCAGCCTGCTACCGCTCACTTGCACATGTACGTGTTTGGGTTCCAGGTCGTCCTGCTGAACTTCTTGTTCGACCCATTGCAAGAACAGCACGCACCGGCGATGCTCTTGGTGCTGACGCTCACGCAGGACGCCGTGCAGGAGCCGGTCGACGTGCTGCCCGAGCCGTCCAGCCCATACACCGGATCAATCGCGACCAGGTCGCCGCTCACGCGCTGGGCGATGTGCGGGTTCACGTCCTTGCCGCCCGCCGACTGCTTGCCACCGGCGAAGATCAGCTGAACCCAGCTGCTGCCCGGGTTGCGGAGCGAGCTACCGTTGGGCTGCTTGATGTTGTACCAGTAGTACTTGCCGCACGGGCCATCGTTCGTCGTGTGAGACAAGGTCAGGCGATGCGGCTCGATGGCGATCAGCGGATCCATCGTCCACATGTTGTACATCTGCCAGGTGTTGGACGGGCCCTCCACCACGGGGGCGCCGTTGGCGGTGGAGCCGTATTGCACGTCAATGGTCTTGCCGTTGTAGTCGTACAGCACCTGACGCAGGTTGCCAGTGGGCACGTAGCTAAAGCGCTGCGTGTACCCGGTGTTGCAGGTGCGCTGTGTCAGGCGACTGCTGACCGCGTCCAGGCACTTGCCCGTGGCACGGTTCATCATCTGGTACGTGTTCTGGACATGGCCATTCGGAAACGTGTACGAGCCGAGCTGCGTCACGTACCAGTGGAAGCGGTCGTCCGTGGCCACGTACGGCTGCTGTAGCACAGCCACCCCATCGCTCGTGCTGTTGCTCTGCACCGCCATGGCCATGCCGGTGTGCGCCACCTTCAGGCTATACACGGCCGTGATCGTCTCCAGGAAGTCGCGATGCGGCCCGCTGCCGTACTTCTCGATCGCGAATTTCTCCGGGGTAGTGCCCTTCACCGTGTTCTGCACGATGTTGACGTTGTTGCCGGTGGAGCCATTTTGCGGCTGGAACGCCAGGTTGTGCCGGCTGCGCAGCGTGAACTCGCTCGCATTCAGCTGACCGATACGAAAATCCTGCGTCGACGAGCCGTTGCACGCGCGCTGCACGATGTTCGTCTGGCCGTTCACGTTGCTCTGCAGGTCCATGCACAGGCCGCTCTTGACGTTCTTGAGCTGCCGCTGCGTACCTCGAAGGTGGATCTTCCACTGCGCGGCCGTGGTTCCGCTGTACTGGTCCGACTGCTGCAACGAGACCCCGCTCGAGCTCGAGCCGCCCGCGGGCACGACGTATTTGCCGCTCAGCAGCGAGCGGATGCGGTAGACGCCCTCATCCACGTTCAAGAGCTCGTTCACCTTGTTGGTGAGCGCCGTCTTCTGCGTATTGTACCACCCCGTCAGCTTGCTCCGGTATCCCGACGGGCTGTGGTTGGGGATGGCGCTCGAAGCGTCGTCCTGCATCCGGAGCAACGCGGTGGTCTTCGGGCAGTTCGCCCCCGTCGAGCCACAGCGCAGCTTGCCGGTGGCCGATAGCTCCAGCTTGCCATTGACCACCGTGAAGTCCGTGCTCACATCCCAGCGGCCCACCTCCGTACCGATCGCCACCGCCAGACCGGCAGACAGCATGTTCGTGTCATCGCCGCCACAAGCGGCCGAGAGAGCCAGCTCCGACTGCCCGAACTCCGACTCCTCGTCCATGTATGAGATGGCCTCCGAGGACTCCAGCGCCTCAGGGGACTCCTCCCCCTCGGCAAGCCACGCCTGATCAGAGGGCTGATCCAGCAGAGGGTCGGTGGGAAAGCCCTCGGCGCTGCAGCTCGCCAGAAGCGCGAACGACGCCAGCAGCGCTGGAGCGGTGATGTACGGTGCTATGAATTTCATGAACGAGAACGGTCTGCTTTGCTGGTTGTTGGTTTCGGTCATCTCCCTCGCCCCGCACGGAGAGCGCGACGCAAGGCGTTAACGGAGATTAAGCATGCGGGCCCACCCCGCTCGCGACCACCTCGAAGTAAAGGGCGCGTTAAGTTCGGTGCTGAGCCGTACGCACGTGTGTGTAATCTTCGTGCCGATACGACGCTCCCCAGTTTCACCAAGCAACAACCCCGTGCCGTTTCCGCGCACGAGCTCCGCTCCCCCGCATCTCACCAGCGATGGACAGCCCAGCAGGCGCGCGGGTGGCACGTGCCGGCGTGGTGCTCGCGCCACATGCCCTCACTCCCCGCCAGCGTCCTCCTCCTCCGTCATGTGGCTGCAGCTGAAGTGCTCGCAGACCGCTTCGAGGGTGCCCTGGGTGATGCGTTCGTGGCCGAAGGTGTACTCCATGAACAGGCCGTCGCGGGAGTGCCGGGCGCGGTTGAGGGTGATGACGTGGAAGAGCTCGTGGATGAGGCGGTTGTCCAGCTCTTCGCCGCTGAGGGATGCCTGTAGCTTGATGCCAAGCGCCTTGCCGCGCGCGCCCTGTGCGGTGCAGGCGAGCGCGGGCTCGGAGCTGCCGTGGCAGTACACCACTTCATCGAAGGCGACCTCGAAGCCACAGCTGGCCTGAAACGGCTGGCAGCTGGTAGCGCTCTGGGGCTCGGCCAGCGCGAGCCTGCTGTGGCCGAGGGCTGCCTCGATGCGGCTCTGCGCGCGTTGCGCGGCCTCGTACAGTACCGCGTCCCTGGTGAACAGCGCAAAGCTGGGCGCCAGCTCCGCCGTACTGCTGGCTTCGTCGTAGCGAACCACGGGCGCGGAAGAGCTGCAGGCCGCGAGCAAGAGTGCCATGACGGCGGGCGTGTACCTTGAACATTGCATGGTGAATCACCTGCAGCGCGGAGGAGTGCCGCTCGGAGCGCAGAGCTCCGCCAGCGCTCGCCGGGAGAGCGAGCGTGCGTGCGTGTTGCAGCGACTTCGCCAGGCCGTGCGCTGCGTCGGCGGACGGAGAAGAGCCCGGCTCCTTGGCGCGGGCTCAGCGAATCACGAGAGCCCTACACTGTAGGCAAAGCGCGGCTCGGCGCCAGACTTTTGACAGCTTCGCCGGACGATCCGGGGATCCGTTCGGCACAGGCGGACCGCATGAAACAGCATTGATCCTGCTGATCGCCCACTCGACGTGCCGCGATGGCACGCATTAGCTGCGTGAAACGGTGGAGATACGCCCGCACCTTTCTGGAGCAGCCTTGGGTCGAAGTGGATCAGAAGCTGGCTTCGAGCATTCACCTCGAGCGTCACTTAACAGCACCACTCCAGAACCGTTTACCAGACCGCGACCCGCCATGCGGGGCAGCGGAGGGCGCACCGCCTTCTTAGAGAGGACTAGGGGATGAGGAAGTTAGCGGCACCTTGGGTTGCCGGGCTAGCGCTGCTTGCGTGGGCCTCGTGCACGGACGAAGGCATCTTGTACCTGACGAACGTCAACGAAGAGGTACCGGGCGACAACTGCGCCGACGGGGGCAGCAAGCTGAGCTTTGGCGCGGACACCAACGCCGATGGGACGCTCGCCACGGAGGAGATCACTGCCAGCGCGTTCGTGTGCAATGGCGCGGCGAGCCGCGGCGCGGCGGTGACCAGCTCCGAGCTGGCCGCCAACGACGCGGATTGCGCGGCGGGAGGCTACTTGCTGTCCATGGGCTACGACCGCAATGGCAACGGCACGGTGGACGCCGATGAGGCAGGCGCCACCCGCAAGGTCTGCAACGGCGCGAATGGTGCGAATGGCGCGAATGGTGCGAACGGTGCCACGGGCGCGACCGGTGACGCCGGTCCGCAGGGCGAGCAGGGTCCGCAAGGTGACCAGGGTCCGCAAGGTGAGCCGGGTACCCCCGGCGCGAACGGGACGCAGGGTCAGAATGGCGCGCACGGTGCGCCAGGCGAAGATGGCTTCTCCTCGCTGGTTCGGCTCACGACGGAGCCCGCCGGTGTGAACTGCATCGAAGACGGCCTGCGCGTGGACATGGGCCTCGACAACGGCGACGGCGCCGGTGACGCCAACGATGACGAGCTGCACGACGACGAGATCGATCAGACCAACTACGTCTGTTCGCGGGTCATCTGCGGAGACTCGGTCACCTCTGCCGGGGAGACCTGCGACGATGGAAACGACGTCACGGAGACCTGCTCGTACGGGAGCACGCTCCCCTGTGTGGTCTGTAACTCCAGCTGCCAGGAGGTCTCTGGCGTCCTCACCTTCTGCGGCGACAACGTCGCCGACGGAGGCAACGGCGAGACCTGCGATGATGGCAACGCGGTTACCGAGACCTGCGACTACGGTCTGACCAGCTGCACCGTCTGCGATTCCCACTGTGCCAGCGTGCCCGGCGCCGCCAGCTTCTGTGGCGACAACGTCAAGGATGGAGGCAATGGCGAGGCCTGCGATGATGGCAACACGAACACCGAGGCGTGCGAGTACGGCGTTGAAAGCTGTACCGTGTGCGACGCCACCTGCGCTGAAGTTTCCGGCGTGGCGAGCCTGTGCGGTGATGGCCAGATCGATGCCGCCAACAATGAGACCTGCGACGACAGCAACGCGGTCACCGAAGCTTGCACCTACGGAGAGAGCGTTAGCTGCACCGTGTGCACCTCCAGCTGCGTCGAAGGCGCGGGGACTCTGAGCTTCTGCGGTGACGGCATCATCGACGCAGCCAATGGCGAGACGTGTGACGATGGCGGCCTCACGCCGGGCGACGGCTGCGACGAAAATTGTTCCACCGAGGGTATCCAGTGCGGGGATACAGCGAGCTTCGCCCTTGCAACTCAGCTATACTGCTTGTGCAACTACGCTGGCCCGGACGGCTGCGACCAAGCCGACGCGGATGTCCTCTGCAAGCTGAAGCTCAACCACCCCAACGCTGTCGCCAGCGCCTTCTCGGTGGAGGAGCCGTCGAACGATGGCGGCTTCTCGTGTCAAGGGTATGGCACGAGCCTTGGCCCAATGCCCGCGCTGGGGATCACGGCGGACGTCCACTGCCAATCCACCTCGATCTTGGCCAATCACGGGCAAGGGCAAGTCGTCACGAACGTGACCTGCGTGCTCCTTTAAAACAACAACGAGATCCCCGGGTAAACCAAATCTCCGCGCCACGGCCCACCGTGGCGCGAACTCGGCAACGTTGGCTCCCAGCCTCTCAGCTGACAAGCCCTCCTGGAAGATAGCGGACGGTCTCGAGGGACCGTCCGCCACCTCGATTGAAAAGTAGTGCAGTAGTCCCTCCGCTGTGGAGTTGTGATGCGTTTTCGCAGTTTGACATTGATCGGTTCGAGTACGGTTCTTGGTTCGCTGGTAGCCCTGATGGCGCCAGCCCACGCGCAGGAAACGCTGGCAGCCACAGCCGTCGGCGCAGAGGCCTCGGTAGCCGTGCAGGCCTCCGCGCAGGACGACAGCAGCGGAGGCGGCTTCCTGCATCAATACAAGCCCCAGGCCAACACCTGGGAGCTGGGCGCCTTCGCGGGGATGTTGTTCCTGTCCGATGACAACAGCTTCCGCGGGCCGCCGACGGTCTCCGGTGGCGTGGTCACTCCGCGCCCCTTCTCGGAGTACAAGCAGCCCGCTGCAGAGCTGGGCGTGCGCGTGGGGTACTTTCCCCTCACCTTCCTCGGCGGAGAGCTGGAGGGCATGATGGGTCTGGCCAAGGCGGACAGCGGTGAGTCGGGCACGCTCTGGGCGGGCCGCGCGCAGGTGGTGGCGCAGCTGCCGCTGTGGCGGGTGGTGCCGTTCGTGGCGGGTGGCGCGGGTTACTGGACGGTGTTCAACGAGACGTCTGGTGACGACAGCGACCCGGCCTTCCACTTTGGCGGGGGCGTGAAGCTGGCCGCCAATGATGACTGGAGCTTCCGCGTCGATGTGCGCGACACCATCACCAATCAGCGCGCCATCGGCGACACCCCGAACAGCCTGGAGGTCTCTGCCGGCGCCAGCCTGGTGTTGGGCCGCAGCAAGGCTCCGCTGGACCGCGACGGGGACGGCTTCCTCGATACCAATGACCTCTGCCCCAGCGAGCCCGGCGTGGCTCCGGAGGGCTGCCCGCTCCGCGATCGCGACAGCGATCAGATCCTGGACGCGGATGACCGCTGCCCGGATCAGGCTGGGCCTGCGCCCCTGGGTTGCCCGGTGCTGGACGCGGACGCGGACGGTATCCCGGACGAGAGCGATCAATGCGTGCATGAGCCGGGCCTGGCCCCGCTCGGCTGCCCCGATCGCGACGGCGACAGTGTCATCGATCGCGACGACCAGTGCCCCGGCGTCGCAGGCGTACCGCCGCTGGGTTGCCCCGGTGATACGGATCAAGATGGCTTCGCCGATCCCGACGACAAGTGCCCGACGGAGGCCGAGACGAAGAACGGCTTCGAGGACACCGACGGCTGCCCCGACGTGTTGCCCGATGCCGTGAAGAAGTTCTCGGGGGTGATCGCGGGCATCACCTTCGACGTCAACAAGGACAGCATCCGCGAGGGCTCCTTCGGGGTGCTCGACGAGGCGGCGAAGATCCTGGCGGAGTACCCGGACCTGAAGGTGGAGGTCGCCGGTCACACCGACGACACGGGCGCTCGCGAATACAACCTGAAGCTCTCGCAGCAGCGCGCCGAGTCGGTGAAGCGCTATCTGATGTCGAAGGGTGTCAGCGGCGAGCGCATCAGCACCCGCGGCGTGGGCCCCGATGAGCCGCTGGTGAACGAGAAGACGAACGCGGCGCGGCAGCAGAACCGCCGCATCGAGTTCAAGATCCAGTAGTGACCAAACAGAGCAGGCCCCGCGCGCGGCGCGGGGCTTGCGCCCCGACCAGAGGAGTGCCGCGGTCACCTTGCTCCAGCTGCTCGAATCTTCGGAGATATTTTCGTACCTGTTCGGCTTCTGGCTCTTCTTGTTCAGCGGTCGATTCCGGGACCACGTGCGCACCACCTGGCGGCGGCGGCGTGGCGCGCTGAAGCTGCTCATTCCGCTCGAGATCGCGGTGGCCACCTGCTGTGGCTGGCTGCCGCTCGTGCTGCTGTGGTCGTGGCTCCGCTCGTAGCGCTCCCGCAGCCCTTCTGGTGCCGGCGAGTCACCTGCCCCGCGCATCCGTCAGCTCCACCACCTGCACGTCAGGCCCCGTGAGCTCCAGGTCCAGCTCGAGCGCGCCGTCGCGAGCGAGCAGCGGGCGCGAGCTACGCAGCTGGCCCTGGGCGTCGTAGAACGACGCCAGCCGATCAGCGTCGTCGAGCACCTGCACGCGCAGCACCTCGCGGCGCTGGTCCACCTCGTCCCCGTCACCGCGGGGCTGAGCTCCTCGTGGCTTGCCCAGCCAGGCGACGAGCACCAGGCTGCCCCGCGCGGTGGCGAAGGCGTGCAACTGCCGCTCGGCAACGTGCGCGCTGGCGCCAGCAAGCACGCGTACCCGCTCCTGGGCAGAGGCCACGCCGCCCGCCAGCAATCGGCTCAGGAACGACAGCGCGTGAAACGCCGGCTTGGGCCGATAGTCATGGAAGGCGATGCCCAGGTGCCGGTTGTTCTCGTCGCCGATCATGGCGTCGCTGGCCGCCGGATCCTTGAGCTCGTACCAGGCCGCGAGCGAGACGGGGCCCGGCGCGAGCAGGGCCAGGCTCCGCACCAGCGCCACCGCCTGGAACTCCAGCGTGTGCTCGTGCGCAAAGGCCGCCGTGGTGTAGTGAGATACGCGGCTGCCGCGGCGGAAGTTGCCGTAGCCCAGCTCTGCCATCCAGATCGCCTGACGTCCGCCATGCCTTCGCACGATCGCGGTCACCTCGTCCACATAGCTGGATAGCGTCTCGATGGGCTCGGGATTCCAGGTCTCGTAGTAGCTGTGCACGTTGACCACATCGAAGATGCGTGCGCCCTCGTGCTCGTCAAACAGCTGGGCCAGGAACTCCGTGCGCCCGGCGATGCCGCCCGACACGACATCGAGCTCGGAGTCCACCCCGCGGATCGCCTCCGCCCCCAGGCGAGCCAGCTCTGCGTATTGCTCCACGCTGCCCAGCCAGTAGTCGCGGTTGTCCGGCTCGTTCCACAGCTCCCACGATTGCACGCTGTTCCGATAGCGCGCGGCGAGCAGCGCCATCAGCTGCGCAAACTCGCGCGGCTCGCGCGGAGGCGAGCGCCAGTGCTCGCCCGGGTCGGCATCGCTGTTCCACTCCGGCGTGTAGGCCACGTACGGGATCAGCCGTAGCCCGTATTCGCGCACGGCCAGCTCGATGAAGGCGTCCCAGAACGCCAGATCGTAGCGATCTCGCTCGGGCTCGATGCCATCCCAGCCGAGAGACACACGCAGGGTGCGCACCCCGGCCTGACGCAAGAGCTCGAAGTCCTTGCGCGCACCCTCGAGAGAACGACTCTCCTCCGGATAGTCTTCGCACGAGCCGATGATGAAGGGGCGCAGGGGGGCGCCCGCTGCTGGCGGCGAAGACCCTGCAGGTGAAGGTGCTGCGCTGGTGGTTGCAGGCGGAGCGCTGGCGCGCGGCGGCGAGCACCCAGCCACGAGCGAAAGGGCTGCAGCGATGCAGCACAGCCGCGGCAGAGCGCCCCGGCGAGACCAGCTGTCACAGCGCGGCGAGCAGCTCTCGGAACGGCAGCGCTCGCTCGCCATGCGCCTGGTCACGGTCTGCACCTCAGACTCTCCTCTGCCCACGGCTGGCCACAGCGCGGCCATGCAAGGTGCGGGCCGGGACCCCGGGTGACGCTACGGCGGCGGGGTTGCGGTGCTGGCGTGCGGCTGCTGAACGGGCGCCTCGTGGCGTAGCCGCCAGGTCTCGAGCAACCCTGGCGGCAGCTCGAACGGCGTGTGTTTGTCCGGACGCTGCAGCAAGATCAGCCGCTGGGTGAAGAAGCCGGAGAACGCGCGCCGCCGGCTCTGCGCGCCGGGCACGCGCGGCAGCCAGCTGAGCACGAAGTGCTTCTGCGCGGCGCGGGTGCGCACCAGGTGCCGGGTCCAGTTGGCCGCAGGCAAGGCCAGTAGCTCCGCCAGGTTGAGACCGAAGACGCTGCCATCCAGGAAGAAGCGCATCAAGCTGATGCCATAGCCGGGCAAGACGAACAGCTCGTCGAGCACTCGAGACAGGTCGCGAGCCAGCTACTGACCCTCCGGGGTGGCGCGGAACTGGCGCTGCGCGATGCGCCGGGCAAAGGCCATGGCGCTGTCGAAATCGCGCGGGCGCAAGCGCTCGTCGATGCCCAGCAGCTCGCCCAGGTGATCCCACACGGCAAAGTAGCCATGCTCCGCCTCGGGCGAGACGGGAGCCCCGATCTTGCGCAGGCCATCCAGCACCACCAGCGAGAAGGTGAGCAAGGTGCCCGCCAGATCCTCCTGATTGATCGGCTCGCCCAGGCGGGCTTGCCACCGTGGCTCGGGCAAGCTGCGCACGTGCCGCCGCACCAGGGCGTGCATCAGCCGCACCTTGCGCGCCGAGCGCGCGCCGATGCCGTCGGGCGCCAGCCCGCCCGGATGCATCACGTTGATCAGCATCTGCGCGGTCTCCGTCAGGCGGCGCAGGCCGTCATCCTTCAAGCGGCGAGCGCGGTGGATCACCTGCACGCCATCAGCGGCGGCATACGCGGCGGGCAGAGCGTAGCAGCCAAGGATGAGCAGGATCTCGGGACCGAACAGCTGGAACAGCTGCTGTCCCGCGGCCACCGCCGCGGGCTCGGCGACGGGCAGGGGCGGCAGACGCTCGCACATCCGGGCAAAGCGCTCATCCTCCAGCGGGATGGTGTCGCTCTTGAACAGCTTTCCGAGCAGCTGCCCCACCTCTTTCGGTGGCACGTCGGCCAGGAGCTCGTCCAGCGCAGGGTCGGTGCGGGTGCGGAACACGTCCAGCTCCGCATCGCTCAGCGCGGCCGGCTGCGGGCTCATCGCGCGCCCTCCAGCAGCGGCACCGGCAAGCCGGCGCTCTGGAACACGGAGCCCAGCCCGCCGTCGCTGACCCACTCGTGCCCGAGCGTGTCGGCGGGCAGGTGAGCTTCGAGCCCGGGGAGCTCGGCCGCGGTCACGCCGCGCAGGGCGCCGACCGAGAGATGCTGCGCGCACAGCTGATGCAGCGCCTGAGCACACGCCGGCGCCGAGAGCGCGCTGGCCCTGCCCTCATCCTGCAGCCAGCGCATCATCTCCTGGAAGGCTGCCTCGTGAAAGTTCTCCTCGCACAGGATGCGAGCCATGTCATACCGAAAGGTCAGGCCGTACTCCGCCACGACATCCGGCGGACAGCCATCCAGGCGAGCGCCATCCAGGCGAGCGCCATCCAGGTTAGACAGCAGCTGCAGGATGCGCTGATAGCCCATCCGCGCGGTGGTCTCCAGCTCGGCGTGGAAGGCCATCAGCTCGAGCAGCGAGAGCTGACGCAGCTCGCGCGCAAAGTCGGGAGCTTGACCCAGCGATGCGCCGATGGCGATCAGCAGCCGCGCGAGGCTGCTGCCCTGCGTGGCCTGTCGGGTGACCCAGCCCTCCATGCTGCCCTGCAGCTCCGCCAGCGCCGCGCCGGCCTTGCTCGAGCCGCGCAACGTGGCCAGCTGGCGCGTGTGCGAGGACTCGTGCGCCCAG
Source organism: Polyangiaceae bacterium (assembly GCA_025937895.1). GTDB lineage: Bacteria > Myxococcota_A > Polyangia > Polyangiales > Polyangiaceae > SZUA-265. The sequence continues at coordinate 24,492 of JAICQL010000060.1, read as the reverse complement.
ATGCTGAGCACCACCGAGCGAATCAGGCCGCGCACGGCGCACGCATGCTCGCCGGTCAAGCGCCGATCCAGCTCCGACAGCTCATACAGCTGCGTGACCATGGCCTCACGCTGGTGGGCGAGCTTCAGCCAAATTTCCAGCTCGGCCACTGGATCATCGGCGTGTCGGCTGGCGATTTCGCCTGCCACCTGCTCGGTGTAGGCAATGATGGAGTTGGCTCTCATATCTCCTCCCTCATGAGGCCGGCGGGTTCAGCTCAGCTCCGGCGCATCAGCCGAGCCGCAGGGCTCGGCGGACGAAGCGATGATTGAGGGGACCCTGGGGGCCCGGCGGTGCAGCTCTATGGTGCTGGCGGCGCACTACCGCAAGCGTTCAGATACGCGGAGATGACCTCCGACCGCGAGCGAACCCCGAGCTTGTTCGCCGCGCGCGACATCAGCACCTTGACCGTGGCGTGCGCGATCCCGAGATCGTACGCGATGACTTTGTTGTCGTGACCCACGGCGGCATACCCCAGCACCTGCCGCTCGCGCTGGGTGAGCGCAGCGGGCCCCGGGGGGCGAGGCGCGTTCTCCCGCGCCACGATGAAGCGCCGCCCGTCGCTCTCGAACTGATCGAGCAGTGACCAGCGCGCATCGATCAGGCCTTGCCAGGAGTCCAGGCTGGTCATCACATCGCTGCGCCCCGCGCTGCTGCGCGCGCTCTCCACCGCCAGCACTGCACGGCGCAGCTGCTCGACGGCTTCGGGCTCGGTCGCGGGCCCTTCGGCGTGCAACAGCTTGCCGCCGGGCTCCAGCACGGCCTCCACCTGCGGCGGCTCGAGCACACTCTGCAGGCGCCGGCGCAGCCGCAGCCCCGCCGCCAGATGTGAGGCCACCTTCGCCCAGCGTGCCCGAAACGAACGAGAGACCCAGCCCACCTCCGGGCGGCCCGAGTGGATGCCGCAGCCGGAGCCGGAGGGCTCTGCCGCGGTGATCCACAAGGTGTCGTACACGCCGAACTGGTGGACGTGACGCTTCATCTGCTCGTTTTCCCGGAACTCTTCCCGCTGCCCCATCATCTGGCTGCCGGTGGTGCACGGACCATGGGTGAAGGGGCGGACCTGAATGCCGGGAGCCAGCCGGCGAAAGATCTCGCCATACACGGCCGCCAGTGCCTCGGGGATGGCCACCTTGGCGGCGCGCAGGATGTTTGGTGGCGAGCCCAGCTGGTGCTGAAACTGAAACACGCACAGGCCAAAGCCCTCATCCAGCGCAGGGCGACAGGCCTCGCCGACCCGCTCGAGCCACTCGGCATCCGTGCCGTCGACCCAGTACGCAGCCTCGACGATCCGGAGCAGATCGCGGGTACCCATGTCCCCGGTCTTATACCGCAGGCCCGCCGCGTCCACGTCCATTTGGACTGTAGTGGACCGCGCTCGTCGCACGGCAACCGACGTGAAAAGACATAGCGTGCACGCTCAGCGGCCGCTCTTCTGGACGCTGCCGGCGCTGCCCTGCAGCTGCGTACCCACCGCCGCGTCACCTTCGAGGCGAATCTCCCCGGCGGAGGTTGGGCGCAAAGCCTGCTGCAACTGAACGCGTGAGCCCGGCGCCGGCTGGACCCTCGCCGGAGCGGGCCCCGGCGTGAGCGGCGGCGCAGCGGTGGCCGCCGGGGCTGACTCAGTGGCGATTGGCGCCGGCACCCGGCCTACCTGTTTGCCGGGCTGCGCTGGCTCTCGCAACGCCTTCGAGACGAAGACCGCGGCGAAGCCCAGCACCAGCCCGATCAGCACCAGCCAGCGCACGCGCTCGCTCCATGGTGGTGGCGGTGGTGGTGGTGGTGGTGGTGGTGGTGGTGGTGGTGGCGGCTGCGGCGGGACCTGCAACCAGTGCTGCAACGCCTCGCGCAGCGAGTCAGCCCCCGGGTTGTCCTCCAGCACCGAGGCCACCAGCCGCTCGACCGCGTGCTCCAGCTCGGCGCGCTGCAACACGGCAAACCACAGGTTGAAGGCGGGCGAGCTCCGCGAACCTTCGATCAGGTCCGTGCGATCCAGCACTGACCCCGCGTACATCAGGATCGTCTCCTGCGAGAGCACGATCCTGGCCAGCGCTCGGGCCAGCGCCTTGCGAGCAGCCCCGTCACCCACCATATTCGCCCACGATCGCCACCGTGGCATGGCGACCTCGAGCGAGCAACGGCGTCAGACGGGTACCGTCACCCGCCCCCGCGGGCACGTGCCTGAAAAAACCCATGAGTGACCAAGCCATCCTCACCGAGCTGCGCAAGCTACTGGCCGCGCTGTACCCCAGTGAGGCCGATCAACGTCGCCTCGCCAGCGAGGCCCAGCTCACCGTAGGCGCCATCGCCTTCTCCAGCGCAGCCTTCAATAGCTGGTATGCCATCCTGCAGCACGCGCACAATAATCAGCGCCTCCAGCCGCTGCTGGCGCTGATCATGGAGGAGTATCCAGACAACGTTCAGCTGAAGCGGCTGGCGAGCGGCCAGCTCACCACGTTCCTGGACGGCAGGAGCTTCGACTGGCAGGGCCCAAAGAACGGGCGGGGCCTGCTCGAGCAGCTCGTCTCCGGCAAGCCGTCGCTGGTGCACGTGTCGCACCTGGCCGTGGGTCTGGAGCGTGCGCGGGCGGTGGCCAAGCTGCTGCTGCTCGAGGGGGGCAGCGGCACTGGCTTTCTGATCGGCGGCGATCGCCTGCTCACCAACCATCACGTGTTGCCGGACGCCAGCAGCGCCGCGCGGTGTACCGCGCTGTTCAACTATCAGCGCGCCTCCGCCGGTCACGACGAGCAGGTCAGCGAGGTGAAGCTCGCGCCCGAGCGCTTCTTTCAGACCAGCGCCGCAGACGACTTCACGGTCGTGGCCATGCCTCCCGGCACGGTCGAGCGCTGGGGCTGTATCGCGCTCGGCCCGAGCAAGGTAGGTTGTGGCGATGTGGTCAACATCATCCAGCACCCCGGCGGCGGCCCCAAGCAGATGTCCCTGTCGTTCGACGTCGTGGCGTTCGCAGGCGCCGGCCGCTTGCAGTACCTCACGGACACCCAGCCCGGCTCTTCCGGCTCACCCGTGTTTGACCGTGAGTGGCGGGTCGTCGCGCTGCACCACAGCGGTGGCTGGCTGCAAGAGCCCGGCAGCACGGACAGGCGTGTGTTCTACCGCAACGAAGGCATCCTGATCGATCGCATCCTGGAGCAGCTGCCGAGCTGAGGCTGGCCCGGGCATGAAACGCCTGCTGACGCGGCGGCACCCCTCGACCATCCGAGCGACCTGTGCCACGGTGTCTCATGTTCGAAGGGTGCGGGCCACGGTGCCCGCAGGACTGAGGATGGTCGGGCCGCCATCCCGCTGGTGATAGACAGCGCCAGCAGGAGCTTTCGTTTGGCTACATCCTCCGTTTCTGAGCGCCCCATCGCCACGCCGCCCGAGGCCTGGCCGGCGCTGGTACGCCTGGCAAGGCTCGCGGGGCGCCCGCTCGAGCGCTTCCTGCACATCGAGGCGGCGAGCGGCATCCTGCTGCTCATCGTCGCGGCCGTGGCGATGCTCTGGGCCAACTCACCCTGGCGCGAGAGCTACCAGAGCCTCTGGCACACCCCCGTCGGCATCCGCATCGGCTCCTTCGCGTTCGAGCGCTCGCTGGAGTGGCTGGTCAACGATGGCTTGATGGTCATCTTCTTCTTCGTCGTCGGCATGGAGATCCGGCGCGAGGTGCACGAGGGGGAGCTGTCCGAGTGGCGCCGAGCGGCGCTGCCCGCGGCGGCTGCGCTCGGCGGCATGCTGGCTCCCGCTGCTCTGTACCTCACCTTCGCTCATCAGCCGCAGCTCCGCTCGGGCTGGGGGGTGCCCATGGCCACCGACATCGCGTTTGCGGTCGGTGTCCTCACCCTGCTCGGCAAGCGCGCTCCTCCTGCGCTGCGCGTGTTGTTGCTCGCGCTCGCCGTCATCGATGACCTCGGCGCGATCGTGGTCATCGCGGTCTTCTACTCCTCGGGGGTCGCACTCTCTGGCCTGGCCCTCGCCGCCGCCGGGTTCTGCGGCGTGCTGGCAATGCAGCGCTTCGGGGTGCGCGCCAAGTTCGCCTACATCGCGCCGGCGCTGGTGGCCTGGGCGGGCATCTATGCGGCCGGGGTTCACCCCACGATTGCGGGGGTCATCGTCGGCCTGCTGACTCCGGTGCGCGCATGGATCGGCCCAGGTGGATTCGTCGTGCGTATCCAGCAGCAGCTGGAGCAGCTGCAGGGCTCGGCGCGCACTCTCCCGCCCGAGGAGCTGGGAGCCGCGCTCGATGAAGTGGCGGCAGCCCGGCGTGAGGCCGTCTCCCCTGCCGATGGTCTGATCCGGGCGCTGCACCCCTGGGTGGCGTTCGTCATCATGCCCGTGTTCGCGCTGGCGAACTCCGGGGTCGCGATCTCGGTCGATGCGCTCGACGCGGACTCCTGGCGGGTCATCAGCGGGGTGGCCGTGGGTCTGGTCGCCGGCAAGCCGCTTGGCGTGCTGCTCGCCTGCGCACTGATGTTGCGCCTGCGCATCGCAAGCTTGCCTCGCGGCATCGGCGCGCGGCACCTGGTGGTGCTGGGCGGGGTGGCCGGGGTGGGCTTCACGATGGCGCTGTTCGTCGCTCAGCTGGCGTTCGCGGACGAGCAACTGCTCGCGGCAGCCAAGCTCGGCATCCTTGCCGCCAGCGCCGCGGCCGCGATCGTCAGCCTGAGCCTCGGACGCGCGCTGCTCTCGCCAGTGCAGCCGCCGGACGCGGCGCGCACCGCCGACGAAGCCGAGAGCTCCACGGTGCTGTGAGCTGACTGCGCTGGAGCGCGGCGGAGCGCTGCTAGCCCTGGCCGCTCCAGCGGCGAAGCCAGGATGCAGCCATCCAGAGGAAGGTAGCAAGCCAGCCGAGCAGCGCGACGAACAGCGAATATCGCGGGATTGCGAGCAAGGCTGGCATGTCGATGGCCTGGGCCAGACGAGCCGTACAGACCGTGTACATGCCGATCGGAAAGACCATGCCCCAGTACTGCGGATCATACTGGAGCGGAAACTGGCGAACCGCGTGACGCCACACGCCCAGGATCAGGAGCAGCGGGATCCACCACGTCGCCGTCACCCAGAAAAATAGCGTGAACCCGGTCAAGAACGGCTCGACCCGCTCGATCAGGGGTGAGCCCCCGCGAGCCAGCAGCAAGGTGGAGCCAGCCAGGGTGGTGATGGCCACCGCGCCCATGTTGATCCAGTACGGTGGGGTCAGCCGCGCCACCGGCATGGGCAGGAACGTGAAGCGATAGAAGATGAGCGTGATGATCGTGAGATAGAGCATCGCGCCCAGCAGGTACATGCACAGGGCAAAGAAGAGCACCGCCGGGGCGGAGCCCGCGCGCGGCGCCAGCAGCGAGCCCAGCACCGAGACCGCCTGCGTGCCCACGATGGCGATGAGCCATGCGCCGTTGATGCCCTCCTCCAGCGCCGGCTTCTGCTCGCGCACCACCACGGCCGTGAAGAAGCCGTACATCACCACGCTCCAGAGCGCGATGCCCAGCCACCACAGCACGCGCGGCGCCGCCGGGTCGCCGGTGACGACCAGCAGCTGTGAGCCGAGCACACACGTCCCCGCCACCAGGGTGAAGTAGCCGGGACCGCGGGCGTGATCTCTCAGGTCCTCCAGCATGCGGCGCGAGAACAGCGCCAGCCGGACCAGCACGCTGGCGCTCAGCACGCCGTAACAGAGAATGTTGACCCAGAGCAGGGCTCGCGCCACCCACTCGAGCTCGAACAGGGCGGCCGCGATCGAGACCACACCCGTGGCCATCACCAGGGCAAAGTAGCCGGGGAACAGGTTCTCGATGGCAGCGGCGGCCCGGCGCCGCAAGCTGACGCCGGCCGTGTTCTCCGGAGCCATCAGCCCAGGCGGTGCAGGTACCGGAGCAGCCCCACGTTGAGCCCCAGGCAGAGCAGGCTGACGATGGCGGCGGGGAGCGCGACGCTCATGTCACCCCCCAGGTAGGCGTTCACCGTGGCCGTGAACAGCCACAGCTGCAGCACCACGATGGAAACAGCCAGCGGCAAGATACCGTTGACGATGGTCATGCGCTGCGCGCGCGCGAAGCGGCTCGGCTTCTTCATGTCGTCGAGTCCTCCACCCCCGTCGCGAACACCGTTTGGTTACGCACCTCGAGCGACACACGCGGCAGGCGCCGCTGGGGTGGCCCGGCGATGGGATGGCCGGTGGCGAGATCGAACCAGCCGTTGTGACAGGGGCAGTGCAGCTTGCCTTCACGAAAGGCGGGCACGACGGGACACTGCAGGTGGGTACACTGCTGATCGTACGCCACGAACGCGCCGGGCCCGGTGCGCACGAGCAGCCGTGGCGTGCTGCCCTCGGGATACGAAAAGGTCTTGGCACCGCCCACCGGCAGCTCGTCCACCGCGGCGATGGCGCTGGGCGCATACTTCGCGGTGCGCCGCCCGAACAGGCTCTTCCACACCAGCCACAGCTGCCCGACGGCAAACGCTCCGCTGGTCAGGATCACGAACCTGACCAGGTCGCGCCGCGAGACATAGTCGTCCTCGGGCCAGTCGATCGGGAAGTCACGCCGCCAGCGCGGCTGGCTGGCGGCCGGCGCGCGATCCGGAGGGACGGAGCGCGGCCCGAGCGGCCCTGGCTGGGGCTGCAGCAGCTGCTGCGGCTCAGCCGCATCCTGCTCATCACTGTCCGCTGCGCGCTCGCGGCTCCTGGCTGCGTTGCTCATGTGCTCCCTCCCACCTCGGGCACCCCGACTCCTCCGACCTCGACCCCGGCAAGCATCCCCGCGATGTCGTCGAGCAACTCGTGCCCGATGGTCGGCTCGTGCATGGCGGCGGTGACGTCGATGAGCTCGCGCGCTCCATCCAGCGGCACCATGACGTTGACCTTGGTCCGGATCATCTGCAAGCCGAAGCGAAAGCTGTTGACCGGCTTGGCCCTCGGCCGCTTCCTGGCCATCTCCGAGCGCGTCTCGAACGCCAGCGCCTGGCTGGGGCAGACCGAGGCGCACATCGGCTTGAGCCCGACCGAGGTGCGATCGTAGCACATGTCGCACTTCATCATCAGGCTCATGCGCGTGCTCATCTTCGGCACGCCGAAGGGGCAGGCCAGCACGCAGTTGTTGCAGGCGATGCAGCGCGGCTTGCGCGCGGTCTGGACGACGCCGTCCTCCGTGCGCTTGATGGCGTCAGCGGGGCAGACCTCCGCGCAGGTGGGCGAATCGCAGTGCATGCAGACCACGGGCAGCGTCTGGGTCGAGCGCTCGCGATCGACATAGTCCAGCTGGATCATCGATTGCCCCTTGTGAGTGTCGCACTCGCTGCAGGCCTGGATGCACGACTGGCAGCCGATGCACCTGCCGGGATCGATGAAGAACTCGAGCGGCTCGGAGATGGGCATCATGATGGTACACGCTCCTCATTGCTGTGGCTCGAGCACTCCCGCATGCTCCGGCGGGCCGCTGGCCTTGCTCACCCGCACCGCGCACACCTTGTACTCGGGGATCTTGGAGATGGCGTCCTGGGCGGCGATGGTGAGCTGATTCACGCTCTTGCGACCGCCCCAGTGGTACGGGATGAACACGGTGTCGGGACGGATGGTCTGGACCACGGAGGCCTGCAGCGTGCAGCGCCCGCGCCGGCTCTCGATGTTGGCCCAGTCCCCGCTGGAGATGCCGAGCCGCTGGGCGAGCAGCGGGTGCAGCTCGAGGCGCGGCTCCGGGTAATGATCGACGAGGGGGCCGATGCGGCGAGTCTGATTGCCGGACAGAAAGTGGCTCACCACGCGGCCCGTGGTGAGGATGATGGGGTACGCCGCGTCGACATCCTCCGCGGGCCCGACATACGGCGTGGGGTTGAAGCGCGCCTTGCCGTCAGGGAAGTAAAACGGGCCCGCACCCTTGGCGACCGGGTTCCAGGAGCCGGGCTCGAACAGCCGGAGCGTACCCGTCGGCCCCGGCTGTGGCGAGCCGTCCGGGCCAGTCCTGCAGGGCCAGAATACGCCGAAGCTCTCCTCCACCTGCTCGTACGTCACCCCGGAGTAATCACTGATCCCACCGCGCGAGGCCACGCGCAGCTCCTCGAAAATGTCGCGCGGCGAGGCGAAGGAAAAGCCCCGCTCACGCCCGAGCGCGCGCGCGATGTCCTGAATGATGCGCCAGTCCTGCCGCGCATCGCCCGGGCACTCCACTGCCTGCTTGATGCGGATGATGCGCCCCTCCACCTGCGTCACCGTGCCCTCGTCCTCTTCCTGCAGCGAACCGGGCAGCACTACATGGGCATAGCGCGAGCTCTCGCTCATGAAGAAGTCGATGGCCACGTAGAACTCGAGCTTGGCCAGCGCGGCACGCACGAAGTTGTTGTCCGGCAAGGAGACCACCGGGTTGAAGCAGATCGACAGCAGCCCGCGGAGCTCTCCCGAGTGCGCCTTGCGCAGCAACTCGTACGCGTCCACCCCCGGTTGCGGCAGCTCCTCCGGGCTCATCCCCCAGACCTGGGCGATGTACGCGCGGTGCTCGGGGTTGGCCAGATCACGGCCGCCGGGCAGCTGATCGCACTTCTGCCCGTGCTCGCGGCCACCCTGACCGTTGGCTTGACCGGTGATGGTGGCGTAACCCGAGCCGGGCAAGCCGATCCTGCCCGACGCCAGCACGATGTTGATCGCGCCGAGCACGTTCTGCACGCCATGGCTGTGGTGCTCGAGCCCGCGGGCGTGCAGCAGAAAGCTGCTCTCCGCGGTGCCCCACCACTCGGCGCACTGACGGATGCCCTTCTCCGCGATGCCGGTCACCTGCGCCGTCCTGGCCGGTGTCCACTCGCGCACCAGCTCGGCAAGGGCATCGAAGCCCGTGGTGTGCTGCTCGATGAAGCGGCGGTTGATCCAGCCGTTCTCGATCATCAGGTGCAGGATGCCGTTGAACAGCGCCACATCCCGCCCCGGCTTCACCGGCAGGAACAGGTCGCAGGTGCGGGCCAGGGGCGTCAGCCGCGGGTCCACCACGATCACCTTGGCCCCCTGCTCCCGCGCCTGCCAGATGTAGTTGGTGGTGATCGGAGCGCACTCCGCCACGTTGGCGCCAGCGATCAGGATGACCTTGGCGGCCAGGATATCGCTCCAGGGGTTGGCAGCGCGATCGATGCCGAACGCCTTCTTGTTGCCGGCGGCGGCGCTGACCATGCACAACCGGCCGTTATAGTCGATGTTGGCTGTGCGCAAGCACATGTGGGCGAACTTGCCCATCAGGTACGTCTTCTCCGTGGTCAGGCTCGCGCCAGACAGGATGCCGAAGGCGTCGCGACCGTGCTCGCGCTGAATGCGCTCGATGGCCTCGGCGACGCGGGCGATGGCATCTTCATAGCGCATGCGCCGGAAGCCGGAGGGGGACGAAGCGTCCTTCTCGTAGGCGTGGAGCAGCCGATCCGGATGCTCCTGCTGCAGATACCGCTTCACTCCCTTGGGACAGAGCATGCCCTGGTTGAACGGGAACTCGTACCAGGGCTCGATGCCCACGATCGTGTTGCCCTTGACCTGCAGCTGGATACCGCACTGCTGCCCGCAGAAGCAGCAGTGCGTCTTGACCGACTTCTCCTGCGCAATGCCCGTGTCCACCCGCTCGTGTCGGGCGTACGCGCGGCGCGGCCCGAACTCGCGAATGACGTCGAGCTCCAGACCCGGGATGGGCGGTGCCTGCTCGCCTGGCGCAGCTCCAGCCGCCGTGGGGGTCGTCGGGTCGCCGCTGCTGGTAACTGTCATGGATGGAAGTTCTCTCCGTCTTCATCGCCGAGGGGGCCCTGAGCGAGGCCAGGGTTGGCGTAGCGCGGCGTGGGCAAGCTGCCCGCGCCGGAGCCGAGCGGCACGCCGCCGCGGTGGCCGCGCCAGGCCAGCCCCTGCGCGATGCCGAACGTCGTGCGCCGGCACGGGGGGCAGACCCACTGGTAGTGCTCCGCCTCGCTGCCGGGCAGCTCATAACGATAACCCAGCTGGCGCTCCACCTCGATCAGATCGAGCACGTGCATGCGGGACGTGAAGGCGTGGCCGCAGCGGCGGCAATGCGCGCGCTCACCGTCACGCCCACTGTCCTTGTAGAAGCCAACTCCGAGCTGCGCCGGCCGCTGGAAGATGTGAAAGAACTTGCCGAACGGCAGCCAGATGAAGGTAGCGATCACAGTGACGGCATGCAGGATGGATACGAAGGTGAAGCCGTAGCCCTTCATCCAGGTGTAGCTGGCGGTCAGCATCAGGCCGGTCACGCTCACCGCGAACAGCAGAAAGAGCGGCATGAAATCCTCGGCAAAGCGCTGCACGGCGCCGGCGCTCTCCTCGCGCATCCGGCGGCGCATGGCCAGCATCACCCCGGCGATCACCAGGAATGACGCCCAGACCAGGCCGTGGAATAACAAGAACCCGACCACGGACTGGTGCGGGAAGCGGAAGGCGGGAAAGCCGAACACCACCGCCTCGTACAGCTCGAGATCCGCAGGCACGGGTCGAAAGTGCAGCCAGCCGAACACCAGCGGAAAGGTGATCGCGACCGCGAGCGCACAGCCCCACATGATCAGCAAGTGCGTGATCCCCCGCAGGCGATCGCGCTGCAGGATGAAGCGGTTGGCCAGCACGTCGCGCCCGATGCGGAGCAACCAGGAGCGCACGTTGCGCAGCCGCGCCCCGCGCCGGAAGAACGCCTGCCAGCCGCGCCGCCAGTACAGCGCCGTGGGCGGGCGCGAGAGCCACATCGCGTAGCGATACGTCAGCCCGAACGTGGCAAACAGGACGGCGAACGTGTACGCCACCAGCGCCGCGTCGAAGTGCGCCAGCTTGCGCGAGCCCAGCGCGATCGCCAGGGCCAGGAGCAAGGTGGCGATGAGCCCACGGAGCGCGGCTCGGGTGACTTCTACAGGCATTGCTCTCCTCGCCGGTCAGGCGAAGCGCACGGGCAGCGAGCGCCAGCCGTGCGCGGGGTAGATGGCCGGCACGGGCTCGCCCCCCAGCTCGAAGGGCGCGCGCCGGAGCAGCTCCTCGATGGCGACGCGCAGCTCGAGCCGTGCCAGCGGGGCGCCCGGGCAGACATGGATCCCCGCGCCGTACAGCAAATTCTGGCTCTGATCCCGGTCGAGCTGGACACGCTCTGGCGCTTCGAAGACCTCCGGATCGCGGTTGGCGGCCACCCACATCAACGTCAGCCGCTCGCCAGCGGCGATGCGGCGCCCGCCGAGCTCCACGTCGCGCCGGGCGACCCGGCGATTCATCAGCAAGGGCCCGGTCACGCGCAAGATCTCTTCGATGGCCAGCGGGATGGAGCCGGGCTCGGCGCGCAACCGCCGCTGCAGGTCGCTGTTCTGGGCCAGCTCATGCACCACGATGCCGATGCCAGCGGCGAGGCTGCCGATCTCGCCCACCGTCCAGTTGCGGAGGACGCTGGTCAGCTCATCATCGGTGAGCAAGGCGCCGTTCACTCGCACGCGCATCAGCCGGGCCATCACGTCACTGCCGCTCGCGCCTGCGGCGCGCCGGGCCGCCAGCTGCTCCTCCACATACGCTCGGAACTCGCTTGCCAGCGCTGCGAGCGCCGCTCGGTCCGCCGCCAGGGTGGCCTCATGATTTCTGCGAGCCCAGGCCCGCAGGGGCTCTGCGAGAGCCGCTGGCCAGCCGAGAAATGCACACTGGCTACGCACGGAGAAGGGCGCGGCAAAATCGTCCATCGCATCGAGCACGCCGCCCGCGAGCGCCTGTAGCAGCTCAGCTGCCAGCCCGCGACAGACGGGCTCGAAGAGCTGCACCTGCTCCGGCGCCAGCTGAGGCTCCAGCGCCCGGCGATAGACGGTGTGCTCGGGCGGATCCATACCGTTGGGCACCGAGCGGCGTGACGAGACGACGTTGCTGAAGGTCTCGTGATCAGCGAGCACACGCGCCAGGTCCGCGTGGCGGAACACTGACCAGCCAAAGGTCTCGCTGTAGGCCACCGGACAGCGCCGGCGCATGTCGTCGTAGGCGGCGACGGGGTCGTTCAGCACCGCCTCGGACAGCGGCTGCCAGTCGGATTCTCGAGACTCTTTCACCACCGCTCTCCCCGCTTGCGAGCTCGCATCGGATAGTAACCGCTCGCACGTCTGCCGCCATAGGTCAATTTACCTCCCATGCTTCGAGCGCTGCGCTGCCAGCGGGCTAGTAGCGCTGCAGCGACGACTCACCCGCTGTCGAGCTGACCAGCGGCGCGCGCGCCACGAACCGGACGCCGTCCACTCTGAGGGGGCGCTGCTGCGGAGCTGCTCGGGACCCCTGGGTACATTCCGACACCAGCGCGGCTCTAGAACCCGTGAGTTACAAGGCTCGAGATGCGTCGTTCGAGCTGATACTCGTGCGCTCCCATTGCGTACCGTGCACCCACGGCAAAAGATTTACGCGGTTATGGATTGATTCGTTCAGCGTTGGCTCTATATCTGAAACTCGGCGTTCGTCGTCACCCAATGAGCTCAGCTCGCGCGGTGCACCCACCGCGCACTGGAAAGGGAGGGGGGGAATCACAATGGCCCAAGCTGATGGTGCTCCGGTGTGCCAGCGCATTCTGGTCGTGGAAGACGATGTCGATTCGGCGGAGATGTTCCAGGAGCTGCTGGAAGAGCTGGGTTACGAGGTGCGCGTGGCGCTGGATGGCGCAAGCGCGCTGTTGCAAGCGCAGGCGTTCCATCCGGATGTGGTCTTCCTGGACATCGGTCTGCCGGTGATGAACGGCTACGAGACGTGCAAGAAGCTGCTCTCGATCCAGCCCAGGGTGCCGCGCATCGTCGCAGTCAGCGGGCGGCCGCCGAGTGAGGAGCCGCGCTTCCGTCAAGCCGGCTTCGACGCCGTGCTGGCCAAGCCCGTCGCCTGGGAGCGAGTCCTCGAGATCGTGCCGAGGCGTTCCACCCCGGCCTGCAGCGCCAAGGCCTCGTAGGCTGCGGCTGCCCCGTAGGCTACGGCTGCCGCGCAGCTCCCGCCAGTTCGGCGATGGTGCTGGCCAGCACCTCCGGCTCCACCGGTTTTCTCAGGTAGGTGGTGAAGCCCGCCGCCAGCGCGCGGGAGCGGTCTTCTTCCTGAGCAAAGGCGGTCAGAGCCACCGCGGGTATCTTGCCACCCGCGGTCACGTCCCGCGCGCGGATGCGGCGCACGAACGAGTAGCCGTCTTCGCCGGGCATACCGATATCGCTGACCAGCACGTCCGGGCGGAACCGCTCGAACACCTCCAGGCCCTGCGCAGCGGAGCCCGCCGTCGCCACCCGCGCGCCCGCCTGCGACAGCACCATGGCGGTCAACTCGCAGGCGTCGGGCTCGTCATCCACCACCAGCACCCGAGCTCCGCGCATCCGCGTGCCGGGCCCGCTGCTCTCCCCGCTCTGCCGCGACGCCGCTCGGGGCCCTCCGGGATCCGCAGGCACGTCTGCTCGGATGGGCAAGCTGAGGGTGAACTTCGCACCCTGGCCCAGGCCGGGGCTGTCGGCGGTCACCTGCCCGCCGTGTAGCTCGGTGATGTGCCGCACCAGCGCCAGGCCAAGCCCCAGGCCGCCCACGCGGCGGGTGGTGCCGCCCTCGGCCTGCTTGAAGCGCTCGAACACGAACGGCAGAAACGCGGGCTCGATACCCCGCCCATCATCCTCCACCGCCAGCATCACCCGCGTCGCCTCGCAGGCGAGCGTCATGAGCACACGGCCGCCGGGCTCGGTGAACTTCACCGCGTTCGAGAGCAAGTTCCAGATCACCTGCTGCAGGCGCTCCGGATCTGCCACGAAGGAGCACGAGTCTACACCGGGCGTGAAGCTCAGCTGAATCTTCTTTGCTTCGGCTGAGGGGCGCACGATCTCCAGCGCCTCGCGCGCGACGGCGACCAGATCCATCGGCTTCGGCTCCAGCCGGAACTTGCCGGTGATGACCCGCGATACGTCGAGGATGTCGTCGATGATCCTCACCTGCGCCAGCGCATTGCGATGGATGACCTCGATGGGCCTGGCCGTGGCCGTGTCCTTGACCCGATCCTTCAGCAGCGTCGACCAGCCCAGGATCGCGCTCAGTGGCGTGCGCAGCTCGTGCGAGACGACGGCCAGGAACTCATCCTTGGCGCGGCCCGCCTCCTCCGCGCGCTGCAGCGCGTCCTGCGCAGCCTCGAACAGCTGCGCGTTGTCCACGGCCACACCAGCGCGCCGCCCCAGCTCCTCCAGCAGCGCCACGTCACTGTCGTCGTAGCGCCGGCCCGGCTGGCCGTAGACCAGCGCCAGCGCTCCGATCACCCGGTGCCGCACCCGCAGCGGCACGAACAGCGCTGCGCTCATCCCGCTGGCGCGCAGCTGCTCGAGCGCCTGCGGATCGGCGGTAAACTTGCGCAGGATCTGCTCGTCGATGTCGTTGAACACCGCCGGAGCGCCGCTGTAGACCACGCTCCACACGCCGCCCGCGTGCTCGGCGCCAAGGCTGAAGCTGTGGAGATAGCGCTGCGCCACCTGCTGCCTCTCGGGGTCGGCGCAGGCTGCGGCCACCTCGCGCAGCTGGCCCTGCTCGAGCAGATAGATCGAGCACCAGTCACCCATGCCCGGCACCAGGATGCGTACGAGCGTGCCCAGCATCTCCGAGTGCAAGAGCGAGCTGCCGAGCGCAGCCGTGGCCTCGCCCAGGTATTTGGTCTGCACCTCCTGGCGGCGCTGGGCCGTGATGTCGTGCCAGATGCTGACGGCCAGCTCGGGGTTGCCCTCGGCGTCCAGCACTGCACCGGCGCGCACCAGCAGCCACCAGTTGCGCTGCGAGCTGCGCTCGCGCACCTGGAGCACGGCGTTGGGCGACTCGGCCCCCTCGAACACACGGCGAGTGGGGAAATCCTTCTCACGGAAGGGCTTGCCCGCTGCGTCCAGCGTCTCGAAGCGGGCCATGATCTCGGCGACCGAGGCTCGGGTCGGCTCGTTACCGGAACCGAGCCCCCACATCTTGCGGGCGGCGGCGTTGGCAAACACGATGCGCCCCGAGCGATCCTCCACGGTGATGCCGTCGGCCACGCCCTCCAGCACGATCTCTAGCCGCCTGCTGAGCGCGCGATATTGCTCGCGGCTGTAGCGCAGCTCGGCCTGGCTCTGCTCGGCCACCTCGCGCGCGGTGCGCTCCACCAGCAGCTTGCGCTCGGCCTCCTCGGACTGCCGGTGGCGGGTCAGATCCCGGGTGATCTTGGCGAAGCCGATCAGCTTGCCCTGGCTGTTCTCCAGCCTGGTGAGCACCGCGTTGGCCCAGAAGCGGCTGCCGTCCTTGCGCATCCGCCAGCCCTCGTCCTCAAAGCGCCCGCGCTCGCGGGCGATGGCCAGCTCGCGCTCCGGCTTGCTGCTGGCCACGTCCTCCGGAGGGAAAAAGCAGGCGAAGTTGCGCCCGATGATCTCCTGCGCGGAGTAGCCCTTCATGCGCTGCGCGCCGAGGTTCCAGCTGCTTACCCTGCCCTCCGGATCCAGCAGGTAGATGGCGTATTCGGCGACGTTCTCCACCAGCAGGCGAAAGCGCTCCTCCGAGCGCCGCAGCTCCTCGTCGGCAGTGCGCCGCGCGCTCGAGTCGCGCGTGATCTTGGCGTAGCCCAGCAGCTGCCCTTCGCTGTCGCGCAGCGCGGTGACGATGACGTTCGCCCAGAAGCGCGTGCCGTCCTTGCGGACCCGCCAGCCCTCGTCCTCGTAGCGGCCGTCGTGGCGCACCGCCTCCAGGAGCTGCTGCGGCTTGCCCGCGGCGCGGTCCTCCGCCGTGTGCAAGACGGCGAAGTGCTGCCCCATGATCTCCTCCGCCGGAAAGCCCTGGACCCGGGTCGCGCCCACGTTCCAGCTGCTGATCCTGCCCTCCGGATCGAGCATGAAGATGGCATAGTCGACCACTGCGTCGACCAGGTGGTGCCAGCGCTCCTCGGCGCGGCGCAGCCGCTCTTCCGCCGCACGGCGGTCGGTCAGATCACGAATGACCACCCCGAAGCCGCGCAGCTGCCCGCCCGGCTCACGCAAGGCAGTGACGACCACTGTCGCCCAGAATTTCGCGCCGCCCTTGCGCGCGCACCAGCCCTCCGTCTCGACCCGGTCCTGCTGCACGGCAGCGTCGAGCTGCTGGCGTGGCTTACCTGCGGCCACATCATCCGGCGGATAAAACACCTCGAAGGAGCGACCGACGATCTCCTCGGAGCCGTAGCCCTCGATGCGCTCGGCGCCGAGATTCCACGTGCTCACGATGCCCTCGGGGTCGAGCATGAAGATGGCGTGGTCGACCACGCTCTCCACCAGCAGGCGACAGTCATCCGGCGCGAACGCGGGCGCAGCGTTGACGCGGACCAGGTTGGAAGGAGTGAGCATCTCGCGAAGTCCGGACTGAGGAAGGTATCGCGCTCGCTGGTCGCCGCCAATCCACCCCTGCCGTGCGACGCCGCTCGCAGCAGCACGAGCCCGCAGAATGGTCACGCCGTGGCACAACGCCTCGGCCGCGCGCCCCTCATTGCGGAGCTAGCGCGCGCGAACTCCCGGCGGCGCTGCAGCTCCGGGCAGCTTTGACTTCAACGCATCCACGCCCAGCTGCGGCCTTGCCTGCGCCGCAAAGGAGGCACGCTCCGCTCGCTTCTCTGCCGTGTCTATGCCCATGCGCTCATCGCGGGACTCCACCAGGCCTTCGGGCGCCTCGCCGTCGCGGTTATACGACCAGGCGAGCAGCGGCTTGCCCACGGGCAGGGCATGTGCGGCGGGGTGACCCGCGTGTCCGGTGTCCCAGACGTGCCACGTCTTGCCGTAGCTGTTCAGCTTCTTCTCCAGCGCCGCCTTTTCGGCGATGGCGGGCACCCCGGGCAGCACCAGTTGCCCGGAGAGGATCTCGTAGTTGTGTGGATGCCAGTTCGGCTTTTCGTCGTCGGCCAGGGTCTCGAACAGGCGCTCCGAGATGATGTACTCGAGCCCGATGATGTTCGATGCCGCGGTGTTGCCATCGAAGATCACACACTGGGTGAATTCTTCGTTCAGACCTTTGCAGTAGTGGTGGGCCTCCATGTGTAGCGAAGGGTCGTCTTTCATCACGTGGAACCCGTTCAGGTAGTGATCGATGGCGCGCACGGGCTGCAGCCCCTGGAGCACCTCGGCCCCCTGCTCCAGGATCTTGGTATCCAGCTTCTTCTCCATGCCCGGAGGGGCTCCGGGGTTCGACGGAGGTGTTTCCTGGTTGTTGCATCCGAGCACGCCAGCGCTCAGCAGCAGCGAGCAGGTCACGAGGGAGCAGCACCGGTGAGTCATGCGGGCCTCATCCAACCCGGGCATGCTGCACACCGAGCCGGGTTCTGGGCTGGGTGACCCGCTGGCGCTCGAGCTCGTCCAGGAGAAAGACCGTGACCGCACCGTACAGCGCGTGAGCGCTGAAGTTGATGAGCTCCTCTCGAGGTGACGCCCGCCACAGCGGCCGCGCGATGCGCAGCGCGGGGAACAGCAGGGCAGAGCCAAACGCCCACAGCGCGCTGCCGAAGCCGAGCGCGCGCCGCGCGTTCGCCTGGCCACCCCTGCCGGCAAGCCCGGCGTAGACCACCCCGGCGAAAGCTCCATAGCCCAGATGCAACAGCTGATCCGCCACATGGTGCCCTGCGGTGTCTTGCAAGGAGCCCACGCCGCTCTTCTCGCTCGCCCACACCTCCACCGCCTGCGGCACCATCGCCTCGAGCCAGCCAGCGCGATGCGCGGCCATGCGCAGCGCCGTCATGCACGCCGCACCCAGCGCGCCCGCGAGCGCACCATGTATGAGCACCTGCTGCTTCTGGAGCATGCGCGAGCAGGTGCAAGCATCAGGCCACGTTCATCCGCCCAGCATGCGCGCACGCTGGAGCGCTCGTAGCAGAATGTCACGCTGCGCTCGTGCAGCTAGCGGGTTGCACCCGAGAATTCGCTCGTGAGCGGCGCTGCCCGTGACTATCCGGGTAACTTGCGGAAGTCGGTTCGCCATCGCTCGTCTTTTTCTGCTACTCAACGGCACCGTTGGCCTCAAAATCCGGCTCACTGGAGCACCTGGCAGAGCCGCCATCCACGGGCGGCTCCCGTTTGGATGCCTCGGAGCGGATCCGCCTCCTGGAAGCAGAGCTCGCCCGGCGCACGGAGCTGGAGCAGTCTCTGCAACAGACGGTACGTGAGCTGCGTGCGGAGGCGGCAGGGCTGCGCGCGGAGGCGGCAGGGCTGCGTGCGGAGGCGGCAGGGCTGCGCGCGGAGGCGGCAGGGCTGCGCCGGACCGAGGAGCAGCTGCGCGACTTCGTGGATAACGCCACGGTCGGCCTGCACAGCGTCGGCGCCGATGGCACGATCTTGTGGGCCAACCGCAACGAGCTGGAGCTCCTGGGGTACACCGAGCACGAATACGTGGGGCGGCCTATCACCGACTTTCATGCCGACGCTCAGGCCATCACCGACATCCTGGGCCGCCTCTCTCGCGGTGAAGCGCTGCACGACTATGAAGCGCGCCTGCGCGCACGGGATGGCTCCATCAAGCACGTGCTCATCAGCTCCAGCGCGTTCGCCCGAGATGGCCACCTGGTGCACACCCGCTGTTTCACGCGCGACATCACCGAGCGGCGGCAAGCTCAGCGCGCGCTGGAGGAGAGCCACCAGCAGCTGCAGCTGATCACGGACGCTCTGCCGGTGCTGGTAGCGCTGATCGACTCCGACCTGCGCTACCAGTTCGCGAGCGCAGGCTACGAGCGCTGGTTCCATCAGCCGCGTCACGCGATGCTGGGCAAGCACCTGGAAGAGGTGCTGGGCAGCGCCGCTTATCGCGCCATTCAGCCGTATGCCGAACGGGCGCTGGCGGGCGAGGCCGTCACCTATGAGGCGGAGGTGCCGTACCGCGCCGGCGGGCCACGCTGCATCCACGCCAGCTACCTGCCGCAGCGCGACGCGGAAGGGGCCGTGACCGGCTTCGTGGCGCTGGTGGCCGACGTCACGGAGAAGAAGAGCTTCGAGCGCTTCCGCGCCGTGGCGGCCGAGCGCGCCGCGCGGCTGCTGAAGATCACCGCGGCCATCGCCGAGGCCGTCTCGGCCGAGGAGGTCTTCGAGGCGCTGGTGGAGCGCGTGGCGGAGGCGCTGGGCGCCTCGTCCGCAGCGCTCTGGCTGGTGGACGAGGAGCGCCAGGTAGCACGCCTGAAGCGGGCGCGCGGCTACTCCGCCCACGCGCAGCAGCGCCTGGCACAGATTCCACTCGGCCTCTCCCCGAGCACGCCCGCGATCGATTGCATTCGCAGCGGGGAGCCCATCTGGATCTCGTCGCAGGCGGAGCTGTTCGAGCGCTATCCGCACCTGGCCGCGCTGGCCACGCCTGGCAGCACCTATCGCATCGCCTGCCTGCCGCTCATCACCGCTCGCAACAGCTTCGGCACCCTCGCGGTCACGGTCGAGCAGCTCGAGGCGGAGGAGGCGGAGGACCGGGAGTTCTTGCTGCTGGTCTCGCGCTACGCGAGCCAGGCCATCGTGCGCTTGCGCCTGCTGGAAGCGGAGCACGCGAGCCGCGAAGCGGCGGACACCGCAGCCGCGCGCCTGGGGGTGCTCAGCCGTTCCTCCCGCGCCTTCGCCGAGTCCAGCCTGGATTTCGACTCGCGCCTGGGGGAGATCGTGGCCGAGCTCTCGCGCACCCTGGACAGCCTGGTCAACGTGACCGCGCTCGACCCGAGCGGGGCGGTGCGCCGGGTGGCAATGCGCCATCCAGACCCCGAGGCGCAGAAGTGGCTGCTGGAGCTGGTGCCAGCCGTGCCGCTGGCCAAGGGCGAGGGCATCACCGCCAGCATCGCGGCCAGCGGGCAGAGCGTGCTGCTGCCTCACACCGATCCTGCCGAGCTCGCCGCGCGCGCTCCGGAAGGCTACCGTGCGTTCCTGGCGCGCCATCCCGTGCATGCGCTGATGGGCGCGCCGCTGCACGCCGGCGGCAGGGTCATCGGAGCGATCACGGCCATGCGCTGTCGCCCCGGGCAAGGCTACAGTCGAGAGGATCTGTGGCTGCTGGAAGAGCTGGGCGAGCGCGCGGCCGTGGCGATGGAGAACAGCCGCCTGTATCAGGAGTCGCTCGACGCCCGGCGGCGCGCGGAGCAGCTCTATCGCTTCGCCCAGTCCGTGGTCTCCGCAGAGAGGGTGGAGGAGGTCTTCGAGGCGGCGCTGGCCGCCATCGAGGCCTCGCTGGGCGCCGAACGGGCGGCGATTCTGTTGAAGGATGGCGACGGGGTGATGCGCTTCCGCGCCTGGCGCAACCTGTCCCACGCTTACCGCGCCGCCGTGGAAGGCCACTCCCCCTGGCCAGCGGACGCCACCAGCGCCGAGCCAGTGCTGGTCTCCGACGCGCTGCGAGCGCCCGAGCTGGCACCCTACGGCGCTCTGTTCCGTACGGAGCGCATCGGCGCGCTGGCTTTTCTGCCGCTGATCTCGCGCGGGCGCTTGCTGGGCAAGTTCATGGTGTATCACGCCAGCCCGCACACCTTCTCCGACGGCGAGCTGGAGACGGCACGTGCCATCGGCAATCATCTGGCCTCGGTGGTGATGCGCTTCAACGCCATCGGCGAGCTGGAGGAGACGGTGCGCTACAATGAGCTGTTCGCCGGCATCCTCGCGCACGATCTGCGCAATCCACTCAGCGCCATCATGACTGCAGCGCAGCTGGTGCTGATGCAGCGAGAGGGTGAAGCGCGGAGGAGCGAGCGCGAGGCAAAGCCGCTGAGCCGCATCCTGGCCAGCGGCCAGCGCATGAGCACCATGATCGAGCAGCTGCTGGATTTCACGCGCGCCCGCTCGGGCGGCGGCATCGTGGTGGAGCGGCACGCGGTCAACCTCGGGGACCTGTGCGCGCAGGCCGTCGGCGAGATCGAGCTGGCTCACCCGGAGCGGCGCATCCAGCAGGAGCTGACCGGCGATCCGAGCGGCACCTGGGATGGTGGACGGCTGCTGCAGGTGCTCTCCAACCTGATCGCCAATGCCTGCCAGCACGGCGCTGCCGAGGCGCCGGTGAGCGTTCGCATCGATGGCTCACACGAGCAGCACGTCCTGATCGAGGTCCACAACCGCGGGGTGATCCCGGCGCCGCTCCTGCAAGAGCTGTTTGATCCCTTCCGCAGCGCACGCCATCAGCGCTCGCGCGGGCTGGGGCTGGGCCTGTTCATCGTGCGGGAGCTGGTGCGGGCGCACGGTGGCACGGTGACCGTGAGCTCGACGGAGCCGTCCGGCACCACCTTCGCCATCCACCTGCCGAGAGGCTGAAGCCGCTCAGCGGGTACTGCGCTCAGCGGGTACTGCGCTCAGCGGGTAGCGCTCAGTCGGGTACCGTGCTCAGCGGATACTGCGCGCGGCTCCCCGGCGCGGCTCCGGCGTTGCGGGCTTTGCCGCGGCGCCCTCCTCCCGGGTCGCACGCTTTTTTGCGGCCCTGCTCGCGCGGCGCTCGGCGGCTCTGCTCGCACGACGTTCCGCGGCCTCGGTCGCACGACGTTCCGCGGCCTCGGTCCGGCGCCCGCCGGCCTCCGTCCCGCGCCGAGACGAGGCTCTAGTCGAGCGGCGCTCCGTGGCGCGCTTCTTCGACTCACGCGCGCCGCTGGAGCGCTCGAGCTGCTGCGCGCCTTGCACGGCAATGCCGCCCTGCACGGCAACTCCCTCGACTCCACCCTCTGGAGCAAGCTCGTCCTGCACGGCCACGGGCAACTCTGCCGCCGCTGGGGTGGTCGCTGCAGGCGCCTCGGGCTGCTGGGCTGCGGCGAGCTCGTCTCCGGGCGAGAGAGCGGCTGGGGCCGTCATTTCCGGCAAGGCTTGCGCCGTGTTTGCCAGCGCGGCCTGCTGCCGGGGCGGCGGGGGCAGCAAGGCGAAGTCGCTGAGCAGCGCGCTGCTCACGGCCGCCACTAGCAGCGCGGCGCCGCCCAGCACCTGCTGCAGAGCGGGCGCGCCAGCGGGCTTTCGCTCCTCCCAGCGCAGCGCCAGCGCGCTCCAGCGCACTCGCCCCTCACGCAGCGAAGTCGCGGGCCAGCTGGAGCGCAGGCGTGCTGCCCAGGCATTCTTGCGGGCTGGCTGGCGTGGCTGCCCGCTCACCGCGGCTCGCGCCTGCGCGGCGGCGGCCATCATCATCTGCCGCGAGAAGGAACCGGTCAGGCTGCCGCGAAACACTTCGTTCATGGTCGTGAGCGGCAGAAGCTCGCTGGCCAGCGCCTCCACGTCCAGGTAACGCTGCTCTGGATCCGGCTGCAGGCAGCGCGAGATGATGGCGCTCAGCGCCGCATCGTCTGCCTGGAGATCGTCCGGCTCGAGCGCCTGCTCTGCGTTCCCGTGCGACAGCGCCGCGCCGTTCCCCGGCGACAACGCCGCTCTGCCCGTCACCAGCTCATACAGCACGGCGCCCAGCGACCACACGTCCGCCCGCCGATCGACCTCTGGCTGACCGCTCGCCACCTCCGGTGCCAGATACGCTTTGCCGCGCTCCGCCGGCGCGAGCTCGAGCGTGGGGAACTCGATCACCTTGAGCGTCTCGAACTCGCCCTGGCGAGCCAGCAGCAAGCGGCTGGGGTGCAGCTGACCGTGCACGATGCCTGCAGCGTGCGCCACGGCCAGCCCCTTGCAGGCCTGCAGCACGTACTCCACGGCCCGCGGGATCGGCAGCGGGCCCTGGCTGCCCAGCAGCTCTGCCAAGGTGCTGCCCTGCAGCTCCTCCAGCACCATGAAAGGCCCCAGATACAGAGCCACCCCCACGTCCAGCACCCTCGCCACGTGATCGGTCTTGATGCGAGCCAGCGCCTTGGCCGCGCGCAGATACTGCGCGGAGCGCTGGGCATCGAAGCGCAGCTCCGGGCACAAGACCTGGATCAGCACGCGCTCCTCCAGGGTCATATGCCGGGCGGCGACGGTGATGGTGCGCTCGTCCTCTCGGAGCTGCTGCTCGATCTGATAACGATCGGCGATGCGGCGCCCCACCTCGGACGGCTCACGCGCCTCGCGACCGGCGGCGGGATGTCGTGCGGAAAGCTCTGCGGGGGAGCTCACGTCTACACTGGCCATGGCCCGGCCAGTGTGCGAGCCACCCAACGCTCTGGCAAGAGCGTTCGCAGCCCCCGCGCTGCACGCCACGCGCGGCTCTGGAGCTTGTTCAAAGCGGCGAGAAGAATCGCGAGACAAGAGACGAAATCAGCTTCTTTTCCGCCACACCGTGGCGCCCTCGCTGCTCATGCCCTGCGGCCAGCGCTGTCCGTTGCAGCGCTCGAAGCACACGCGCGCCGCTCGCTCGCGGTCAGCGTGTTGCTCCTGCGAACGAGCTCTCCTCGTCCCAGCGGACGCGCGAGCGCGCGGGGGCCACCGGCCGCTTCACCGGTGAAACGCTGGCGCGGGGGCTACACCCGTTCACAGCGGCGCTGCTCGGCCCCGAGCCGCGCCCCGGCAGCGTTGCTCCGGATTGGCGCGAGCTGTCTCAGTCCGGCACGGCGCATTGCGCGCCGGCGCCGGGGGAGGACTGGAGGGCAGCTGCTTCTGGTCGTTCAGCAGATCGTGGGCCACATCACCCGCTCGCAGGTATACCCCTGGCTCCTGGTGGGGGCGGCAGTGGGCTCGTTCGGCTGCCCGCTGCTGCTGGAGGATGACTTCTCCGTCGGCGCGCTCTCCACGCCGGACGCTGGCGAGCCCTGCATCGGCCTCACCTGCCACGTGCCCTACTCGAACGGCGGCGGCAGCTCGGGCGACGGCGGCGAGGACGCAGGCGGCTCCGCGGGCCTGGGCGGCGCGTCCAGCGGCGGCGCGGGCGGAAGCAGCGGGGGCGCAGGCAGCGGCAATGGCGGCGCAGGCGCCGGCACGGGAGGAGCCGCGGGCAGTGGTAGCGCGGGCACCGGCAGCGCAGGATCAGGCAGCGCGGGCAGCGGCAGTGCGGGCACGGGCAGCGCGGGGAGTGGCAGTGCAGGCTCGGGCAGCGGCGGCGCAGGCGGTGGGCCGCCTGCCTGCTGGACGCTCGAGCTCACGGATGGCAGTCACGATTCATCGAGCAACTGTCTCGGCATCGTGGGCAACAACAAGATCGAGAAGGACACCAACACCAGCCTGACCTTGAGCTACGAGGACGGCGATCCGTGCTTCACGGGCTCGATCCCATCCAGCGGCTGGGGCGCCACGTTCGAGCTCGACTTTGCCCCCACCGGTTCGTGGGACGCCGAGGCGGAAGGGGTGACCGGTTTCGAGGTAGCGTATCGCGGCAGCCAGCAACCGCCGTCCGTGCGCGTGATCTACAAGCAGACTGGCAGCTCCACCGACTTCTGCCGTGTCATCAGCCCCGGCACCACCGAGGTGCCGTTCTCCGTGGCGCACCCCAGCTGCTCCACGAGCTCGAGCACCGTCGTAGACGCAACTCGTCTCGACACCCTGATCCTCGCGCTCGTGCCCTCCGGCGGATCATCATACCCCGTGGACTTCTGCATCAAGCTCCGCGCCCTCGACTGAGTCGATGTGCGAGCGCGCCCATCGCCGGGGCGCCCCGCGTCGCTGGCCACGGTGCACGCG
>JAICQL010000423.1 GCA_025937895.1 Polyangiaceae bacterium | reverse complement strand
CTGCCCGGGCTCATCCTGCTCGGCCTCGGCCTGGGCCTCTCCTCTGCGCCCGCGCAGGCCTCCGCCATGAGCGCCGTGCCGCGCGCCCAGAGCGGCATGGCCGCTGGCCTCACCTCCACCCTGCGCTACCTGGGCGGCATCATCGGCCTCGCGCTGCTCGGCGCGCTGCAGACGGACGTGGCAGCTCCGGCGATCGCGCTCGGGGAGCACCACTCCGCGCTGTGGCTCTTCGGCAGCGCCCTGCTCGCGGCCACCCTGTGCTCCTTCCTGTTACCCGCCCGAATGCCGGCGGATGCCGTGGCCCGGCGCGGCTGAGCCCCCCTCGAGGCACCGACGGCGATTCAGGCCCCTTCCAGGTAGTAGGCCTTCTGCGCTGGATAATATTCCCCGAAGGAGGGACACGGCTCGCCCTCGCGCGCTGCAACCAGCATGTCGAGATAATACTCCCAGCCCGGGCCCGCATCGCCGGCGAGCTTGCGATCAGTCAGGTGATGCACGAAGCGCAGCTCGGTCGTGTCACCCGTCTGGGCCAGGGTCAGCTCGAGCCGCCACGCGCCGGACTCATCCGTCGTCCTGACGGCGAGGTGCCGCGGGGCCTCGCAGCTCTCGATCAGCACATCCATCCACGGCTCACCCTTTTCGTAGAGCATCTGCAAGCGCACCGTCTTGCCGGGTCCGGGCTCACCTTCCCAGCCACCGATCCAGCGCGCCGTGCTCTCGGGCTCCGTCACGCTCGCCCAGACGTCATCGATCGGCGCGCGAAACGTGCGGGTCAGAATCAATTCGCTGCCACGGACGTGGCCAGTTGGCTTGCGGCTCATGCTGTCTCCTTCCTGTCGTTACTCCGACGCGTGCGAGCCTGCACGACTCGCCGCCGGCGCTTCACTCGATGGACCTCGGTCTCCAGCGCCATCAGGCGGCGCTCCCACTTGCTCGGTGCGTGCAATTCGGCAAGGTACGCCTCCAGCTCGGCCAGCGCCTCCAGCGCCAGCCGGTAGGCGCGCTCGCGCCCGATGGGCTCATCGCTGACCAGGCCGGCCTCACGCAGCACCCGCAAGTGCCGGCTGACCGCTGGTCGGCTCACCGAAAACGCTGCCGCAATTTCCCCAGCGTTCATCGACTGGTCCCGCAACATCCGCAGGATCTCCCGACGAATCGGGTCCGCCAGCGCCTGAGCAACCGCGTCCATGCTCAATGTGTAACAACCTTGTTACCCATTGTCAATGCGTGCAACTGGGGTCACCGCACAGCGAACGCGGCGCCCACGTCCAACCGCCGGGCTATCTGCTGCGCGATTTCGTCGAGTTGCGTGCGCGGCACCTCCGCGCGCAGCGCTCCCTCCTCCACAGGAACATTCGAGCTGCAGGGGATCAGGTGCACGTGCAAGTGCCGGCAGTTCTCTTTCTGGCGGGTAGCTTCACCCTGATTGATGAGGAGCTGAAAGCCCTGGCACGGAATCGCAGCGCAGACCGCCGCCTTCAGCCTGCCCGCAACGTGAAATAGATAGCCCAGGCTCTCCTGATCGAGCAGCGCGAAGTCCTCCACGTGCAGG
>JAICQL010000172.1 GCA_025937895.1 Polyangiaceae bacterium | reverse complement strand
GCTGCTCGCTCACGTGGCGCTGGGCTCGAGGCGGCTGGCGGACCCCGGAGGAGGTCCGTACTGGCCGGCTCCGCTGGGCCGCGGCGAGCAGCGCGCGAGCGCGCTCGTGCTCCTGGCATTTCTGTGCGCGCACGTCTGGCAGCTCTCGGGCAGGCGCTGGCTAGGAGAGCTGCAGCGCGCGGACTATCTGGCGGAGCTGTGCGCCAGCCTGTCGAGCACGGTGCTCGGCGGCGTGCCGCTGGTGGCCATCGGCTATTTGCTGGGCATGGCCGCGGCGGCGCTGCACCTCGCGCAGGGGCTGTATCATGCCGGCTGCAGCACGGGTCTGCTGGGCGAGCAGCGGCGGCGCTGGCTGGGCAACATCTGCTGGCTGTGCGGGGTGGGCGTGTTTACCGTGGGCGCGCTGGTGATCGTGCGGCTGGCGACGGGCTCGCTCAGCCTCGGGCTGTCCGGAGTACCCGGGCCGGCCCCCGGCACGTCCTGACAGGCTCGAGGTGCTTGGCGTGCATTGTTATCTGCTGTGTGTGACGACGGGATCGGCGATCGATCGGCAGTCGAACAACGTTTCGCTGTTCAGCCTGGTCGAGCAGATCAACCTGCCAGCGAACGCGCCGCCGCCGCCGCGCGGGCTGCTGCCGGTGGAGATCCATGCGTATTTCCAGCTGCCGGGCTCGCACGTCAATCGCGACTTCGAGCTGCGCTTTGCGCTGCGCGCCGAGACGGGGCTGGAGACCTTGAGCGACGTGTTCCGCCACCGCATCACCGCCCCGCGCTTTCGCGTGCGCACGCTGGGGCTGCCGTACCCGCCGGTGATGGGCCAATACAGCCTGCAGGTCGACGCGCGGGTGCTGGGCGAGGCCGCTTCCGCGACGACGACTCCGGGGTTCTCTGCCGCGACTCTGTCTTCCAGTCTGTCCTCCACTGCGAGCCTCAGGGACGGCCCGCCGTGGCAGCGCCAGACGGCGGCCTGGCCCATCGCCTTGTACCAGCTCGAGCCGCGGCCCCGCATCACGCACTGACGGGAGCGCACTGTCATGGACATCATCCGCATCCATCGCCTGGAGCTGGACTGCATCGTCGGGCTTCGGCCTGACGAGCGTGTGCACCAGCAGCGCGTGCGCCTGGACCTGGGGCTGCACGCGGATGTTGCCCAGGCGGGCCGCACTGGCCGCATCAGCTTGACCGCGGACTACGATCAGGTGGCACACGAGGTGGAGGCGCTGCTCAGCTTCCGCCGCTACCACCTGATCGAGATGGCCGCGGAGGAGGTGGCGGCGATGCTACTCGGCATTCACGACGGTGTGCAGCGGGTCGACGTGCGCATCGAGAAGCCGGGCGCGCTGGCCGGGCGCGCGCGCGCCGCCTCGGTGGAGGTCAAGCGGCGCCGAGCTGACTTCCCGCGCAGCCTGGAGCGTACGCCACACGGTGAGCAGCACGTGCTCCTCGACACGCGCGAGTCGCGCCTGGAGCTGCTACGGATCGAGCCCGGGCAGCGTGCCAGCGCCACCGAGCACATGCAGCGCGCAGGGGCGGCAGAGCAGGGGCCCGCGGAGTGCCTGTACTGGCTGCTGAGCGGCAGCGCCAGCGGCGAGCAGGGCTGGCTGGCGCTGCACCTGCCCGAGGGGGCTATTCAGGCTTCCGCCGGCTCCCCGAGTCATCTGCACTGCCCGGGTCCTGAGGCTGCCCTTCTGTTTCGCTGCTGGCGGCGGACTCCGAGAGACCACTGATGGTGGCGGTGATGCTCAGATCCAGCTGGCTGCGCACGCCCCGTGCGATGCTGTCGAACTCGCCGTCACTCAGGTGATGCTCCAGCTTCATCTGCTGGCGCACTGACTCGAACACCCTGTTGCGTGCGCTCTCCAGCCAGCGCGCAGCGGTGGCGCGGTGCACCAGGTACATGCGCCCCAGCTGATCGATGCTGCAGCGCCCCACCAGCTGCAGGCGCAGCAGGTTGCGCTCGCGCGCGGGCAGGGAATGGATGGCGTGCTTCAGCGCGCGCTGGAAGGAGTCGCGGTAGCGCGACTTGACGATGTCATTGAGCGGGCTGTTCTCGGTCTGTGCCAGACGGTCCGGCAGATCTGCGTGGTGCAGCTTGCGCGCATTGCGCGAGCGGATCGCGTCCAGCGCGACGCGCGCGGCAGCCACGCTGAGCCACGCCACCAGCGGGCCACGCGCGGCGTAGTCCGCGATCTTTGCGCGCGGGCCCACCAGCAGGCGCGCGCGCAATGTCTGCAGCGCCTCTTCGATGAACTCGGGATCGGAGTCGATGCGCGAGATGGCCTTCACCACGTGCGGCAGCGTCTCTGTCTCCAGCACGCGCATGGCGTCTGCATCGCCCTGGGCACAGGCACAGCACAAAAACAGCTCTGCGCCGAAGCGGGTCCAATCCCACTGCGGCGCAGGCCCCAACACGCGCTCGCAGTGCGTGCGGAACGTTTCGAAATCGAGCTCAATGCCGGGCCACGTGCGTTTGCCCAGCGCGAACGCCTGTCGCAGCGCCTGCTCCTCCACGGCGAGCAGTGTAGGCCGCTCGCCGCGCGGGTTGCAAACCGCGTGTTCTCTTCTCGCGCCGGGTATCGTTCAGCGCCCGGTGAGGCGCTTGCGCTCTGACAGCTCGGCTCGCCACGGGCCTGAGCCTGCAACTTCCTCAGTCATGAGCGCCTCGCTGTGCATCGAGGCGCTGGGAAGGACGGCTCAGCAAGGCCCGAGCGGTGGGCCGGATCAGGCAGCGCTCTCCAGGATGCCCTTCAGGCGGGTCATGGCGCGCGAGTGCAGCTGCGAGATGCGGGGCTCGCTCACGCCGAGCATCTCGCCCAGATCCTTGAATTTCACGCCGCGGAAGTAGTGCATCGAGACGATGCGGCGCTCGCGCTCGGGCAGCTGGTCCATGGCCCTGGTCAACGTGGCCTTGACGAGGCGCGCCTCCACGGTCTTCTCCGTGTTGGTCGATTCGCCAGCAGTCAAACAACGCGCCTGCTCGGTCTCGCTCACGTCATCAAAGCGCAACACGACGGGAGTACAGGGGCGCTTGCCCGCGGCCTGCGCGGCCTCGGCGGCGGCGGCACGCGCGCGGCGCGGCAGCCAGTCCTGCGCGCGGAGCTCGTCGAGGATGGCGCCACGGATGCGCACCCGCACGTACCAGTCAAAGTTCTCAGTCTGCTCGTGGCCATGCTTGCGCACGGCATCCCACAGGCCGCTCATGCCGGCTGCGATCAGGTCGTCGCGCAGCACGTTGCGCGGCAGCTTGCGCTGGAAACCGCCGGCGATCTGCCGCACCAGGCCGCTGTATTTGGTAATCAAGGCGCGTGAGAGCTCGGCCTTGGCTGCCTCCTCGGCGCTCTCCTCGGGGGTGAGCTTGGCGTGGCGGCCCTGGGCCTTACGCTTGGCCGTGGCGGGCGGAGTGGCATGAGTGCGGGTGCGCCGGCGGATGCGGCTCTCCGGGGGGGCATCGGCCGCCTCGGTGTAAGACACTTCGACGGACTTGCTCTCGATCCCCTCGGACTGCACTCGATCTTGCGCCATTGATTACCTCCGGGCATGGCTCTAAGCACGGCGCATGCCAGGGTTTATCGGCGTGAAATCACGGAGCTTTATGCTCGCCTCGCGGGACTGGAGGGGGTCAGTTTGTACCCTGGCCAAGGCCGAGCGTCGGTTGGTAACGGCTGAGGACGGATAGCGTAGAATCATCACGGATGGGCTGAATCAGCCTGGATCGAGCGTTCTAGCGCTGCTGGTCGTCGGGCAATTCACTCTGGAATCAGGCAGGCGGGCGAGAATCACCCGGGGTATTTCTCGACCCCCCTGGGTCAGATGTAGGTCGGTACGGCGTTGGCTGCGACCTCTCCGCTGGCTGCGTGCCGCGCGCTCACGCAGGTCGCGAGCGGTGAGCGTGCGGTTTTATCGCTGCCTGGTGACTACAACGGCGCCCTTGCCCGAAAAAATCACTGCAAAGACCACCCCGCACGTACCCCTTCGGAATGCGCCGGTCGTGCCGTTCACATCCGGGTAACCAAAAACTTGGTGCGCCAGGCCCAAAGCTGAACGCGGCGGCCCCC
Source organism: Polyangiaceae bacterium (assembly GCA_025937895.1). Lineage (GTDB taxonomy): Bacteria > Myxococcota_A > Polyangia > Polyangiales > Polyangiaceae > SZUA-265. The sequence goes on along the minus strand of JAICQL010000172.1, from coordinate 13,521 downwards.
GGAGTTGAGCGCTTTCTGGTCCGAATAGCGATGAAAAGCCCAGAAAACTTGCTGCTCCGCCGCAGCGTGGAGCCTGCCAACGCGCACCAAAAGCGAGAAACATGCGCGAAGGCAAGAATCTGATCGGCGTCGACATTGGCTCGAGCAGCATCAAGGTCTGCCAGGTTCGTGAGACCCGTAAGTCCTACAACCTGGTGGCGTTTGGCTATGCCGCGCTCCCTCCTCAGGCCATCGTCGATGGTCAGGTCATGGACGGTAACGCCGTGGCCGAGACGCTCCAGCAGATCTGGCACTCCGCGAAGATCCGGCAGCGAGAGGTGAGCCTCGGGGTCTCCGGACAGTCGGCGATCATCCGCAAGATCACCATCCCGATGATGACCGCCGAGGAGCTGGAGGAGCAGATCCAGTGGGAGGCGGAGCAGCACATCCCGTTCGATATCAAGGATGTGCACGTCGACTACCAGGTGCTGCGCCGGCACCCCGAGCAGAGCCAGATGGATCTGCTCCTGGTGGCCGCCAAGCGCGATCAGATCAACGACTACGCGCAGCTGGCCCGGGACGCCCGGCTGAAGCCGATAGTGTGCGACATCGACGCCTTCTCCATCCAGAACCTGTTCGAGCTCTCGCGAGGGCTGCCGCACGACCAGACGGTGGCGCTGATCAACGTGGGCGCCAACCTGACCTCGCTCAACATCATCGCCAACGGCATCAGCGCCTTCACGCGCGAGATCGCCAATGGGGGCCACGGCATCTCGGAGCAGATCCAGAAGCAGCTCGGTATCCCCTTCGACCTGGCCGAGGCCTACAAGTGCGGCGCCACCGATGGCCCGATCCCGCCGCAGGTGGCGCAGATCGTCGAGTCTTCCAGCGACGGCATCGCGGCCGAGATCCAGCGCAGCCTCGACTTCTTCATGGCCACCAGCGGCGACGGTGAGATCTCGCGCATCTACGTGACGGGTGGCACCTCCAAGATCCCGTCACTGTCACAGGCCATCGAGCGCCGAGCTCGCGTCCCAGTGGAGGTCTGGGCGCCCACCGAGAAGCTCACCATCGACTCGAAGAAAGTTGACCTGGGCGTGCTGGGCTTGCGCGCACCGCAGCTAGCGGTGGCCCTGGGCCTGGCCTTGCGCAAGGAGAAGGAGGTGCGGGCGTGATCCGCGTCAATCTCTTACCGCAGAAGCGCCGCAAGGCTGGTAGCGGCGGTCGTGGCGAGCTGTGGCTGGTCGCCTGCTTGCTCGGTGTGGCGCTGGAGATCGTCGGCTGTCTGGTGCTGTTCGGACAGAAGCAGAACGAGCTGGCCGAGCAGCAGAACAAGAACAGGGCGCTGGAGGCGCAGATCAAGCAGATCAAAGACGTCTCCAAGAACCACGAGCAGGTGAAGCAGAAGCTGGCCGCGCTGCGCGACCGCGAGGAGGCCATTGCCAAGCTACAGAGCGCGCGCAGCGGCCCCACGGCAATGCTGCTGGAGGTGGCGCGGCTGCTCTCGCCGGGCCGGGGCCCGAGCGTGGACCCGAACGAGCTGTCCAAGGTGCGGCGCGAGAACCCGCTGCAGGACTACAACGTCAACTGGGATCCGCGGCGGCTCTGGTTGACCAAGTTCGTGGAGCAGGAGCGCACGGTGCGCCTGGAGGGCGTGGCCCGCGACGGTGAAGACGTGAGCGAGCTGGCGCGGCGCATGAACCTCTCGACCTATTTCGATGACGTCCAGCTGCTGCCTGCCAAGCGCGAGGTGGAGCGGGAGAGCGGGCTGCCCATGGTGGCCTTCAAGCTAGAAGCCAAGGTGAGGTACTGAGATGGCCATCAATCGGGCAACCCTGAGCCGGCTGGCGCTGCCGGCCAAGCTGGGGATCGGCGCGGGCTCGCTGGTCATGGTTGCGGCGGGTTACTACTTCCTGTTCCACTCCGGGCTGGAGGACAGCCTGGCGAGCGCACGCTCCGCCGGCGGCACCCTCAACGCGGATCTGAGCAAGGCACGCGCGGCCGAGCAGGCCTACCAGAAGGATCTGGCGGAGCTGGCCGATCGCGAGCAGCGCCAGAAGGAGCTGAACCAGATCCTGCCGGCCTCCACCGAGTACCCGGCGTTTCTGAGCGCGGTGCAGTCCGCGGCCAACGTGTCCGGGGTCAGCCTCTCCGCGTGGACCCCGCGCGAGAAGATGCCGGACAAGTACTACGCCAAGGTGCCGATGAAGGTGGAGCTGACGGGCAAGTTCCTGCAGATCGCCCGCTTCTTCTACAACGTGGGTCAGCTGGATCGCATCATCAACATGGAGAACATCTCCATGACCGACCCCAAGGTGGTCGACAACGAGGTGGTCCTCAAGACGGAGGCGCTGGCCACGGCGTTCCACGTCGTCGAGGAGAATGCTCCCGATCCCGCTGCCGACAAGACGCGGAAGCGCCCCGCGCGCGGAGGCAAATGACCGTGCGTTCTCTGGCACTGATCCTGTGCGGCGCGCTCGCCTTCGGGCTGGGCTGCGGCGAAGATGCGCCGGTGGTCTCCGCACCGACGAAGACCGGAAAGAAGCTGCCCGACGGCAAGACCGCCGCCAAGAAGGGGGCCAAGGGGACCGAGGAGGTCGCGGACAATCGGCCACCGCCCGTTGGCCCGCCCATCGACTTCAATGACAGCGCGCTGATGCGCGACCCGTTCCTGTCCTTCGCTCGCGAGTTCGCGGAGGAAGCGAAGAAGCGGGTGCGCTCGCAGCGCGACGTGGTGCTCGATCAGTATGCGCTGGATGAGCTCAAGCTCTCCGGGCTGGTGACGGGCATCCGGCCCGCGCGCGCCATGCTGGTGGACCCCACCAAGAAGGGCCACGTGGTTCACGAAGGGCAGTTCGTGGGGCGCGCGGAGGTCGTGCAAGGTGGCGCGTCGGGCGCGGACTACGAGATCAACTGGCGCATCGACCGCATTCGCGACTCCGACATCGTGCTGGTGCGCGAGGATCCGTCGAACCCGGATGTGCCGAGCGCCACGCGGGTGATCCCGCTGCGACCGGACGAAGTGCTCGCCGCCGCTCGCTGAGCGGACGAGACGCCGAGCGGGCGCATACTGGCGCCGCTCGGCGTCGCGCGCAGGCGAGCCCTCCCACGCACTCTCTCGCTCGGCGCCGGGGCGCTGCCGGCCATGGCACGCCCATTGCGCGCCTGCGCTCGCGTGCTCGCGCCCGAGCCGCCGCAAGAAAAAATATTTCGCGCTCTGAGCTCCGCGGCAACCCCGCGTGTCTCATCGCCTTTTGCATCACCCTGTGCACCGACCTGCAAGCACCGCGGTGATTGCAGTGTGACCAGATCCGCGAGCCTCGCAGTACTTGTTGTTCATGGGGGCGGAGTCGCTCAACCCCGCCCTCACTGTGCGCCCTCATCGCTCAACGTCCATCCGGACGGTGCCGGCAGGCTGTTCCACGACCTCGGAATGGCTCACCGGTATCGAGGGCGTTCCCCAAGTACGACAGAGGACCTGAAAACAACAATCAAGACATCAACATAACTTCCCCTAGGAGGCTCTGTGACGGACCGAAGGAAGAGGAAGAGTTTCCAAGGCCTGTGCCTTGGATTCGGCGCGATCGTGTGTGCTCTCGCATGTGGCGCCGATGAGAATGAGGCTTCGAACGAGGCCACTGGCAGCGGTACGCCCGCCGATGTGAGCAAGCCGCCGCCCGCAGGCGACCAGCTCAGCCCGCGGTGCGACGACACACCGCTGGCCACGGGCTGCCCTGGTGCTCCCGACGATGCGATGACGGCACCGCCGCCACCACCGCCCAGCGAGCGTGAGCTGGCGGAGCGCGCAGCGGAGGAGGTGCTGGCTGCCAACTGCAGCACCTGCCATGGCTCGAGCTTGCCGCTCGACCAGGCTCGGGCTGGCATCAACTTCATCGACGACATCGACGCGCTGGTGCGTGCCGGCAAGCTCAATCCGCTGAGCAGCGTGACCTCGCCGCTGATCCAGCGGCTGGTGAACGGCGAGATGCCGCCGCCCGGCTCGGGGCGCGCCGTCAGCAAGGCGGACGTGGACGTGATCACGCGCTTCATCGACAACCCGCGCTTCTGGCCCGACTTCACGCCGGCGGCCGGCTGCGTGCCGGACGACGCCGAGTTGCTCGACTTTGACGAGCTGTATGGCGCAATCGCCGACGATCTGCGCGACGCGGACGCGGAGGACCGCGTGTTCTTGCGCTACGTGTCGCTGAGCAACCGCTTGACCACGGCCTGTGGCGGCGATCTGGACAGAGATCGCCAGGCGCTGGGCAAGATGCTGAACATGCTCTCGCTGGAGGCGACGGTGGGTGAGCCGGTGCCGCTCGATCGCGAACAGCTGGTCTACCGCATCGATCTGCGCGACTTCGACTGGAACCGCGCCATCAGCGTCAACGGTGCCGACTTTGACGACGTGTGGGAGGCGATCCTGGCCAACAACCCGTACGCGATCGAGTTCATCGGTGACGACGCGGACGACGCCAAGGCAGACGCGGCCACGACTGTTCCGCTGATGTTCGCCGACCAGATGCTGAACGTCGCCACCATCGGCAACCTGTACTACGCGATCATCGGCATCGATGTGGCGCAGCCGCTGGGTGACTTCATACAGGGTGGCCTCGGGGTGGACGTGGCGCAGGACATCCTGGACGGCGAGGTGCTGCGCGCGGGCACCACGCGCTCGCGCATCTCGCGGCAGGACCGCCTGGTGCAGCGCCATGACATCCAGGTGCGGGCGGGCGCGCTCTGGCAGAGCTTTGACTTTGCCGACGACGGCAACGACAGCATCTTCGAGGATCCGTTCGGCTTCGAGCCGGGCGGCAGTGAGATCATCTTCACCTTGCCCAACGGCATGTTCGGCTACGCCATCGCCGACGCAGCCGATAACCTGGTGCAAGACTCGGACATCCTGCTCGACGCCACGCAGGACAACTTCCGCGCCGTGACCTCCGTCTCCTGCTCCAACTGCCACGCGCAGGGCATCCTGCCGGTGGTGGATGAGGTGGCGGCGATCGCCCTCGGCAACGCGCGCGCCATCGGCCTGGACCGGGACGAAGTGGAGTTGCTGGAGGAGATCTACGTGACTCCGCAGCGCTTTGCCGAGCAGGCGAAGCAGGACAGCGAGGGCTTCTACCGGCGCGCGCTGGCCCAGGCCAAGCTGCCCACCGCCGGCAGCGATCCGGTGGCGGCGGTGTATCTGCGCTTCGAGGATGATCTCGAGCTGGCCGAGGCAGCCGGTGACCTGGGGGTCAGCCCCGGCGAGCTGGCGGGTGACCTGGATCTGCTCGATCCGGTGCTCAGCGTCCTCGACCGTGGCACCCTCGATCGGGACGACTTCACGGACCTGTTCGTGGCCAGCCTGTGCGAGCTGTCTTCGACCCTCGAGAACCAGCCGGACCCCGCCGCATGTGATGCGGCGCTGGCTGCCCTGGAAGACTGAGCGCGACCGATGACGGGCCTCGTCTTACCTCTTCGAGGCCCCTCACGCTCCGCAGCGCCCGCGCCCGCCTGGGCAAGCAGCGCGGGTGCTGCGGGGCAGCTTTAGCAGCCACGCCAGTGAAAGAGCCAGGCAGCTTTAGCCACCCACGCCCGGTGAAACAGCGGGCGGCCCGGTTGCATCAGCAACCGCTTCGAGGAGCCAGGCACAAACAGTGCCAAATCCTGCTCGTTGCACTTTACATTTGCAGCGAAGCTCCCGTAGCGTTTGCTCGTGGTCTCCCGGATGTCACCGAGCTCGGTGTCCCTGAGCAGCGGCGGCCCTCGTGCTCACATCGCGCGGGACGGCGTCGTCTCTGGCTGGGACCCGGCACTTGAAACCTTGTGGGGGCGAGCGGCGGCGCAGGCCGTGGGGCGCAAGCTGCAGCAGCTCTTGGTGCCGCTGGAGCCGCCCGCGCTGCCGGAGCTCGACAGCGTTGACCGCGCCGAGGGCTGGTCGGGTATCGTGGCGCTGGTGCCGGACAACGGCAACGCGCCTCGCACGTCGGGCATCCGCCTGACCCGCGATGGTGGCGGCTCGCTCGAGCTGCGGCTGGCGCCGCTTTCGGTGCTGGCGCGCGAGGCGCCGAGCGGAGACGCGCCGCTCGAGGCGGACAGGGACTTGCAGCGCTTCGCAGCGCTGCTGGAGGTGCTCCCCGGCTACTGTTACACCGTGGATCGCAACCTGACCTTCACCTCCTCGGCGGGCAAGGGTCTGGCGGCGATCAACCTGCGTCCGGGGCAGGTGATCGGGGTGAACCTGCGCGACCTGTGGGGTACGCGCGAGGACACGTACGAGCCGCTGGTCTGCCATTTGAAGGCGCTGGCCGGCATCCCCAGCAACTACAAAGACGTGTGTCTCGGGCGCTCGATCGAGCTGATGATCCGCCCGCTGCGCGACCCCGAGGGCGATGTGTGCGGCGCCATCGGCGTGGCCATCGACGTGACGGAGCGCGAGCAGGCGCGTGAGGAGCAAGCCCGGCTCGCCACGCAGCTGCGCCAGGCACAGAAGGTGGAGACCATCGGGCGCCTGGCAGGCGGGCTCGCGCATGACTTCAACAACTACCTGACCTGCATCCTGGGCAACCTGGCGCTGCTGGAGGCGCAGGCGCCCAGGGGCTCGGACGCGGAGGCCTATCTGCAGCAGGCCAGCGCGGCGGTGGACAGCGCGGCGGCGCTGACTCGCCAGCTGCTGGCGTTCAGCCGCACCCAGCTCTTCCAGCCGCGCCCGCTGAACCTGAGCGCGCTCATCGAGCGCTCCAGCAAGCTGTGGCGGCGGGTGCTGGGCGACAACATCGAGCTGAGCACGCGCTGTGCCGCCGAGCTGTGGAGCGTCAACGCAGATCCGGGGCAGCTGGAGCAGGCGCTCGTGAACCTGGTGATGAACGCGCGCGACGCCATCGCCGGGGAGGGAGAGGTGGTGATCAGCACGCGCAACCTGGAGCTGCCGCAGGGCAGCGCAGAGCTGCGCGCCACCTCCAGCGCTGGCGAGGAGCTGCCAGCGGGCAAATACGTGGAGCTCGCCGTGCAGGATACCGGCCGCGGGCTGACCGAGCTGGAGCGCCAGCGCCTGTTCGAGCCTTTTTTCACCACGAAGGAGGTGGGGGAGGGCACGGGCCTGGGCCTCTCGACCGTGTATGCCACCGTGCAACAGCTGGGCGGCGCGATCCGCGTGCAGTCCGAGCAGGGCAAGGGCACCCGCTTTCAGCTGCTCTTGCCGCGGGTGGACGCCGTGGCCAGCTCCGAGCAGCCGTCAGGTGCGGGCGCGCGCGGCCTCGGCTCGGCGCCACGCGGCAGCGAGACGATCCTGCTGGTGGAGGACGAGCCGCTGGTGCTGGAGCTGGCGCAGCGCACCCTGCAGCAGCTGGGCTATCACGTGCTGCCCTGCTCCAGCCCGGATCAGGCGCTGCGCACCTTCGGCGACTATCAGAGCAAGGTGCAGCTCCTGGTGACGGATCTGGTGATGCCGCGCATGAGCGGCAAGGAGCTGGCGGCGCGCATCGGCGCGCTCTCGCCCGGGGTGCCGGTGCTGTTCAGCTCCGGCTACGGTGAGGCCATCGTGAGCCAGCAGGGTGTGGTCGACGACGGCGTGCACTACATCAGCAAGCCATATCGCCCGCGCGAGCTGGCGGACAGGGTGCGCAAGCTGCTCGATCTGCGGCGCTCGCGCAGCTAGCCTGCCGGGCCATGGAGGACCTGGCGAGCGAGCCTGCACGTGCGCGGACGCTGATCGAGCAATTGCAGCTCCTGCCGCACCCCGAGCGCGGCTACTACGTGGAGACGTACCGCGCCCCATTCGCGGTGCAGGGGCCAGCCGGCGCGCCACGCGCGGCCAGCACCGCCATCTACTACCTGGTCACCTCGCAGCAGCCCAGCAGCCGCCTGCACCGGCTGCGCTCGGATGAGGTCTTTCACCTGTACGAGGGCGGCCCGCTGGAGGTGCTGCTGCTCGCGGCAGGGCAGCCCCCCGCCGTGCACCGGCTGGGGCTGGACGTGGCGGCGGGCGAGCGGCCGCAGCTGGTGATCCCGGCGGGCACCTGGTTCGGGACGGAGCTGGCGCCCGGCGCCGGCCACTGCTTGATCGGCTGCACCGTTGCCCCAGGCTTCGACTTTGCCGATTTCGAGCTGGCCGCCAGCGGCGCGCCGGGGGAGCAGCTGTGCGTGCAGTTCCCGGCGGCCGCCGAGCGCATCCGGCGCATGCTCGGCTGACCAGCGCGCCTTCAGGCGATGGCCTGGACGGTGACTAGACCGTGAACAGGGTGCTCAGCGGCAGCTCGCGCACCCGCTGCCCGGTGCGCGCGAACACCGCGTTGGCGATGGCAGGTGCGACCGGCGGCACCCCGGGCTCACCCACGCCGCCCGAGAGCTCGCTGCTCTGCTGGATGTCGACGTGGATGGCGCGCGGCGCGTCGGCCATGCGCACCAGGCGCAGGTCGCGGAAGTTCTTCTGATCGGTGACCCCGGCCGTCATCGTCATCGAGCCGTACAGCGCCAGGCTCATGCCGAAGATCACCGAGCCCTCCATCTGCGCGCGCACCCGGTCACGGTTGATGATGCGCCCGGCATCGAGCGCCACCCAGGCCTCGTCCACGCGCAGCTTGCCGTTCGGCGCCTGCACCACCGAGACCACGACCGCGACGTAGCTGAGGAAGCTGCGGTGCGCGGCCAGGCCCAGCGCGCGCCCGTCGCGAGCGCGCGTGCTCCAGCTGGAGAGCTCCGTGACCCGCTCGATCACCTTCCGGAGCCGGCCGACGTCGACAGGGTGCTCATCGAGCGACGCGCCGTAGTTGCGCAGCTGCTCCACGCCCAGCTCGGCCGTGCTGGTGATCTTGCGTGCCGGACCCAGCACCTCCAGCATCACGTCGCGGCAGTCGGCGCCGCGGGCCGTGGCGATCTCGTCGATGAAGCAGTTGGTCGAGAAGGCGTGGAAGATGTTGTACACCGAGCGCAGCCAGCCGATGCGCACGTGCGCGGGCGCTTCACACGCCTCACACAGCACGTTGGGCACGTCGAGCGCCACATCCAGCACCCCCTGCTGGAAGTCGCCCTCGCTGGGCCGGGGCTCGCCGCCGAACACGGTGCCGATGGGCGGGAAGGCGCTGCGCTGGTGCCAGGCCAGCAGCTTGCCGTTGCCATCCAGCCCCGCCACCATTCGCTGCTGGCTGACGGTGTTGTAGTAGTCGTGCTGCAGGTCGTCTTCGCGCGTCCACTGCACGCGCACCGGCACCTTCAGCTCGCGCGCCAGCCACACCGCCTCCGCCACGAAGTCCGCCTTCGACTTGCGCCCGAAGCCACCGCCCAGGAAGGTGACGTGCACGTCCACGTTCTCCTCCGGCACGCCCAGCACGCGCGCAGCCTCCTTGCGCGCGGCCTGCGGGTTCTGCGTCGGCGCCCACACCTCGCAGCGATTGCCGTGCACCTCGGCCACCGCCACCGCCGGCTCCATCGGCGCGTGCGGCAGATGCGGCACGTAGTACTCCGCCTCGATCCGGCGCGCCGCCTTGGCCAGCGCTGCCTCGGCGTCACCCACCTTGCGCAGCGCCTTGCCCGGCGCGCGCACGGAGCTCAGCAGTGTCTCGCGGTAGCGGTTGGAGTCGTAGCTCTGGTTGGGCCCCGCCTCCCAGCGCACGTTCAGCGCCTCGCGCCCGCGCTGCGCGGCCCAGGTGTCGTCTGCGACCACGGCCACGCCGCCCCAGGGCTGAAACACGTACGGGGCCTTGGGCTGCGGCAGCGCGACAACGTGCCGTACGCCGCGCACCTGGCGGGCCGCGGCCTCATCGAAGCCCAGCACCTGACCGCCGACCACTGGCGGCCGGGCGATCACCGCCGTCAGCATGCCCGGGCGGCGCACGTCGGCGCCGAACACGGCCTTGCCCATCACGTACGCCGGGCCGTCGTGCAGCGGCAGGTGCTCGCCCAGGCCGTCGGCGGAGATGCGGTGCCGCAGCTCGGCATGCGGGCGCAGCTGCACCTGCTCGGGCGGAGGCAGCGGCTCTTTCTCGGCCAGCAGCGCCAGGCTGGCGAAGCTCACCTTGCGCCCGCTGGGGGGGTGGCGCACCTCATGATCCTGCGCGCTGCACTCGCTGGGCTTTACCCCCAGCTGGCGCGCGCCCACCCGCACCAGCACGGTGCGCGCCGTGGCCGCCAGGGTGCGCAGCTGATCGTAGTGACCGCGCACGCTGCTCGAGCCGTCGGTGTTCTGATCGCCGTACACGGCGTCGCCGTCGGCCTGCACGATGTGCATGCGGCTGCGATCGGCGCCCAGCTCGTCTGCCAGCAGCACCGGCAGCGAGCTGCGCACGCCCTGGCCCATCTCCGAGCGGTGACAGACGACGGTCAGGGTGCCGTCAGCGGCCAGGTGCAGGAACACGTTGGGGCTGAAGCCCGGGCCAGAGCCGGCGACCCGCTTCAGCTTCTTCACCTTGCCGGTGCCCGCTGCGGGCGCGCCGAACGCCTCCAGCGGCAGCACCGCGCTGCCCAGGGCCAGCTGCAGCCCGAGCAAGAAGCCACGACGAGGAACACGGCGAGAGAGGAGTGAATCGCTCATGACGACACCTTGCTGCCGTTGTTCCCGCTGCCCTCCGCCGCCAGCGCGGCGGCGCGCTGCACGGCCGCGCGGATGCGCGTGTACGTGCCGCAGCGGCAGAGATTGCCTGCCATCGATTGCTCTACTTGCTCCAGGCTCGGGCGCGGGTGCTTTCGCAGCAGCGCCGCGGCAGTCATGATCTGGCCCGCCTGGCAGAAGCCGCACTGCGGCACCCCGAGCTCCAGCCAGGCGCGCTGCAGCGGGTGGCTGCCGTCTTCCGACAGGCCCTCGATGGTGAGCACCTCGCGCCCCTCGGCGCGCCGCACCGGGGTGCAGCAGGAGCGCACCACCTGGCCGTCGACGTGGACCGTGCAGGCGCCGCACAGCGCCTGGCCGCAGCCGTATTTGGTGCCGGTCAGGCCCAGCACATCCCGCAGCACCCAGAGCAGGGGCATGTCGGGATCGACGTCGAGCTGGTGCGGGACGCCGTTGACGCGGATCGAAAGCTTGGCTGTTGAATCGCTCATGGCGTGCTCCAGGCGGCGGTCTGCGCGGCTGCCGGCGGGGCAGGTACGCTGGAATCGGGACAGGCGGCGCCGCTCTCCACCCAGGCCGCGACCAGCGCCGCGAACTCAGCCTGCGTGCCGGGTGGGGGCCGGCGATCGAAGCCGGGCTGCCAGCCCCACGCCACCAGCGCGTCGCGCCGGGAGTGCTCGATCAGCTCCGCCAGGCCGCGCTGGCCGTTGCGCGCTGGATCCTTCAGCTGCGCGCACAGCTCTGCGGGGGACTTGCCCTCCCAGGCCATCTCCGCCGGGGGCAAGCGCCAGCCCACGGCACCGGGTACGCGGCTCAGCTGCAGGTTGCGATCCTGATGACAGGTGCTGCACTCCATGCCCACCACGCCGCGACCCTCCTCGCCGCGCACCACCGGCGGATCGTGCAGCTCCAGGTAATCGCCCTGCGCCGGCGACTCACCCTGGACGTGACAGTTGACGCAGCGGGGGTGCAGCAGCACCCGCGCCATCTCGCTGAACAGCGCCTGCGAGCGAGTGGGACCCTCAGCCAGCGAAGCAAACGCCGCCACCGGGCGCAACTCGCTCTCGGCGACGGGGGGCAGGGGCGGAGAGGGAGCGGGCGGCGGCTGGGGCACGCCAGGCTCCGGCGGGGAGCCGCAACTCGCGAGCAGCAGCACGAGGGCCGCGGGAGAAAGAGCCGCGGGGGAGAGGGCCCTTCGAGAAACGGCCGCCACAGAAAGAGCGGCTTCGGAGGCCGCCGGCGCTCGCGCCGAGAGGGTCTTTGCCAGCCAGTTACGCAGCATCATCATCGTCCGTTGCCTGAGGCCGCGTGAGGAGTGTGCGGCGCAGAGTGGCGGCCTGTGTAGCACGTCCTCCCACCGCCGTCGCGACCCAGAAATGGCCAATATTCCGCTGATCTTGCGCCAAGGTGCGGGGGCTCGAGCAGCCCCTGCTGCCCGCTGGGTGGGGGCTCGTGCGCCTACATGCCCGTAAGAAAGCCACAAAGTTTACCGGTTCCGATCGAGCCGGCTACCGTCCGCGGTCGGGCGGATCACTCGCTCGGGTGGGCACGGCAGCCCGCCAGTCCTGGGAGCCAGAAAATATGATCTCGAGGTCGTCGCTCAGCCATCCGTTGCCATCCGACCAGCGGCAGCAGGGAGCCCCGGTCACGCGGCGCCTGCGCCTGCGGGCGTGGGCTTCGCTGGTGGCGCTCTGCAGCGCGAGCTGGGGCGCGCCGTCCATGGCCGTTGCAGCGCCGAGCCTTGCCACCCGCCTCACCGTGTCGGAGAGCGGCAAGCCCGACGAGACGCTGATCGCCGTCTCGTTCAGCGCCGCGCCCGCTTACATCGCGCGCTTCAGCGACGAGAAGAAGCGCCTGATCGTGGACGTGATGGATGCCGACGTGAGCGGTCTTTCCGACACGTATACGCGGCAGGTGGGCATCGTGAAGAGCGTGCTCACCCAGGCCTTCGAGACCGGGCGCTCCAAGACCACGCGCCTGCTCATCGCGCTGGCGGAGCCCGGGCAGGCGGCGATCAGCGTGGAGGGCAAGCGGCTGTTGATCCGCCTGCAGCCGGAGCGCGGCGCCAGCGCGGTCGTGAGCGCTGCGGCGGCTGGCGCGGAGGCGGGCAAGGACGGTGGCGCCAAAGAGGGAGCCGCGGATGGTCCCAAGGCGGGGCAGCCCCTACCGCCCGAGGCAGTCGCGAGCGGCGCTTCCGATCTCAGCGCACCGCCCGCGGACTTCAGCGCCCAGAGCGCGGCCAGCTCCAGCCAGGCGAGCAAGGCCGGCGAGGGCGTGGTCAGCGACATCAGCTTCGATCGCAAAGGGAGCTCGGACTGGATCGAGATCGCGGTCAGTCAATACAGCTCCTACGCGGAGGAGAGCGCGGGGCCCGGGCGCTCGCGCCTGGTGCTGCGCGGCGTGCGCCTGGGTGAGGAGCTGGCGCGCACCCTCGACGTGCGCGCCTTCAACGGCGGGGTGCAGACCATCACCAGCAGCTACGATCCCAAGCGCCGCGTGGTCGCCATCGAGGTGGAGCGCAAGGACAAGCTGCGCACCTTGGTGAACGAGCAGGAAGGGCGCATCTCCTGGTCGTTCTTTGCTCCGGGCACCGTGTCCTCGTCGATCACCGGGGTGGGGCTGGATGGCGGCATCGCCCGCAAGGGCAGGGTGCTGCACAAAGATGAGGTGCTGAGCGCCGGCCTGCCCAAGATCGAGACCGGCACCCGCGCGCCGGGTAGCGAGGTGATCGAGAAGGCGCTGAGCGAGGAGGCGGCGGGCTTTGGCCCCAGCGTGCTGGGCCAGCAGAGCAACTACGCGGGCCGCCGCATCGATCTCGATCTGAAAGAGGCGGACGTGCACAACGTGCTGCGCCTGCTCGCCGACGTGGGCCAGGTCAACGTGGTCACCGCCGACAACGTCAGCGGCACCGTGACCATCCGCATGCGCAACGTGCCCTGGGATCAGGCGCTGGACGTGGTGCTGCAGTCGAAGAACCTGGGCATGGTGCGGCAGGGCAACATGATCCGCGT
>JAICQL010000185.1 GCA_025937895.1 Polyangiaceae bacterium | reverse complement strand
CCAGCCAGGCCAGCCGCTCGCCAGCGGCCGCTTCGCTCAGCCAGCGAAAGGCAAAGTAGTACGCGCACACCAGGAAGGCGGCGCCACCGGTGAGCGCCGCCTCGTAGATGGCGGGCCGAGCCAGCAGAAAGGGCGTGGGGTGCGCCAGCGCAAAGAGCAGCAGCGCGCTCCAGAGCGCCCAGCGGGGCGGCGCCGGCGTGAAGCGCCGCGCCAGCTCGCGCAAGAGCAGGCTGCCAGCAAGCAAGCGCACGCACAGGAAGGTGAGGACCAGCCAGCTGTCTCCCACCGGTGCGCGGAGGCCGAGCAGCCCCTTGACGAGGGCCAGCAGGGCCGCGGGCGTCAGGCCCCAGTACAGGTACAGATGTCCGCGGTACAGGCTGTAATCCCAGACCCAGAGCTGCTGGTTCGCGTAGTCGTAGGGGTTGGGCAGCAGTAAGAGCCGGGGGTTGGGCTGCACCGTGGTGTACAGGTGACCGGCACGAAAGCCCTCGGCCTGCGTATCGTAGAAGTTCCCCCAGTCCGGCCAGGAGCTGAAGCGCCCGGTCGTGTAGAAGAACCAGTAGTAGCCGATGACCACGAGCAGGAAGAGCCCCCAGCCCGCGCGAGCACGCCAGGGGCTGCGGCGCTGCGGCGCTGAAACCTGAGAGTCCCGGCCGCTAGCCGGCTCGTGCGTCATCGGGGCCAAGCTCTCGAGCGCCATAGCAGTACGCCGTGGGCCGCCTCAAGCCGTTCCGCAGCTGGCGCGGCTCGGTGGTGTGTTGCCCGCGCCTGGGCTCTGGCCTATAGCAGCGCAGGCGAGCGCCGCGCACGGCGCGCCCGGAGTGCATCGTGCAGGATCTGATCGCAGCGTTACGACGAGCGTTGGGGGAGGACGGCGTGCTCAGTGCCGGCGAGGCGCGGGAGCGCTTGCCTGAGGGCAGCGGCGCGCAGGTGTTGCTGTTGCCACGCAGCACCGAGCAGGTGAGTCAGGCGCTGGCGCTCTGCCAGCGTGCAGGTTGCGCGGTGGTGCCGCAAGGTGGGCTCACCGGCCTCGTGCAGGGCACCGCCACTGGCCCGTCCGAGGTGGCGCTCTCGCTCGCGCGCCTGCGACAGATCGAGGAGCTCGATCGGCTGAACCGCTGCATGACAGTGCAGGCGGGCGTGCCACTGGAGGCTGCTCAGGCCGCGGCGGAAGCGGAGGGCCTGCTGCTGCCCGTGGATCTCGGCGCTCGCGGCAGCGCCACCATCGGCGGCATGATCTCCACCAACGCCGGTGGCAATCGCGTGCTGCGCTTCGGCATGATGCGGGACTCCGTGCTGGGCCTGGAGGCGGTGCTGGCGGACGGCACGGTGATCGACAGCCGCAGCAAGCTGCTCAAGAACAACACGGGCTACGATCTCAAGCAGCTGTTCGTGGGGACGGAGGGCACCTTGGGGGTCGTCACGCGGGCGGTGCTGCGCCTGCGGCAATTGCCGGCGTTTCGGGGCACCGCCCTGGTGGCCCTGGATAGCTTCGCGCACGTGCTACAGCTGCTGGCCCGCATGGAGGCGCGGCTGTTCAACACGCTGAGCTCCTTCGAGGTGATGTGGCAGCCCTTCTACCGGCTGGTCACCAGCGCGCCCGCCCGCGGCAGGCCCATCCTGGGCACCGAGCACCCGTATTACGTGCTGCTGGAGACCCTGGGCATGGACGCGGAGAAGGACCAGGAGGCGCTGGCCGCCGCGCTCGCCGAGGCGGAGGGCGAGGGGCTGATCAGCGGCGCCGTGCTGGCGCAGAGCGGCGCGCAGCGCCGGCAGATGTGGGCACTGCGCGACGACGTCGAGCAGTTGCACCGCTATGGGCCTGCGTTTGCTTACGATGTGAGCCTCTCGCTCGAGGCGATGGAGGGCTACGTGTCGCGGGTCGAGCAGCAGCTGCGCGAGCGCTTCACGGAGCACCGGCTCTACGTCTTCGGCCACCTCGCGGATGGCAACCTGCACGTCGTCGTGCAGGTGCCGGAGCTGACCGCGTATGACAGGGTGAGCGAGATCGTGTATTCGGCGCTCGCCTCGCGCAACAGCTCGGTCTCGGCCGAGCACGGCATCGGCCTGCTGAAGAAGAGGGAGCTCGCCCGCTCGCGCAGCGCGCCGGAGCTCGAGCTGATGCGCACGCTGAAGCGCGCGCTGGACCCTGCCAATATCCTCAACCCGGGGAAAATTTTCGAGCCGGCGCGCTGAGCCCGCGCCTGCACGCTTCAAAAAGCGCCGCTCAGCGAGCAGCCCAGCTCTGCCCCGCTGGCGGCCGGGCTGAGCTGCAGCGCAACCCCGTCCGCGCTGCTGGCGCTGGGTGCCAGCCACCAGAAGCCCGCCGCGAGCGCCAGCAGGCCGGCGCCGCTCGCCAGGGCGACGGTGGCCACGTCCGCCTTGCGCGTGGCGGAGCGCGCGGCGTCCACGGCGCTCTGTGAGCTGCAGCGATTGCCGTCGCACATCGAGCGCCACGTATCGCGCTCGGCATAGGCGGACACCCCGAAGCCGATGCCCACGCTCAGGGCGACGGCGCCCGCGCCCGTGAGCGCGGCGGCCGTCAGCTCGCTGGTCGTCCAGGGGGTGACCTCATCCATTTCCGTGACCGCGCGAGGGGCCGCCAGCGCGGGCTGGGCAAGCGCGGCGGGCGCCGTAGGTGCTGGTGCTGGCCGGGCGCCGGACAGCCCGGCGGTCTCGCCGCTCAGCTCGCGGATACGCTGCTGCGCCAGCTCACTGCGCGGGCGCCGCGCGCGCGAATGGGCGATGTATTTGCGGTAGTAGGCGATGGCGTTGGGCGTGTCGTTCAGGCCCAGATCGTACACCCGCGCAATGTTGTACAGGATGTCGGCGCTGGGCGCTGCCGCGAGCGCCATCTCGTACAGAGCGATGGCGCGGCGGTAGTCGCGGTGCGCGTAGGCGTCAAAGGCATCCTCAGCAAACTGCTCCGCCTCATCGATCGCGGCAGCATCGATCGCGGCAGCGTCGATCGCGGCAGCGTCGATCGCGGCGGCATCGACCGTTGCCGCCGTGACCCCGGGAGCAGCGGCAGATTGTGCGCGTGCTGGCGCTGGCAGGTGGAGCGCGCCAGCCAGCAGCGCGAGCAAGACGGCGGGGTGGCGGGGGTGTCTCATCATGGCTTCATCTTCCAGCGGTGCGGGGGCAGCGCGCTGCTAGTCGAGCACGCGCACGCTCGGCTCCGTAGCACCGATCACTCGCACGCGGGGCTCGCTCAGCGGCGGCGGGATCACGGCCGTTGCGCTGCCGCGGCGCGCGCGCAGCGACGCCCGTCGGGCCGCGGGCTTGTCGATGCTGGAGATGCGAGCCGTCGGGCCTGCCGCGCTCGCCTCCCCGGCAGTAGACGGCTCGGTGGCACCCGCGCTCTCGCTCACGGCAGGCTCCAGCGCCCCGGGCTGTTCCTCCGCGGGTAGCTCGCGCGGGCTGGCGGCGAGCACGGCCTTCTGCGTGCTCGCGGGTGTGTTGCTGGCGGGGACGTCGCTGGCGCGGGGCGGGGTCTGCCTGCTGAGCGCATGGGCTTCGCCTGGCGCTGCCTCGAGCGCTTCTCTCGCCTCCGCTCGTGGCCCCGCGCTCACCAGCGCCGGCGCCGCGCTGCCGCGCAGCACATATCCCGCCGCGAAGGCAGCGAACATCAGCAGCGCTGCGACGCCCGCCAGCAGGGCCGGGCGCTGCCTGCCGGGCAGAGCGCGCGCGGCCTGGGGCTGCCCGGCGGGCTCGGGCGCAGGCGGCTTCTCCCGGCCTTCAGACGACAGCTCCCCGCGCTCAGAGGACGATCCGCTGCGCTCGGGTAACGGCAGGTTGCGCTCAGATGAGGGCACGCCACCCTCCGGCTCGGATGGCCGGGCACTGGTCTCCGCGGGCGCCACGGCACTGGACGAGCCCGACGCGCGCTCTGCAGTGGCCTCTGCCAGCGGCTCCGAACGCACGCCCACTCTCGCCAGGTACCCCGCCTCGAACCAGCGCTCGAGCGCGAGCAGCGTCTCCAGATCTCCGAGCTCGCTCTCGGCCAGCAACTCTCCCAGCTCGGGGGTGCTGGCGAGCACGCCGAGCAGGCGCAGCTCCGCCGCTGTGGGGGAGAGCCGTTGCTCCGGCTCGGGCTCGCGCACCAGCCGGTAGCAGCAGCGAACACCGCCCAGCTTGCGCTCCAGCGCCAGGGTCTCATCCTTGCGGCGCGCGGCCTCCAGCAACAGCCGCTGGGTCGGGACAAAGATCGTCCGCGGCCGCTCCTCGTGCCGCAGCTCTGCTTCGAGCCAGCCATCGTCGAGCGAGAGGATGCGATAGGCCGCGGCCTCACCGCGCAAGCGGCCGCTCTCGGCGTCGATCATCGCACCCTCGGCGCACCAGAGCCGGCTGCGTGTGCCCCGATGCGCGACGGTGACCGTCATCACGGCGCTCCTGCCGATCAGCTGCAGCAGCTGCACGACGTCTGCTACCGCGAGCTCGGTCAACGCACCGCTGCAACGCGCCGGCCCCTCCACGCACGCGGCCGGAGACACCGCTCCGCATGTTTCCTCCTGCCGTTCCGCCATCGCCTTTGCCGTGTCGTTGCTCTCGTTGCTCGCGCCGCAGGGCTTCAGGGCACGTTCGTACTGCAAAGTTCAACCCGGGTGCCCGTTTTGAGACGCAAACGAGATGAAGCTCCGCGCCGGGGAAATGTCGCGAGCTTCGGCTCTGGATCACGAAAACGACTGGCCCCCAGCTGCGGTGGCTCGGGGCTGGTGCGAGCGCCCGGTGACGATTATAGAGTGCATCGTGGCCTCGCTTTCGCTCTCGTCGCGCTCCACGCGCGCGCGCCGTCGCGGCAGCAAGATCGGGCTCACGCCCGTCGCTGCGCTGCGCATCCTGGCCTCGTCCGTTGCACGCATGCGCCGCGCATCGCAGGCGGTGCTACGCGCAAGCATCCCATGGTCTTGCTCGTGGCTGGCCGCGTGCGCGAGCTTGCTCGACATCCCCGATGATCCTCGGCTCGAGCCTGCTTCGGCCTCCGCTGCGCCGGAGTCACAGCCAGGCGCCATGCTCGCGCAGCCCGGTGAGTCACCAACCTCAGAGCGAGGTGTATCGCCCAGCCCGGCGACGGAGCTGGACGGCTCGGGCGCAGCCATCACCGCGGGGCCAACGCAGCCCGCGCCCGCCGCTTCCGCCATGGATGCAGGCGTGGCGAGCACTGCGCCAGATGCCGGCGCATCGGCTGCACCGCAAGAGCCCGCGCAGCCAGAGCCCCCGCTGGGCACGGGTGGCTCTTCCGGGCAAGAGCCCGCGCCATCCGCCTGTGGTGCCGGGCTCAGCCAGGGTCCCAACGGGCGTTGCTTCGTGCTGCTGAGCGCCGCCGCGCCCTGGCTGGAGGCGCGGGAGAGCTGCCGCGCGCTGGGTGACGGCTGGGATCTGGCGGTACCACGCAGCGCGGCGCTCAATGCCTTCTTAGCGACCCTGCTCGTCGATGAGGCGTGGCTCGGCGGCTCCGATCGAGAGACGGAAGAGGTCTGGCGCTGGGTCGACGACGGCAGCGTGTTCTGGCGCGGAGACGAGGCCGGGGCAGCGCCGGAGGGCGCGTTCGCCAACTGGAACCCGTCCGAGCCCAACGGTGGTGGTAACTCGGACTGCTTGCGCCTGGTCTCGCGGGTGGGGGACGAGTGGGCAGATCTCGAGTGTGAGATGCCGCGCAGCGCTCTGTGTGAAGGGCCGCTGCCGCCCGCCGAGCCGTGAGGGGCTCTCGCACAGGCGGAGCGCAAGGCTCTGGCGTGAGATCGTCCGCGGCATCCTGCTCGCAACCGTCGAGCGGCTAACAGCCGCCTGAGGCTACCGGTATCCCATCGGGTCGGATCGTTTGGGCTGTCCCGTTCGGGCCGTATCGTTTGGGCCGTATCGTCATGGGAGTGCGAGCCCGGCGCCTGCTCTGTTCCGCGTGGCCACCTTTGACCACGGAAATGCAGGCAAAGCCGCCACCGCGACCCCTGGGTACATGAATCGCCGCCCGACATGAGTCAAACGAAAGGAGTACATGTCCGCTGACCCGACCGAGAACGGCTCCCAGGGCTCTGCCAAGGACCACGAACCCGTCGACTCGGAGGTCACACCCGTCGGGGGCACTTCGGAGAAGCTGCTGGAGCTCTCGGAGGGCGGAGACCAGAACACACGAGCGTATCGTGCACCCCGCGAGCTGCTCGAGCTCGCTCGGCGCCAGCGTAACCTGGGTTTTCGGCCCTCACAGCCCGCAGAGCGCCACTCGGCTGCACCACCCGTGCCGATCGAGAGGGTCCGGCCCGAGCCGCTGCCCTCCAAGTCCATCCCTGCCAGCCCGACGCCGCCGAGCCCGCGCCCCTCTTCTTCTTCCCCTGCGCTGTCCGCTGGAGCAGACCACGACGCGAGCGGTGCCGCCTCCAGCCAGAAGCGCCGGGTACGGCCCGTTTCCCTCAGCCCGAGCGAGTTCTCGGAGGGCGAGGCTGCCCCGCCGCGCCCCATCGGCGAGCCACTGAGCCCGCGGGAGCGCCCGACACGCAGACCTGGGCGCCAGGACGAACAGGCCGAGTCCAGCGCCCCGAGCATTTCCTACCAGCCTGCCAGCAGCCGCAGCGCCGACTCTGTCGCGGCCCTCGAGCAACTGGCGGCTGCCAGCCCGGAGCTGGTCGGCGACGCAGCACCGCCGGTAGCGCGCTCGTATTCAGCGCATGCGCTCTCGAGCGAGCCGAGCAGCGCGTCACCCGGGCGCCCTCCGGCGTCGCTGGCGGAGCTCGTCCGATCGACCAGAGAGCGTACCTCGGCCCCATCGGTGCCCGCTCCCAGCCCTCGCGTGCCCGCCAACGATCTGGAGCCGGCGATCCCCTCATCGCTGTCGGCGAACGGAACGGCCTTGCTCAACAGGGGCTCCTTCTGGGCGCTCATCTTCGTGTTGTTCATCGTGATCGGCTTCGTGCTCGCGCGCTGGCACGTGCTGGATCTGGTCCTGCCGCCGGCGCGCTGAGCCGTCTCTGCAGGGCCGCTGCTCCTGGGCTACGGCTGTCGTAGCCCTGCCAGGCGCTGCTGCTGGAACGCGGGCAGCACCTGCTGGCCGGGAGACTGGGGACGGGGCTCTCGCCCGTGAACGAAAAGCGATCCGGGCAGCGCGCGCCAGGGATCGATCGTATGCCCGAGAACATGTCCGAAGAGCGCGATGACGATCTGCCGGCCAGCGCGCCGCCAGCTACCGAGCCCTCGGTGACGGCGCCCGAGCCCCAGCGCAGGCCCTTTTCGCTGCGCCGTGCCGCGAAGCTGCTCGCCATTCTCTCCGGTGTGGCGCTGCTCTCCGCTGCACTGGGGCTGGCGCTGATCATCGCACACTACGGCAGCGGCCTGCCCGACGTGCGGTTCCTGCGCACGGGCTATGATCCTCCACAGATGAGCCGCATTCTGGCGGCCGATGGTACCGTGCTCGCCACCGAGTTCGTCGAGCGCCGCACCGTGGTGCCCTTCGCCGAGATCCCGGATGTCGCCAAGCTGGCGCTGCTCGCGGGGGAAGACGCACGCTTCTACGAGCACGGCGGCCTGAGCTATCCTGGCCTGCTGCGCGCGCTGTGGGTCAACCTGCGAAGGGGCGGGGTGGTGCAGGGCGCGAGCACCATCACTCAGCAGGTGGCGGAGGACGTGTTGCTCGGCCACTCCCGCTCTCCCGAGCACAAGGTGCGGGAGACGCTGCTGGCCTTCCGCCTGGAGCGGGAGCTCTCCAAGGATCAGCTGTTCGAGATCTATCTCAACAACATCTACTTTGGTCACGGGCGCTACGGCGTGGAGGAGGCTGCCCGGTTCTATTTTGGCAAGCATGTCTCTGAGCTGAGCTTGCCCGAGTCTGCGCTGCTCGCTGGCATCGTGCCCTCACCGGAGCGCTTCTCTCCGCGCCGCTCGCCGGCGCTCGCGCTCGCTCGCCGCAAGCACGTGCTGCAGCAGATGGCCGCCAAGGGCTTCATCGCGCCGGAGGCGCAGGCCGCGGCGGTGAACGCGCCACTCGGGCTTGCTCCGGAGCCCGAGGTCGAGTCGTCGCTCGCCCCGGAGGCCGTGCAGATCGCGCGGCGCCAGCTGGAGGAGCAACGGCGAGGGTCACGCAAGCGCGGCGGCATGACCGTGCAGACCACGATCGATCCCGAGCTGCAGCGCGCGGCGCGGGCCGCCGTGCGCGGCGCGCTCGATGCTCATGCCCAGCGCCAGCAGCTCCGGCCGCCGTACCTGGCCAGCAAGGTCAAGGCCTGGGGCCCGCCGGCGCGCGGCAAGCCATCGCTGGCGCGCGCGCAGGTCGGCGTGGTGCGTGCCGTGGACGATGCCCGCAATACGCTGGCGCTGCAGGTGGGCGATGAGCTGGCGGAGGTCCGACTCGCGAGGGAGCAGCGCTACAACCCGGCAGGCTTACCTCCAAGCCAGTTCACGCGTCCCGGTGCCGTGCTCAGAGTGCGGCTGCTCGAGCACGCCGCCGAAGGCTCGCGCCCTGCGCGCGCCCGGCTCGAGCTGGGGCCGCAGGCCGCGCTGTGTGCGATCGACGTGCGCACGCGAGAGGTTCGTGCGCTGGTGGGCAGCTATGAAGGCGAGCCAGGCGCGTTCGATCGCAGCCGGGCTCGCCGCCAGCCGGGCTCTGCCTTCAAGCCGTTCGTCTATGGCGCTGCGCTGGACGCACGCCGGGTATCGCCGGCGAGCGTGCTCGACCTGCTGCGAGCGGGGCCAGGTATCAGCGCCCTGGAGCCGCCCTTTCGCATCAGCGTGCGCTCGGCGCTGGCCTGGAGCAACAACGACGCGGCGGTGTCACTGCTGGTGCAGACGGGGCCGGAGCGCGTGGTGAGCTGGGCGCAGCGCCTCGGCATCAGCTCGCCGCTGGGCGCCGATGCGTCGCTGGCGCTCGGCGCATACGAGGTCACGCCGCTGGAGCTCGCCAGCGCCTATGCCACCTTCGCCTCGGGCGGCATCCTGCAGGAGCCGGCGCTCTTGTCGGCACTCTCGGGCCCGGGCGGAGAGCCATTGGCGCTGCCCGCGCGCGCCGCGGCACAGCGGGTGCTCGACCCGGAGCTCGCGTACCTGGTCACGAGCATGCTGGAGAGCGTGGTGCAGAGCGGGACGGGGCGAGCAGCGCGCAGCCTGGGCCGGCCCATCGCCGCCAAGACGGGCACCAGCAACGACGCGAAGGACGCGTGGTTCGTGGGCTACTCGACGGAGCTCGTGGCCGCGGTGTGGGTCGGCTACGACGACCCGCTGCCGCTCGGCGCGGGAGAGTCCGGTGCCGTAAGCGCAGGGCCCGCGTTCGTCGAGTTCATGGCCAGGGCGCACGAGGGCCGGCCGATCACGGAGTTTCCCAGACCAGACGGTGTGCTCCTGGTGCAGGTGGATCCCGCCACGGGCCTCTTGCCCAGGCTGGATCAGCACGATGCGGTGCTGGAAGAGTTCCTGGAAGGGATGGCGCCGAGCGCGAACGCACCTGCCGCCGCGGTGGCGAGCATCCCCGCGTACGGCGCAGCGGCAGGGCAGGGCGTGATGACAGGGCAGGGCGTGATGAAAGAGCAGGGCGGAAATACGGTGCAAGGCGCGCTTCAAAGCGCGCCGCACTGACGCCTCCGCCCACTTCGCTTTCGACAGCTGAGCGGTGTGGCGGTATGCTTCCCGGCCTGCCAATCCAGGCCAAAAAATCAGCCAGCCATTCCCATGCCGCAGCCGTTTCGCATCTACAACACCCGCACCCGCAAGGTGGAAGACTTCCAGCCGGTAGAGGCGGGCAAGGTCGGCCTCTACGTGTGCGGCATGACCGTCTATGATCGTGCGCACGTCGGCCATGCGCGCGCGATGGTCGTGTTCGATACCTTCGTGCGCTATCTGCGCCATCGCGGCTGGACGGTGAGCTTCGTTCGCAACTTCACCGACGTGGACGACAAGATCATCCGGCGTGCGGCGCAGCTGGGCATCTCACCCGAGCAGCTGGCGCAGCAGGAGATCGAGGCGTTTCAGCGTGACACGCGCGCGCTCGGCCTGGCCTCGCCCACCCTGGAGCCCACGGTCACGGGCTCGATCGAGGCCATTCAGTGCTTCATCGCGCGCCTCGTCGACAAGGGGCATGCGTACGTGGCGGAGGGCAACGTGTGGTTCGCGGTGGACTCTTTTGCGCGCTACGGCGCTCTCTCCGGGCAGAAGCCGGACGAGCTGCGCTCCGCGGATGCCGCTGCTGGTAAGCGGCACGCCGCGGACTTTGCGCTGTGGAAGGCGGCCAAGCCGGGTGAACCGGCGTGGCAGAGCGCCTGGGGTCCCGGGCGGCCCGGCTGGCATATCGAGTGCTCCGCGATGGCCTACGAGAGCCTCGGTACCACCTTCGACATCCACGGTGGCGGACTGGATCTGGTGTTCCCCCATCACGAAAACGAAGTCGCCCAGTCGGAGTGCGCAAATGGCGCCACGTACGCGCGCTACTGGATGCACAACGGTCTGCTCACCGTCGCCGAGGGGCAAAAGATGGGCAAGAGCCTGGGCAACGTGGTGAACATCGAGAACATCGTGCAGCAGTTCCCGGCGGAGGCGGTCAGGCTGTATTACCTGCAGGATCATTACCGCTCCCCGCTGCCCTGGAGCGATGCGGCGCTGCCGGAGGCGCTGGGCATGCTGAGCCGCCTGTACGACGCGCGGGAGGCGGCCGAGGCGATCGCCGGCAGCAACGGTAACGCCACCGCCGGTAACGCTAACGTAAGTGCCGCCGAGCTGGACAAGCTGGCGAAGGAGCTCGGGCCTGACGCACAGGCGGTGCTGGAGCAGGCGCGCGGCTTTGCCACTCGCTTTTACGCGGCGCTGGACGACGACTTCAACACTGCCCGCGCGCTGGCCGAGGCCTTCTCGCTGGCGCGGGCGCTGAATCGCTTTGCCGCCCACAAGAAGGCGAAGCAGCGCGGAGCGCCCATCGTGGCGCCGGCGCTCGCCGCCTTCGAGCTCGTCTCGCAGAGCATCGGCCTGCTCGGCTCGAGCGTGCAGGATTTCATCGAGGACGTGAAAGACAAGCGCCTGTCGGCGCTGGGCCTGGTCCGGGAGCAGGTCGAGGAGAAGATCGCGGCTCGCCAGCAGCACCGCGAGCACAAACGCTGGAGCGAGGCCGACGCCATCCGAGCGGAGCTGGAGGCGCAGCGCATCCAGCTGATGGATTCGCCCGAGGGCTGCCGCTGGCGGGTGGCGCTCACGAGCGCGCGCGACTAGCCCGAGACGACCGGCCAGACACTGGACGGGAGATCAGGTTTGCGTTGTCCGTACCTGGCCGTCGGAAGATTTCGGCAGGGACGACCACCGCTCGCGCCGCCGGGGCACCGGCGCTCGCGTTCACGACCCAGGTCCGCTATCCCTGAGCGTACCCAGCACGAGCACGATTCCCCGAAAAATCAGCCCCTTTGCCATCGAGGCTCCCCAGTCCAATGAGTCGCCCGGAGTATCCCAACCTCGACATCGTTCCCGTTGCCCAGCGCATCGCGCCAGAGCAGCGTCAGCGCATCCTGGACAACCCGCAGTTCGGAGCCTTCTTCTCCGAGCACATGGTGACGATCCCGTGGCGGCAGGGCGTCTGGCAGCGGGGCTCGCTCGTGCCGTTCGGGCCGCTCACGCTTTCGCCGGCTACCTCGTCGCTGCACTATGGGCAGGCCGTGTTCGAGGGGCTCAAGGCGTATCGCCACGCCGATGGCCGCATCTTCGCTTTTCGCCCGGGTATGAACGCGAAGCGTTTTGCTTCGTCGGCGCGCCGGCTCGCGATGCCGGAGCTGCCGTCAGAGCGCTTTCTCGAGGCGATGGAGGCGCTGGTCCGGGAAGACCGCGACTGGATCCCGAGCGCACCGGAGACGAGCCTGTATATCCGCCCCTTGCTGTTCGCGACGGAGGCGGCGCTGGGCGTGCGCCCCGCCAATGAATACTTGCTGGTGATGTTTTCGTCCCCGGTGGGGGCGTACTTCCCGAGAGGGATGGCGCCGGTCAACCTGTGGATCTCCACGGAGCACGTGCGCGCGGCGCCGTTCGGCACCGGCGCCGCCAAGTGCGCCGGCAACTACGCTGCGAGCCTGGAGGCGCAGGCCCTGGCCAAGACGATGGGCTGCGAGCAGGTGCTCTATCTGGACGCGATCCAGCGCAAGTTCGTCGAGGAGCTGGGCGGCATGAACTTCTTCATGGTGTTGCGCCCCAAGGGCTCTTCGGGCTCCGCGCCCCTCCAGGAGCTCACCCTGGTCACGCCGGATCTCTCCAGCGGCACCCTGCTGGCAGGGGTGACGCGGGACTCGATCCTGCGCCTTGCTCCCGACCTCGGCTACCGGGTGGAGGAGCGCCCAATCTCCGTGGATGAGCTGCAGGAAGCGGCCCAAGACGGCTCGCTGTGCGAGGCGTTTGCTTGCGGCACGGCCGCGGTGATCACGCCCATCGGATCGCTGGCATCCGCCAAGATGAAGGTCGTCTTGAACGGCGGCAAGACGGGCGCCGTGACGCAGTCGCTGCGCGACCAGCTGATCGGCATCCAGTACGGCCAGCGGCCGGACCCCTACGGCTGGATGTACCCCATTCAGTGAGCGCCCGGCAGCTCGGGTGCAGCCTCCTCTGAAGGCGGAGAGACCCGTGCAGCGCCGGTGCCAGGGTGCCCGCGCTCTGCACCGGCGCAGGGCGCCGCTGCGACCTCGCTCGCCGGCGCACTCACGCTGGCCAGGATGCGCGCGCGCAGCGCCTCCGGGGCTCGCTCGCTGGTAGCCGAGCCCAGCAGCGCGCGCTCGAAGTCGTTGCGGGTCGTGTCGAGCAGCCGGCGTGGCGTCATTCAGAGACCGCCCTGGCCTTGCCGCCCACGAAGCGAACCAGCGTGTGCTGAGGGCCCAGGGCCCGCCGCTGCGCGCGCAGGACTGCGCGCTGAAACTCCGCCCTGGCCAGGCGCAGTCGCGAGGCCACCGTGCCGCGCCGGATGCCCAGCGCCTCGGCGATCTCCGGCGAGCTCGCGCCCTCCAGCTCGAACATCACGAACACGGTGCGCAGCTCCCAGCTCAGCTCCGACAGCACCTGATCGAGCAGCTCGCGATGGCGCTTCTGCTCCAGCAGGCGCTCCGCATCCAGGCCTGCCGGTTCGGCGCTCAGCACATCCAGCTCGAGCTGCTGGTGCCGGCGCCGCCCGCTGGCGCGCCGCATCTCGGAGGCCACTCGCACGACCACCGAGAAGACGAAGCTCCGGGTCTTGCTCGACTCGATCGCGCCCACCTTTCGGGCGAGAATGACCCAGACGCGCTGGCAACCATCGTCGCAGTCGGCCTCATCGACGCCCAGCCGGCGCAGCGAACGCCACACGAAATCCAGGTAGTCTGGCACCAGCTGCTGCATGCGGGCAGAGACCTGGGTAGCGCCCGGCAGGCAGGCGGAGCCATGAGCCATGCGACAAAGCATTGCACCATGCGCGCCGCCCTGGCCAGCGCGACGCGGAGGACGGCTGAGCAACTCGCCGGGGCTGTGCAGCAGTCAGCCATGCGCCTCCGACGCGGTGCGTGGTCGCCGTCGTGAAAGCAGTTTCGGTGATCGCTGTCGCCGTTGCCGGCCATGGCACAGCCATGACTCCAGGACACATGCTGGCGGGCAGGTATCGCCTGATGCGTGAGCTCGCCAGGGGAGCATCCGGTGTCATCTGGTGTGCAGAGCACGTGGTGCTGCGCATGCCGGTGGCCATCAAGGTCTCGGTGCACGGCCGCGAAGGGCGCGAAGCTGAGTCCCCGGCGGCGCGCTCTGCCGCGATGAAGCGCTTCCTCTCCGAGGCGCGCATCGCAGCGGCCGTGCGCGGGCCACACGTGGTCGAGGTCTTCGACTATGGCGTGGAGCACGGCACGCCCTTTCTGGTCATGGAGCTGCTGAGCGGGGAGTCGCTGGCGGCTCGCCTGCGCCGCGAAGCTCGACTGAGCGCGCAGCTCACGGCGCGCATCGTGCTGCAGGCAGCGCAGGCCCTCGACCGCATGCACCAGCTGGGCGTGGTGCATCGGGATCTGAAGCCCGACAACATCTTCCTGCTCGCTGGCCCCAGCCTGGAAGCGAAGCTGCTCGACTTCGGCGTGGCCACGGTGGGCGATCGCGCGCTGTTGACCACCCTCACGCCCGGCACGAGGGCAGGGGAGCTGGCGGGCAGCCCCGGCTACATGAGCCCAGAGCAGCTGCAAGATCCTCACTCGCTGGATCCACGCTCGGACGTTTGGGCGCTCGGTGTGCTGGCGTTCGAGTGCTTGCTGGGGCGCTTGCCCTTCCAGGCGAGCCATCTCGCCGGGATGATCCTGGCGATCTGCTCCCGGCGCGCGCCGGTCCCTTCGCTGCTCGGTCCGGTGCCGCGCGGATTTGACGCCTGGTTTGCACGCGCTTGCGCCCGGGATGTGGAGAACCGCTTCACGAGTGCCGGCGTTGCGGCGAGCGCGCTGGACGAGCTGTGCCACCCGAGGGTCGCGCCGCCGGCGCTCGCGCCCGCGGAGGTCGACGATCCGCCGGTGGCCTGGGAGCCGTCCACGTCGGGCATCAAGCGCCTGTGGAGCGGCTTGTTTCGCCGCCCGTGCGGGGTGTCCAGCCCGCCGCGCCTGGGGCGCGCCGGTGAGCGGCGGAGCGCAAATGACGGTCAGCCCTGAGGCGCGGCGACTCGCTGACGCCGGGCAAGGTGCCGCAGCACCCCGCGCTCCTGGTGGCTGAAATACTCCCGACTCACTCCGTTCGCTATCGCTGCTAGCTGGATACACACCCAGAACGGGGAGGAGCAGCATGAACAAGCAGGAAATGTCGGCGGAGATCTTGGCAGCAAAGAAGCGGTCCGGCGCCAGCTGGGCGGCGCTGGCCGAGGCGGTGGGCGCGCACGAGGTGTGGGTCGCGTCCTGCTGTTACGGTGAGAACTCCATGCCGGAGCCGTACGCCAGCAAGCTGTGCACGGCGCTGAAGCTCACCAGCGAGGTCAAGGACGCGCTGGTTGAATATCCGGTGAAAGGCCAGAGCCTGGGCCAGCTCGTGCCCACGGATCCGCTCGTCTATCGCTTCTACGAGATCCTCCAGGTGTACGGGCTCACCCTGAAGGACGTGATCCAGGAGAAGTTCGGCGATGGCATCATGAGCGCCATCGACTTCACGATGGATGTGCAGAAGCAGGAAGACCCGAAGGGGGATCGCGTGGTCGTGACGATGAGCGGGAAGTTCCTGCCCTACAAGAAGTGGTAGCAGGCGCGGCGGGCGGCGATCAGCTGGCCTTGGCGATCGCCGCCAGCACGTCTTCCTCGAACAGGGCTGCGTGGCCGTCGGCGGCGGCCAGCAGGGACAGGCTGTACAGCTCCTGCTCCGCGAGCGGACCGATGCCGGCCTCGGCGAGTGACTGGGCCAGCCGCGCAGTGTCGAGGTGGATGCGCCCGGAGGCATCTGCCGTGTGCGCTGCCAGATAGATCTGCTGGCACCGTGCCGCCGCCGCGGAGGCGGGCGTGGCCCAGCACAGCGAGCTCGCATGGGCTGCCGTCGGGTAAGCCGCGGCAGTTGCCGTCGGGTAGGTCGCGGAGTGAGCAGCGGGCTCGGGGCTGCGAGGGCGAGTGCCGCTGCGCGGGGCCGCGCTCTCGCTCGGGCCGGGGGGCACCTGCGAGGGGCCCAGGTTGGCGGCGCGTGACCGCCCACGGCTCGACTCGCTCTTGCCCTGCTTCCGTTTTTTCATCTCTGTGTCGGCCTTTCCCTGCGACATGCCCTCGTCCGCGAAGCGCGGCTCCGCGCGCAGAGCCATGAGCAAGGTGGGTGCCAGCGCGCGGTGCGGCGGCTCGAGTTGCGGGGGAGCCAGACTGCCGCGGCGAGCGGGAGCGGGCCAAGGGAAGGGCCAACCATCGTGTGCGCCCGAGTCACACCGGGACGCTCCGGGCTGAGGCGAATGCGCTCTGGTACTGAAAATGGAAAATTGCATGTGTCGACCAGCTCGCGTCACCGGGGCCTGCACGGCAGCGTTCGGGGCGAGCACCGTGGAGGCAGCTTCCCCGATAACAGTGAAACAGTAGATAACAGTGAAACAGTAGCAGTGAAACAACAGAGAGGTCGCCACCGGCACCCCGTCACTACTGGACGCATGCGTCGCTGGCATTGTATCAAGAGCGGATCATCCGCTGGTCGCAGGAAACCTTGGCTGACTCACGGCAAGTGGCTAGAGCAGCAAGCTTCCGGGTGGATGCGGCGGAGCGCACGTGCTGAGAACAGGTCGTAAAGTTGGAATCGCGGGCTTTCTGCTCAGCGTTGGGCT
>JAICQL010000110.1 GCA_025937895.1 Polyangiaceae bacterium | reverse complement strand
CTGGGCGTGCTCGCCTCGCGCAGCGCCTGGGCGGGGCGCTTGCTGCTCAGCAGCGCCGCCATCGTGCAGACCATCCCGGCGCTGGCGCTCCTGGCGCTGATGATCCCGCTGCTCGACGGGCTGGGCCTGAGCAGCATCGGCTTCCTGCCCGCCTTCATCGCGCTGGTGCTCTACACGGTCTTGCCCGTGCTGCGAAACACGGTCACGGGCCTGAGCCAGCTCCCCGCTCCGCTGCTGGAGGCGGCGCGCGGCGTGGGGATGGACGGCTGGCAGCAGCTGATGCGGGTGGAGCTGCCGCTGGCCTTGCCGGTGATCGTGGCCGGCATCCGCACCGCCAGCGTCTGGACGGTGGGGGCCGCCACCCTGGCCACGCCCGTGGGTGCCGACAGCCTGGGCAACTTCATCTTTGCGGGGTTGCAGACGCGCAACTCCAGTGCCGTGCTGGTGGGCTGCCTGGGCGCCGCCGGGCTGGCGCTGCTGCTGGACGGCGTGGGCAAGCTGCTGGTGCTGGGCATCGAGCGCCGCCGCCGCTGGCTCACTCTGCTCGCGCTCGCGATCTTTGCCGCGCTGTATGCGTATGCGGGCGCCGCGCTCGCCCGCAAGGCCGGGAGCGCGCGCCAGCTCGTGGTGGGCGCCAAGACCTTCACCGAGCAGTACATCCTGGCAGAGCTGCTCGCGCAGCAGATCCATCAGACCACGGGTCAGCCGGCGCGAGTGCAGGCCTCGCTCGGCTCATCGGTGGCGTTCGATGCGCTGGTGAACGACTCGATCGACGTCTACGTCGACTACTCGGGCACCATCTGGGCCACCGTGATGCACCGCGAGGAAGTGCCGCGCGACCGTCAGCGCATGCTGGCGGAGATCGAGGAGCACCTGCGCAGCAGCCACGGCGTGACCCTGGTGGCGGAGCTCGGCTTCGAGAACAGCTACGCCCTGGCGATGCGCCGCGAGCGCGCCCGCCAGCTCTCGGTGCAGCGCATCGGCGATCTGTCGCGGCTTTCGGGTGAGCTCGCCATCGGCGGCGACTACGAGTTCTTTGCCCGCCCGGAGTGGAGCGCGCTCCAGCGGGAGTATCGGCTTCAGTTCAGGGAGCAACGAGCCATGGATCCTTCGCTCATGTATCGCGCGGCAGCCAGCGGCGCGGTCGATGTGATCGGCGCCTTCTCCAGCGATGGGCGCATCGCCGCGTACGATCTCGTGGTCCTGGAGGACGAGCGCGGTGTCATCCCGCCCTACGACGCCATCATCCTGGCCAGCCCGCGGCTCGCGTCGGCTCAGCCCGAGGTGCTCGCCGGCTTGCGCGACCTCGGGGGCAGCATCTCCGGTGACGAGATGCGCCGCCTCAACCTGGCGGTGGACGTTGAAGGGCGACCGGTCGAGGAGGTGGCCAGCCAGTTCCTCGAGCGCTGGCGCGCGGGGAGGCCGAGGCCGTGACCGAGCTGATCCAGGCAGCGGTGCTGCTGCTCGTCATTCTCAATCCGTTTGCGCTCACCGTGTACCTGGTGGACATCATCCGCAGCAACCCGACCCGGGTGGTGGTCGCCATCGTGGCACGCGCCACGCTCATCTCGGGCATCGTGTTCGGCGCCTTTGCGCTGGCGGGCGACGCCATCTTCAGCCGCGTGCTGCACGTCCGCTTCGGTTCTTTTCAGATCTTCGGCGGGCTGCTGTTTCTGATCATCGCCCTGCGCTTCATGCTGTCCGGCAGCCACACGCTCGTGACCTTGCGCGGCGAGCCGGGTCAGATCGCCGGTGCCGTCGCCATGCCCTTCATGATCGGCCCCGGCACGGTCAGCGCTGCCACCATGGCCGGCTTGCACCTGCCTGCGGCGGCCGCGCTGGCCGCCATCTTTCTCGCGCTGGCCTGCACCGCCGCGCTGCTCGTCGGCTTCAAGCTCTGCTACGACTGGATCGGTGCGCGTAGCGCCAGCCTCACCGAGCGCTACGTGCAGATCGCCAGCCGGGTGAGCGCCATGGTGATGGGCGCCATCGCGGTGGAGATGGTGCTCGTGGGCTTGCGGGCGTGGTGGCCCTCGTGAGCCCGCAGCGGCCGTGGCGCCCGGCGCGTTGATTTGCTCTGGCCGTCGTGAAACCGTAGCCGCCGAAAGGGCTGATGGACTGGCTGAACTATCACCACCTCTACTACTTCCTCGTCATCGTGCGGGAGGGAGGGCTGGCGGCCGCCGCCCGGAAGCTGCGCTTGACCCACTCCACCTTGAGCGCGCAGCTGCGAGCGCTCGAGCGGCATTTCGGTGCCGCGCTGTTCGAGCGCAGCTCGGGGCGCCTGGTGCTCACCCCGTTCGGGGTGGATGCGGCCAGCTATGCAGAGGACATCTTTCGTCTCGGGCGCGAGCTCAACGACGTGGCGCGCGGCAAGGTGAGCCCGGGGCGCGAGGTGCTGCGAGTAGGGGTGGTTGCGAGCCTGCCAAAGACGCTCGTGCAGCACCTGCTCTCCCCCGCGCTGGACGGCGCGGGCATCTCCATGGTGCAGGTCGTCCAGCAAGCCCTGCCGGCGCTGCTCGAGGGCCTGGCGGCGGGCAGGCTGCACCTGCTGATCGCCGACGAGGTGCCGGCGGCCGCGGCCAGCTTGCGGATCCACGGTCACGCCATCGGCGAGACGGACATCCTGCTGTATGCCTCGGCCAGCATCGCCGCCTCGCTGGAGGGCAGCTTTCCCGCCTCCCTCGCGCAAGCGCCCTTCGTGCTGCCGCCCGCCACGCTGGCGCTGCGCCGCAAGCTGGACGACTGGCTCGTCGAGCGGCGCCTGCGCGTCGACGTCAAGGCCGAGGTCGAGGACGCCGGCTTGCTCCGGGCCTTTGGCAGTGCGGGCCGCGGTGTGTTTCCGGTGCGCTCCGCCCTGAGAGCAGAGGTGGAGGACCTGCATGACGTCGAGCGCCTGGGGCGCTGCCGCGGCGTGAGAGAGCGCTACTTCCTGCTCTCGACGGAGCGCCGCATCAAGCATCCCGCCGTCGCCGCCGTGGTGGAAGGCGCCCGGCGAGGTCTACACGGCGTGGCGCGAGAGAAGGCGAAGAAGAAGTGACGCCCGCTGCACCAGCGGGCTCCGCGCCGCGGCAGGCCCGCGCAGTACACTCGGTCGCTAGTCGCGGACGGACTCGAGCTGCGTCAGGCCGATGCTCGAGTCTCGACAGACCGTGACGATGCGCTGCGCTCCATCGAGGATCGTGCCTTCGCACGTGCCGGTCGACATCCCCAGTATGGAGCTGGTTTCATAGTTGCCGAGCATCCGTTGCCCATTGATGTGCCCTCTGCCCCTGGAGCTGAAGGGCACCCCCGCATTCACTCCAGACATGGTCACGGTGTAGTCGCGGCCGGACTGCACGACGAACGACTCACCGGGGAAAGACAGCTCTCGCCAGCGCCCGGCGATGTCGGGGATCTCGGGCTTGGGTGCCGTCCTCTCCCCGCGGCGGACGGAGGAGTCAGGTGACACCGTCTCGGGCTGCTGGCGTGCGGTCAGGTGCTGGGCGGCAGTCATGGTCGGTGACATAGCTGGCGACATCGCCGGCGACATTGCCGATTCGCCGCGCTCCGCGGGCTCGGCAGCTGGCGTCACCTCGGTCTGCCCTTTCCCGAAAAAGGTGGGGATCGCGGCTGCGCCCAGCGCACCCGCGAGCGCGATCAGCGCAATGATGATCTTGACGAGAGCGGGCTCCTTTTCCATGCACCCCTCCTCCGCGCGCCATCTGCCTGCGCCCAGTGCTCGGCTCGACTTTCCCTCGAGCCCTGTCCCACGGACAGGAGCCAGCGCGTACGGTTCGACACATCCCGGCAGGTCAGACTGGGACGCTGCGAAAGCTGCCCCCCGGCATGCTTTGCCACCCGAGAAGGAGACGGCTGCGCACGCGCTCGTCGCAGCGATTTCGAAGGCTCAGACCAGCTGGCGCACGCGCTGAGCTCTCCGGCACGGGCGTGCGCTCACTTGCCCCCGGTACGGCGGCCTCCACCCCCTTCACGTACGCGGCTCCGCTCCGACCCCAGTGTCCCGCTTCGTCATCCCGTCGAGCTCGAGCCTGAACATGCGATGGGGCTGGGGGCGGGCGCCCCGCTGGCGAAACTGCCGCTGCGCCTGAGTCTGTAGCGTTTCATTGCGCGGCGATGGGCGGGTGACTGCGTCTACTTGGCAGTGAAGACGTTCGGCTCAATGGTCAAGCTCCGCCCGGAATCTGGCTCGCTGCGCGGCGGGCCTGTAAGCTAAGGTCGTCCGCTCATGCCCAACGCCGAGGATTTCTCCGATCTTTCCGAAGTCGTCTCCGGGCGCTTCCGGATGCGCCGCCTCGTCGCCTTCGGAGGCATGGCGAACATCTATGAAGTCGAGGACTTGCAGACCGGCCGCGCCGGTGCGCTGAAGCTGCTGAAAGCGCGCTTCCGCAACGTGCCGGACGCGGTGGAGCGGCTGAGCCGTGAGGCAGCTTGCGCCACCCAGATCTCCGATCCGCACATCGTCGAGACGTTCGACGCCGGGCGCCTCAGCAGCGGCGAGCCCTTCCTGTTCATGGAGCTGCTGAACGGCGAGCCCCTCGATCGAGTGATCTCGCGCCGCGGCCGGCTGCCCATCAACGAGTCGGTGGAGATCGTCGCGCAGGCCGCGCAGGGCCTGGCCGTCGCCCACGCCGCCGACATTCTCCATCGCGACATCAAGCCTGCCAATCTGTTCCTCGTGGCCGGGCCCAAGACGCACGTGAAGCTGCTCGACTTCGGCGTGTCCAAGCTGCTCGGCGCCGGCCAGCACTCGATGACCAAGGAGGGCCTGGCCCTGGGCACGTTCTCGTACATGCCGCCCGAGCAGATGATGGGGGCCAAGCGGGTGGACGCACGCGCCGACATCTACGCGCTGGGCGTGGTGCTCTATCAGTGCCTGGTGGGCAACCCGCCCTTCGTGGCCAAGAGCATCCCCGCGCTGAGCAACATGATGGCACAGAATGACTACGTGCGCGTCAGCAAGCTCCGCCCCGACGCCCCCGCCGAGCTCGACGCCATCGTCGACCGCAGCCTGCGCGCCGACCCACGCGAGCGCTACGCCGGCGTGCGCGAGTTCCGCGACGACCTGCTGCGCCTGCACCGCCGCTGCTCTTCGTTCATGCACCGCACCGTCAGCATCGGCGACACGCCGAGCAGCGCGCCCCCACCCGCCAGCACCGCCCCGCGCGCCACCCTCGATCCGCGCCTCAACTCCTCGCGCCCGCCGCTGCAGCCCGAGCGCCCCCGCCCGATGACCCGCGCCACCCCCGGCAACAAAGCCTCCGTGGTGGAGACGATCGTGCCCCGCACCCGCCGCCAGGGCCCGCTGAGTTAACCGCCCGCTGAGTTAACCGCCCCCTGGGTTTACCGCCCGCTGGGTTTACCGCCCGCTGGGTTTAGCGCCCGCTGAGTCAGCTCCCACCTGGATGCCCAGCAGCGGTCCCGCCGGAGTGCTGGACGGCAGCTCGACAAATCCGACCCGCGCGTAAAAAGCGCGCGCCGCCGTGTTCCCCGCGGCCATCGACAGGTGCAGGCCCGGCACGCCGCGCTCCGCCAGCGCCTGCAGCAGCCGCTGCACCAGCCGCCGCCCAAACCCCTGCCGCTGATGCTCCGGCAATAGATCGATGTGCAGGTGCGCCGGGTACTGCTCGAGCTCCGGGATCAACATGCGCTCGGGCACAAAGCCCTGATGGCGCGTACGCTCGTCGCGCGTGCGCGGCGGATCCACGTGCACGTATTTGCGTCGCAGCACCGGCAGCCACTCCTCCCGGTAACGCCGGACGAAGCGCGCCGTGTCGGCCACCCCGAGGATGTAGCCACCCACCCGCTGCTCCCGCTCCAGCACGAACGCCAGCTCCGGCTCCAGCAGCAGATACGGGCGCGCATAGATGTCGGGCAGCAGCTCGTCGCTCTCGTACAGCCCGGTTGCGTCATGCCCCAGCTCACCGGTGCGCACGCAGATGTCGCTCACCGCATGAAAGTCCCCGGGCGCGTAGGGGCGGATCAGAGCTTCGGTCACCCCCAGCGCCTAGCGCTCCTGCGTGGCCCTGACAAGCATCTGCTCGGGGTGGGCTCGGCACCGCGCAGAGCTGCAGCTCAGCAGAATGTGCCCGCTCGGCGAAGCCGCAGCCCCAGGTGCCACTTCAGCGCGCGCTACGCTCCAGCAGCTCCCGAAACCCCGCCTCCACCTCGTCGAGCGACAGCGCGCTGGCCGCGTCCCCGATCGACAGCTCCACCACGCTGTGGCCCGCCACGTCGCAGCCGCGCACCCGGGTGAGCAGGGTGAGCCCGCGCTCCTCGGCGATGGCGGCGCTGGCGTCGAGCAGGGCCTCGCCCTCGCGCGGCAGGTGCACGTGGAACAGGTTGGTGTGCGGTGGATCGGGCACCACCCGTACCCCCGGCAACGCAGCCAGGCGCGCGGCGATCTCCCTCGCGCGCGACACATACCCGGGCACTCGCGGCAGCCGGCCATGCAGACCCTCGCGCGCGGACAGCACGTACGGATACAGCGACACCAGGTTGCCGCCGTGGCGGCGCTGCCAGATGCGCGCCTCGCGGATGAAATCCCGCTCACCGAGCAGCGCGGCGCCGGCGATCGCCCCGAGCGTCTTGTAGAACGAGACGTACACGCTGTCGAAGAGCGCGCACAGCTCGCGCGGGCTCTTGCCGTAGAAGGGCGCGCTCTCCCACAGCCGCGCGCCGTCCACGTGCAGCGCCACCCCGCGCTCGCGCGCCCACCGGCACTGCGCAGAGAGCTCGTCCCAGCTCGGCAACAGGCCGCCGATCTCGCGCTGCGGCAGCTCCAGCAGCAGTGCCGCCACCGGCTCTGCCAGCGCGTCCAGATCGGCGCGGGTGAGCAGCCGCTCCCTGCGCCCCACCAGCACCGCGTCCAGCCCGTGCAGGCGCTGATAGCCGCGCTGCTCGTGCAGCTCCAGGTGGCAGGTGGGGTGGAACGCCAGGGTGCGGCAGCGCGCGCGCTCGGCGTGGATGCGCAGCGCGATCTGCTGCGCCATCGTGCCGCTGGGCAGAAACAGCGCCGCTGGCTTGCCGAGCAGCTGCGCCAGCTCCGCCTCCAGCTCCTCCAGCGTGCCGCCGCTGCCGTACGAGTCGGGCGGTGTGTTGCCGGCGGCCTGGGCCAGCATTGCCAGCTCGGCACCGAGCTGGCGCGGGCCGTGCCCGAGCAGCCAGCGAGGGCTGGCGCGCCACAGCTCGTGCCGCTGCTCGGCCGTGAAGGGCGCAGGCACCGCTGGCCTCGCTACTCTTCCGCCTGGCCGCTGCTGCGCACCTGGTCCTGCAGCTCCAGCGCCTTCATGCGCAGCTTCAGCCCGTGCTCGGACACCTCCAGGCGCTCCGCCATCGCGGTGAGATCCCCGCCGCTGGCGCTGGCCGCGCTCAGGATCTCGTCGCGCAGCAGCTCCTTGGCCTTGCGGATGCCGGCGCAGCTCTCGAGCCGTGTGTTGAGCCAGGAGCGCGACACCCCGAGCGCCACCGCCGCGGCCTTGATCTTGAAGCGATGCTCGCGCATGGCCGCGGCGATCTCGCCGTCTTCCAGCGAGGCCGCGTCGCGCCGCACGGGCGGCAGCGCGCTCCCGCCCTGGGCTGAGTGAGGAGCCATCGTCCCGGGCGGTAACGTGCCGGGCGAGACGCCGCCCGCCGCTGCGCCGGAGGGCAACGCTCCGGGCGGGAAGGTACCCGGTGAGACACTGGTGGGGGACCGTCCGTCGTGCATGCGCGACAGGCGCTCGGAGATCATCGGATCGAGATAGAAGGCCTTGCGCCCGCGGTTGGTGATGGCGATGCGCTTGGCGATCGTCTCCAGCTCCGCGACGTTCCCGGGCCAGTGGTAGTCGAGCAGGCTCGCCACCAGGCTGCAGGGCAGCCATGGCTTCTGGCTGGGCGCAGGCTCCGCCAGCTTGCTCAGCTCGCCCGTCTCCTCCAGCTCCCGCGTGAGGAAGCGAAAGAACAGCCGCGCCAGATCATCCCGCCGCTCGCGCAGCGGCGGCACGGCGATCGTGTAGCCCTCCAGGCGGCGCAGCAGCGGCATCGCGAACTTGCCGCTGTCGACCATCGCGTTGAGATCGGCGTCGGTGGCGCTGAGCACGCGCACGTCCACGCTGCGCGCGCGCGACTCGCCCACCGGCTGGATCTCGCCCTCGCGCACCGCGCGCAGCAACATGCCCTGCAGCTCGCGTGGCGTCTCCCCCACCTCGTCCAGGAACAGCGTGCCCCCGTCGGCGCTGCCGAAGAAGCCGGGGCTGGGGTTGGAGGCGCCCGTGAACGCTCCGCGCGCGTGCCCGAACAACATCGACGCGCCCACCGAGGGCGGGATGGCGCCCATGTTCACGGTGATGTAGCTCTGCGCCTGCCGGCGGCTGGCGCGGTGGATGGCGCTGGCCACCAGCTCCTTGCCCGAGCCGCTGCCGCCGCGGATCAGCACGCAGGCGTCCAGATCGGCAACGCGGCGGATCTCCTCGCGCACCCGGCGCATCTCCAGGCTCTCACCCAGCAGGCCCATGTCGGGGAAGGGATCCGGATCGGCGGACAATCGGTGGAGCAGGAGCAGCACCAAGCCCGAGAGGTTGATGACGATGCCCGCGTCGAGAGCCTCTTCCGTGAACTCGCGCTGGGCCGGCAGCGCCTCGCCCTGCACCTGGATGCCGTTCAGCCCCGCCGGGTTCTCCAGGCTGAGGGTGCCGTGCTCGGTGGCGCGGATGACGATTGGGGTGCGGCTCAGCACGGGGCTGGTCAGGGGCTCCGCAAGGTCACTGCCGTGGAGGTGAAAGTCCGGCTCCAGGCGGCTCAGGCGCCGTACTCCGCCCACCATCCACGAAAACAGCGCCGCCACCTGGCCCACCCGGGCCACGTTGGGGTGCATCAAGATGGTCAGCCCCACCAGCGAGCCATCCGCAACCCCCAAGGTCGACAGGCTGAGGTCGACGGTCTCCTGATTCAGAGAGGGATCGGCCATGTCAGGGCAACGCCTAGCTCATTTGGAGCCCAGGCCGATCCTTCTTTTCAGCTTTGCCTTTCGTTCCGCTTCCGAATCGGCCTGGCCGGCACCCTGGCTCGAGTCGGCGGCAGCCGCTTCCGAGCCCGGTTTGCCGGCAGATTGCGCCGGGTTGACCCTGGCAGGTGCCGAGAGCCCCACGTCGGCGGCAGAGAGGCTGGGTGCCCTGCGCGGTGGGGCGGGCGCCGCTGCCGCGGGCGCGGCTGCGGCGGGGGCCGCCGGTGGCGCGGCTGCACGGGGCGGCACGGCACGAGCTGGAGTGGCACGAGCTGGAGTGGCTCGCGACGGAACGGCGCCCGGCTTCTCCGCAGCTGGCTCCTTTGCGGCTTCTGCCTCGGCATTGCCGGTATCGCCCTGCTGCGGGGCGCGCTGCGGCAGCAGGGCTCCCACCGCCGTCTGCGTCACCCCCGGCCTGGGGTTGCCCAGCGCCGAATCCCAGGGATTGCTGCCCGGCAGCTGCAGCCCGTCCGGCGCTGCGCCCGTGGGGACGTCAGGCTCGGAGGCCGTTGGGGGGCTCGGGTCGGAAGGAGGGGCGTTGCTCGGCCCTTCGTGGGTGACCACGGGGGCAGGCAGTGACGACAGGGTCGTCTGCCGCGCATCGCTCTCCGGCGCATCGCCCGACAGCATGCGCCAGGTCGTGCCTGCGACCCCCACCGTGAGCAGCGCCGCGGCCACCACCGCCGTGCGCTGGCGGCCATTCTGAGGCAGGCGCCGGCTGCTGATGGGACCGACGGAGCCTGGCGAGGGCCGTGCTGCCCGCTCGGACACCACCGCCGTGCCGGTGCTCAGGCTGGGGATGGAGGCCGCGGAGTGGGGCTGCAGCTCCCTGGGCAGCGAGGAGCGCGACTCCTGACCGCCTCCGATCCAGCCGCCTGGATCCGTGGCGCCCGGGCGCCCTGCCTCCTCCCTCCCCGAGTAGGGCCGGGCCGAGGGCACGGGCCCACTCGCTGGCAGCGCAACCTGAAACCCGGAGTTGGGGAGACCAGCCGCTGCGAGCCCGGAATGAGGCAACCCCGAGTGCGGCAGTCCCGACTGCGGCAGCCCCGAATGCGGAAATCCCGAGTGCGGCAGCCCCGAGTGTGGCAGCCCCGAGTGTGGCAGCCCCGAGTGCGGCAGCCCCGAATGCGGAAACCCCGAGTGCACGAGCTCCGAATAGGGTGCGTTGCCCACCAGGTGCGGGCGCAGCGCCTCGACCAGCTCGCTCGCGGATTGAAAGCGCTGCCGCGGGTCGCGCGCGAGCGCCCGCGCCCACCACTCGTGCAAGCTCGGCGGCAGCTCCGGCGCCAGCTCCTGCAGCGAGGGCGGCGTGTTGCTCACAATCTGCAGCAGTAGATCCCCGAGCCCCTCGCTGTCGAACGGGCGCTTGCCACACAGGCACTCGACCGTGATCACCGCCAGCGACCAGAGATCCGAGCGATGGTCGACGTCGCGGTTACCCAGCGCTTGCTCCGGGCTCATGTATTGCGGCGTGCCCACCAGCGCGCCCGTGGCTGTCTGCAGCGAGCCGGTCTTCAGCCCCGTCTTGGCCACGCCAAAGTCCAGCACCTTGATGAAGACCTTGCTGCCCGCCCAGAACCAGATGTTCTCGGGCTTCAGATCGCGGTGCACGATGCCGGCGTGGTGCGCGCTCTCCAGCGCCTCACCCACCTGCTCCACCACCTTCATCGTCACGAAGGGGTCCAGCTTGCCCAGACGATCCAGCCGGGCGAGCAGCGTCTCTCCCTCGAGCAGCTCCATCGCCAGGTAGGGCACGTCCTCCACCTCGCCCACGCCCAGGATGTGCACCACGTGCGGCGAGCGCAGGCGTGCGACAGCCCTGGCCTCGCGCGTGAAGCGATCGCGAATGCCCCGATCGGTGGCCAGGTGTTGCAGGATGAACTTGACCGCGCAGGCCGTGTCCAGCTCGCGATCGTGCGCCTTCCACACCTCTCCCATGCCCCCGCGGCCAATGGCCCCCGTGAGCTCGTACCGATTGCCTACGACGAGGCCGGGCTTGGGCAGGAACACGAGCGAGTACTCCGATTTCGATGCTACGCCGCCGCTGCTGCGGCTGCACCCTCTTCTACTACTGTTGCGCCGTTTTTCGCTGGACTAAACGCCAAGTTTCGGGCAGCGCCCTGGCAGGGTCGCAGCCCGTTGATGTGAGACCGCGCTGCGCCGCTCGCCAGGCCTGCACTTGCAAACGTGGCTGGAGGGGACACGAGCTGTTGCAGCAGCGCGAAACAGCCTCGAGATTGAACGGCTGATGGGTGCAGGATGTGGAATCTTGGCCCAAATGTCGCCCCGGCCCTTGCTGCTGCAGGGACGCGGAGCGCAGCCGCGATTCACCGACGTGAACCGCGTGCGCGGGTCGCATGCATTTCTGGCTTCGCCGCCGCTCTGGCGGCGGACGGCCAGGTCACTCCTGCGGTCCGCAGCCGCCCATCGAGGGTACGCGTGCGGCGTGGAAGCAATGCGGGGTGAACCCCTCGGTCATCGCCAGCACGGCGTGGTAACAGCGGCACTTCACGCTATCCAGGGTCGAGTTGGTGCCCACGGCCCAGCCCGACTCTGTGAAACAGAAGACGGCGCAGTCCGTCGAGTTCGTGTAGTCGTATGGCTTGTCCGCCGTGGCCGGATTGAAATCGCCACAAGCCGCCGTGTACGCGTCGCAATACTGCGCGCAGGCCGTCTCGAGATCCACGCCGTCGGGGCACATCTGCGCAACCAGCTCGGCCATGGTGGGGCCGCCGCCGCCGCCCTCTCCGGAGGCTCCACCAGTATTGGGCGGGGCGCCCGCCTGGCCTGCACCGGCCGAGCCGCCCTGCGCCGGGGAGACGCCGCCAGCACCTGCGCCGCCGCCCTGGCCAGCCTGAGGCAGCGAGCCCGAGCCGCTGCCTCCGCCCGAGCCGTTGCCGTTACCGCCGCCTGCGCCCGCGCCGGGTTGCAGTGGCGGCGTGCCGACCTGCTCCTGCTCCTGCTCCAGGTCCTCGTTGATCCCCACGTCGGCCAGCAAGCAGCCCCCCAGCATCAGCAAGGAGAGCGACAGACCACCCCAGATCGAATGACGACGCAACATCAGAAGGTCCCCTGGATACCGGTGAAGGAGGGCGAGAAGACGGCCTGGGCGCTCGGGCTCTCGGAGCCGTCGCCAGCGACGATCAGCGCGGTCACTCCCAGCGCGACCAGCGCAGTGCCCGCCACGAAGCCCGCCGTGGAGAGGTTGCGGCGCGAGTCATAGCTGTCGACCAGCTCGCGCCGGCTGGGAGGGCACTCGTTGCTCCGGCAGAGATCGTCGTGGTCGATCTCATCCTTCTTCTGCACCGCCAGCACGAGCGAGACGGTGCCCACGGCGATGCCGGCCCCACCCAGCACCAGGGCCGTCCAGCCCGCGGGGCGCAGCCAGCTGTCGCCGCCCCCGTCCGACTCCAGCTGGAAGGCGGGTGCCGGCGCCATCGCCGCCTCGCCGCTCGGAAAGCGCAGCACGACGGTGCGGCTCTCGCCCGGCGCCAGCTGCACGTCGGCCGCCTGCCGCGCGTCGCCCCGATCGCCCTCGACCCGGTGAGCCCCGGGGTCGAGCCGGTGCACCGTCTCCGCCGAGCTGACCACCTTGCCGTCGATGGTGACGCGCAGTTGCTCGAGGGTGGCGCCGTCCAGCTGCAGCACGAGCTGTGGGATGCTGGGGCTGAGCGCGGTCAGCTCCGCCTGCGCAGCCTGCTGCGCTTGCTGCTGCGTCTCGGTGTCCACCTCGGGCAGCGGCAAGACCACCGTCTCCTGGTAGCGCGCCTCCGCCTCCAGCCAGCGCCCGAGCTTGTGCAGCGCGCGTGCCGACCACAGGCCCAGGGTGGGCACGCGCGCCACGGTGTACGACTTCTCCAGCTTGTCGAGCGCCTCTTCGTAGTGGCCCGCCTCGTAGGCCTCGAGCCCTGCGAGGGCGAGCGCCGTGGCCGCCTCGCGGCTGACGCTATCGAGGGGCTGGGCCAGGACAGGGGCGGCAGCCAGCACCGTCACGGCAGCAGCCTGCAAGGAGAGAGCGAATACGCCGCCCCGTACCAGGGCTCCGGCATGCAGCAAGGGCCAACCCGCCTCACGAGCACGGCGGACTCCGCCCGCCTGGCGAGAACAGCGCTGCTTCCGTGTGTTCCGCTCCTTCACTCCATCGCCTCCGCCTTCGCTCGCTAGTTCATCCGCCTGGGCATTACCAGGCTCCAGTTGTTCAGTCGCGATTTTGGCCGCCAGCCGCGGCCTGTCAGGATTTCCGCCAGCACTCCGGAGCGCGCTGCGGCTCGCTTCGTGGCGGCTCCAGCGAGGAGCGCGCAGACGAGCTGTGGCTTTGCGCTGCGGCGTCGCAGCGCGCTTCGAGTCGCTCTGCGCTGCGGAGCGCAGTGCGCTCGAGTGTCGCTCTGCGCTGCGGAGTCGCCGTGCGTTTCGACATCGCGCGCCGTGTCGCTCAACCGCGCGCGTGCTCGACCGCTATCACGGTACGATTCTTCAACAGCGCCGGCCAGTTCATGCGATTGCGCAGGCCCGTGTCGATCTGACTCAGGGACTCGTCGAGCAGCAGCACCGGGCGCTTGGAGGCGAAGGCCGCCGTCAGCACCACCAGCTGGCGCTGGCCCGACGAGAGGTTCTGGCCCTGGGCCGCCACGGGCGTCTCCACTCCCATGGGCAAGGTCTCCAGCAGCTCGGTCAGGCCCGTGTGGCGCGCCACCCGCTGGATCTCGTCGTCGGAAGCGCCGCTCAGCAGCCGCAGGTTCTCGCCGATCGAGGCCTCCAGCAAGCTGGAGTGCTGCGGTACGTACAGCACCAGGTGGCGAGCCTCGCGCGCGTCCACCCCGAAGATGCGCAGCGAGCCGCGCGCCGGGGTGAGCATGCCCGAGAGCAGCCGGAGCAAGGTGCTCTTGCCGCTACCAGAGGGCGAGTCCAGCCGCACGAAGTCGTTGCGC
The DNA here is from genome assembly GCA_025937895.1 of Polyangiaceae bacterium. Taxonomy (GTDB): domain Bacteria; phylum Myxococcota_A; class Polyangia; order Polyangiales; family Polyangiaceae; genus SZUA-265. Next base: position 11,689 of record JAICQL010000110.1, on the reverse strand, counting down.
TCCACCCGCCAGCAGTGATTCTCCAACACCCAGCGCGCGTCTTCGCTGTAGCGAAACCACACGGAGTCGATCACGATGGCGTCGTCCGTCTCCTGCGGCAAGACGCGCTCGGGCTCGGGCCGGGCCGACGCCAGCAGCTCGTTCATGCGCTCGAACTGCGGCTCCAGCGCGCGGAAGCCCAGCCACGCCCCCGACAGCGCCAGCAGCGATCCCGAGAGCCCCGCGGCGATGCTCGTGATCATCATCATCTCGCCGATGCCCGAGGCGTTCGACACGCACACGTAGATGGCCCAGATGGTGATGGCCAGGCCCAGCGCGCGGCCCGCGCCGCCTACCACCAGGCCGCGCACCAGCGCGGCCCGGTTGCGCTGGTTGGCCGCCAGGGTCGAGCTGCGCAGGGTCTGCTGCCACTCCGCGCCCAGACGGCGGGTGCAGAACAGGCCCCGCAGCGAGGCGAGCGAGACCAGCAGCACATTGAGCAGCGCCTGCTGCTTGCTCGAGGCGTCGAGCGCCACCCTGGCCAGCTTCGCCTCCCAGGTCGAGAAGGCCCAGGACAGGAAGGCGAGCCCAAAGCTGGCCAGCGCCACCAGCACGGTGGCCAGCGGTGAGCTGCTGATCAGCAAGCCCAGATAGGCGAGCGCAAACGCGCCCTGGGTGACGAAGGTGACGAACGCGCCGACGTAGCCGTAGACCACGCCGCTCGCGCCGCCGAGCGTGTCGCCCATCCAGCCCGAGTCTCGCTTGCGCAGCTGGCTATAGTCGGACGACAGCAGCGAGCTGAACAGGGTGTCGAGCGAGCCGCGCTCGATGCGCGCCCCGAGCGCCATCGTAGTGCGGTCCTCGATCCAGCCCGCCCAGGCCTGGTGCGCGCCGACCAGCACGGCCGCCAGGGCCAGGGCCAGCAACATGCGCGGCGAGGTCGTGGGCAGCGCCTCGTCCATCGCCATGCGCGAGATCTGCGGCATGCCCAGCGCCAGCAGAGCGCCCACCAGGGCCACCGCCCCCAGCTTCTGCAGCAGCTGCCGCTCGGACAGCAGCGACTCGCGCAGCAGGGCTTGAAAGCGCCTGGGTGCCGTCAGCGCGCCAGCTGTAGCTTGCATGAGCCGTCCTTTCCGCCATCAGGGCCATCAGGGTCCGGGTTCTCCACCAGGGCCAGCCTGGGGCGGCCTGCGGGCGCGGGCCGGCGGCGCAGCTGCACCTGCCCCTCACACACGTCGTACACGCGCGTGGCCGTCTCGATCACCGCGCCCCGGTGCGCCACCGAGACGACGGTGGCCCCCAGGCTGAGGATGTTCTGCAGCACGCGCGCCTCGTTGGCGGCGTCCAGCGAGTGCGTGGCCTCGTCCAGGAACAGGAGCCGCGGCTTGCCGAGCAGCGCCTGCGCCAGCGCCAGGCGCTGCCGCTCGCCACCCGAGAGGTTGGTTCCGCGCGCCTCGAGCTGCGTCTGCAGGCCCTGCGGCATGCGCGCCACCACTTCCTGGAAGCAGGCGGCGTTGACGGCTCGCTGCAGCGCGCGCTCCGAGGCATCGGGGCAGCGCAGGAGCAGGTTGTTGCGCACGGTGTCCGCGATCACCAGCGGGTCACCGATCAACGAGCCCACGTGGCGTGCCAGCGAGTCCGGCGAATATTCGCGGATGTCCACCCCGTCGAGCAGCACGCGCCCCTTGGTGGGCTGCAGCACGCCCGAGATGATGCGCAGCAGGGTGGACTTGCCCTGCCCGGAGGGGCCCGCGAAGACCACGTGCTCGCCGGGCTGGATGCTGAGCGACACGTCCTCGAACACCCAGGAGCCGCCGCTGCCGTAGCGGAAGCCCACGCCCTCGAGCTGGATGTGGCCGCGCACCCCGTCCGCCGCGCGCGTGCCCTCCGGCATCGAGGTCTCGTCGAAGATGTCCTCGGCGCGGGTCAAGGTCGTCTGTAGCGCCAGCCAGCTCTCCAGGGTGCCCACCAGCGAGTTCAGTGGCCCACTCGCCAGCGCGCGGATGGCGAGAAAGCCGGCGAACACGCCCAGGGTCATCTCGCCCGAGATCACCCTCCCGCCGCCGAACCAGAGCACGAACGCGCTGGTGGCCGAGTCGAACACCGAGAGCAGGCGGCTCAGGGTGGTGCTGGCGCGGCGCGTGTGCACCGTCCAGCGCAGGCGCTCGGAGAGCCGGCGAGTGAACCAGCCGCGCACGCTCTTCTCGATGCCAAAGGCCTTGATCAGCTCCGCGGACTGCGTGGCCTCCAGCACCACCGAGTGCTCGCGCGCCTGCGCCGCGATCTCACCACCCGAGCGCTGCCGCACCTCTTCCCGGAAGATGCGCACCACCACCAGCCGCAGCACGTCGATGCTGAGCGTGAGCAGTGCCAGCCGCACGTCGTACGCGAGCATCAGCGCCGTGAGCGCTGCCAGGAAGAACAGATCAAAGACGCCCAGCGCCGTCTTGCTCAGCAGCCGGCCCAGGCCCGCCTGACTGCTCACGCGGTCGAGCAGGTCGCCGTGGCTGCGGCTCTCCACGAACGAGAGCGGCAGCCGGATCAGGTGCAGGCCCAGCTTCTCCGTCAGGCGGAAGCCGAGCGCGCTCTGCAGCGACGCCATCGCCAGACCGTGCAGCCAGCGCAGCCACAGCTCGCCCACCGCCGCCAGGATCATCACCGCCAGCAAGGGCAGCAGCCAGTCGGTGCGCGCCGGGCGGATCACCTCGTCGATCAGGAGCTGGCTCACCGCGGGCGAGACCACACCCAGGAGCTGAGCCGAGGCGCCGGCGATCATCATGAACACCAGCGGCGCCTTCACCCGCGGCAGCTCCGCGAAGTAGCGGCGCAGCCCCGGCGTGCGGCGCTTCTGGCGCTTCAGCTCGGCGGTGGGGGCAAACTCCAGCGCGATGCCCGAGAAGCTCTGGTCCAGCGTGGCGCCGTCGATCTCGCGCGGGCCGTTCGCCGGATCGACGACGCGGGCGCGGGCTGCGGCAGGGGTGCTGCCCGACTTCCAGCGCTCGAGCACCACGAAGTGGTTCAAGTCCCAGTGCAGGATCGCGGGCAGGGTGACCTCGTGCAGGGCATCGGGTTCGAGCCGCAGCCCGCGCGCCTCCAGCCCGTGCTTGCGCGCGCCCTTCAGGAGATCCAGCGCCGAGTTGCCGTCGCGCGAAGTGCCGCAGGACTCGCGCAGCTCCTTCAGAGACTTGGAGCAGCCGTGGAAGTCGAGCACCATGGCCAGGCAGGCGACGCCACACTCGGTGGCCTCCATCTGCTGGACGGGGTGCACCCGCCGCCGGAAGAGAGAGCGCAGGCGCATTTATTCCATCCACTTCCGCACGAAGTCGAACAGCAGGGTGATGACGCGGCGCTCGCGGCGGTGCAGGCGCACCGTCACCCGCTCACCCGAGCGCAGGTGGGGGTTCATGTCCGCACTGGTGTCGGAGTCCACCAGCTCCAGCTCCACCCGCACCACCGAGCCGCCTTGCAGCTGCTCGCCCAAGGTGCTCTGCACCTCTAGCGGCGTCGCCACGTCGCTCGACACGCGCAGCACCTTGGCCTTGGCCAGACCGAACTCGCTGATCGAGAGCGACTGCACCTCGACCGTGGCCTCGGCGCCCGGCGCGACGAAGGCGATGTCACGGCTCGGCACGAAGGCCACGATGGTGCGCGGCGCGCCGGCGGGCACGATGTTGGCGAGCAGGCCACCGGCCTCGACCACGCCGCCCGGCGTGGCCAGCAGGGACTCGACCTGCCCCGCTGCCGGAGCGCGGATCTCGCTGGACGCGAGCACGGCCCGCGCTTCATCCACGCTGGCCTGAGCGCGCGCCAGCTGCGCGCGCCGCGCCGAGTCTCGCTCTTGCCACTGCCGCGCGCGGTCAGCGATCTCGAGATCCAGCAGCGCGACCTCCGCGGTGAGCGCCGAGATGCCCTCCTTGGCAGACTGCAGCTGATCCTTGACGCTCAGGTTTGCGTCCGCGCTGGCGCCGCCCTGGCGCTCGAGCTCGTCGTAGTTGGCAGACTGCTTCATGCGCTGCGCCAGACGCTCGTTGTTCACGGCGATGCGCCCCTGCAGGGCCGCGCGGCGGCGCTGCATCGCCTGCGACGCGCGCTCCTCGATCTGACGGTCGCGGCGATCCGCCTCGGTGACCTCGATCTGCGTGGTCTCCAGCTCACGCTCGCGCGTGACCAGATTGGCGCGCAGCTCCGTGGCCTCCAGCCGCGCCACGACCTGGCCCGGCTCCACCTGATCGCCGCTCTGCACCAGCACCTCGGCGAGCGAGCCACCGAGCACCGAGGCCACCGGCCGCAGCCCCTTGGGGGCGCGCAACATACCCTGCGCCTCCGCCGTCACCTCCACGGTGGCCAGCGCAGCGCCCACGAACAGCAGCGCCACCAGCGACGCCAGCAAGAGCAGCACGCTCCAGCCCTTCGGCTTGAAGCCCGCGAGGAAGTCCACCTCCGCGCCCTCGGCGCGGCGCGCCTCGACCACCGCCTTGCGGAACAGCCCCGGCTCCGAAGGCCCCGACTGCGGCAACGAGTCCGGCGCCGGGCGCGACGGAGCGCGCCGCGAAGCGCGCCGCGACTCCTCACGGCGCGGCGCGCCCCGCTGGTGCGAGTCGCGCTCGGCCTCACGCTCCTGCTCGCGCGAGCTGCGCTGCGGGGAGCTCGCTTGCGGGGAGCTCGCTTGCGGCGAGCTCGGCTGCGCAGCACGGAGCGGCGAGACGGCGGTGGGCGCTGCCAGCTTGGGTACGCCCGCCGAGATGCGCGTGGCCGCGGAGTGCACGGGAGCGGAGTGGGAAGCGGACGCAGAGGACGCAGAGCTCTCCGCACGCTGGCCCTCGGGGCGCGAGCCCTCTCCGGGCGCGCCATTCGAGCTGGGCTTGCCGTTGCTGCGCGCACTCTTCTGGTCGAGCGCGTGCTTCTGGTCGAGCACACCCTTGCTGGCCGCCATGTTCTTCAAGATTGACGGACCCACTCCCACCACCGTGGCCCACAAACCCGCGCGCCGTACCGGAGCCGGCTGAAACCCGCCCGCACCCGGGGTGGTCGTCGGCGCATGAGCACGCAGCGGCAGCGGCGCAGCGTCCCGCGACTCGCCGTTGCCGGCCTTGTCCTTGATCGGCCCCATCGGCGCCGTGCTCGGGCCACTCGAAGACACCGCGACCTTCGGCGTGCCGGCCACGACCGTGGCCGCATTGGGCGGTGGTAGCGGGCTACGGTTCGAGGTCATCGGGAAGGCTCCGTTGCTAGAAGTAGTGGCCATGTCTGTCGACTTCTTTTTTTGTGAGACGGATGGGGTTTCCAGCGCGAGGGCCGCTCTGAGTGACTCCCCGTGGGGCCAAAGTCGCGATCAGTGCCGGAGGTGGTGAGCTCGCTGCGTTTGCTCTTCGAGCAGGCGCGAGCGCACGGCTGCCTCGCCCCTGTTAGCAGCGTTCGTGCCAGCTGGTGTGCGCGTGAAATCCGACGGGATTCCCGCTCGCTCAGCGCCCGTCGCCAGCGCTGGACTGTCCTTGCCAGCGCGCCGGACAGTCTCCGCTCTGCGCGTCACCAAGGTGCTGCGCTGCTTCGCTCCGGAACACCGCATGCATGCCGGGTGGCGTCGCCACTGGATTGTGTTGTTTATCCCACGGCCGGCTCGTATAGTCGCGGGTAGCGGCGGCGGGGCCGCGTGCGTCGCAGGGACGGCGAATCACGCAAGTCGCTCGGTATCTTTCCCCGGATAGTTCGCCCGGAGATGGCTCAAATGATGGTCAGGCCCGCGAGCGCCTTTCGCAGCTTCGTTTTGGTGTGCTCGTTCTGCTCGTCTGCCTTGGCGCAGGCCGCTGGCAGCTCGGCTTCAGCTGGCACGGCGCCCGCGGCCGCATCAGCCGCAGCGCCCCCCGAGGCAGCCGACTCCACGCCGGAGGTCACCCCCACCAGCGCCAAGGCGGAGCCGGACGCCTCGGCCGCAGAGCGCGCACGCTCCAGCTTCCAGCTGGGTATGGAAGCGTATCGGCAAAACCGCTTTCGGGCCGCCATCGAGCACTTCAAGGAGGCCGATCGCCTCGCCCCCAGCGCCCGCCTCAGCTTCAATATCGCGCTCGCCTACGAGCGCATGAACGACGGGCCCAACGCCCTCGCTGCCTATCGCGACTACCTCCGCCGTTCACCAAAAGCGGAAAATGCCGTGACCACCAGCGTGCGCATCGCCGAGCTCGAGCTCCAGCTGCAGAAGTCCGGGGTGCAGCAGCTCACCATCCTCTCCACCCCGCCCGGCGCCCTCATCCTGCTCGACGACGTCTCGCGCGGGGTCACCCCCTGGACCGGCGAGATCGCACCCGGCGCCCATCGCCTCACCCTGCGCGCCCGCGGCTACGAAGACTCGGCGCACACCTTCGACATGTCCGCGCGCCACGCCATGGATCTGAGCTACGAGCTGCGCCCCGTCGTTTCCCCACCGCCCGGCGCCGTCGCCACCGCCAGCTCCGCCGGTTCGGTGATGGTCGCCAGCAGCGCCGTCGCGCCGTACGAGTCCCTGCCCGACGTCGCAGACGAGCCGCGCGGCGTGCGCTGGTGGACGTGGACGGGGCTGAGCACCAGCGCTGGTTTGTTGATCGGGGCTGGGGTGCTGGAGCTGACGCGGCGGGGGTTGGAGGATGAGGCGGGGGACAAGACCAAAGGAGGCCAGACCGACGGCTACCGCAAGTGGCAGGCCATGGATGATCGCAAGGTCGCTGCGCGCGTGCTGCTCGGCATCGGCGCGGCCGTGGGCGTGCTGAGCGGCGTCTCGCTCTATCTCGATCTCGGCACGGCCCGCAGCGAGAGCACGGATATCGGGCTTGCATGCACCGGCGGAGACTGTCAACTCGTGGCGCGAGAGACGTGGTGAAGCGAACTCTGTTTACGTGCAGCGCGCTGCTCCTCGCCGCGTTTGCCTCCTGCGAGCCTTACCTGAGCCTGGACGAGGCGCTGAACGGCAAGAGGTGTGATCCGGGCAACATCTGTCCGTTCGCGGGCTACCGCTGTGTCAACAACGTCTGTGTGCCCGACGACGGCACCGAGGAGAGACAAGTACCGGCGCTGCAGCCCGGCGGGCCTCCGAGCGACGCTGGAGCAGCAGGGGTCGGTAATATCCCGGCTTCGGGTGGAAGCGCGGGCGCCAGCGGTGAGCAAGTGGGTGAGGCCGGGGCCGGCAGCGTCGTCTCGGCTGGAGCGGGCGGGATGCCGGGCGGCGCCGGCTCCGTCGCGCTGCCCGACGCTGGCGGGCTGGAGCCAGGCCCGGTCGACGCCGGTTGCGCCAGCCCGGTGCCGCTCTACCGCGATCGAGACCGAGATGGTTTTGGCACCACGGGTCCCGGTGATGAGATCGAGGGCTGTCCACCTCAGGATGGCTTCGCGACCGTTGCGGGGGACTGTCTGGACGACCCACTCGTGAGCAATCGCGCTGCCGTGGTGAACCCGGGGCAAACCCTGGCCTTCGAGGTTGGCTATCCCAGTGCCGCGAACCCGTCTGAAGTGTCCTTTGACTATGACTGTGACGGGGTCGAGAGCCCTGGCAGCCAGTTCAGCGCGTTCCTTTCGCAGCCGAATTGCAATCAAGCCGTGGGGAACTGTGGCGGCTTGGGCCTCGGATACCTCCCCACGGAGCGCAGCGGGGCTGGCGAGAACCCGTTGTGCGGCAGCATCGCTGGGGTCATTTGCACGGGTGTTGCGGGCTCCGAAGTGTGTACCGCCTCCACCGTGTCGCGCGCCAACCAGCCGCTGCTCTGTAATTGAGCGCTCTGTAACTGAGCGCTCTGTAACTGAGCGCTCTGTAACTGAGCGCTCTGTAACCTGAGTTCTATAAGGCTGTCGTCAGCGAGGACGGTCCGCGGACGCGCCTGGACTGTCTCGAGCTCAGCCGTGAACGGTGTCTCGCTCGCGAGGTCCGTGATTTGCCGGCGATTTCTACCCTCGAGTGCCCTGGCACGCGGCCTGCAAAGGCTGCTGTGTGCGCGGCGACGAGCGGCGCGAATCACTAGAAGGGACCAGACACCATGAACAAGCTCGACACTGCAGGCAGCAAGAACATCGACGTCCTCGGCGAGGAGGACTTGTCCAAGGTAGTCGGCGGCTGGGGCGGGCACCACCGCTGGGGCGGCAATCGCTGGAACAACAAGGGCGGTTCCAACATGAGCAAGGGCGGCGGCGGTGGACGTGGTGGAGGGCTCGGCCGTGGTGGCCGCAACGGTGGCGGCGGGAACATCATCATCATTTTCGTCGATAACAGCGTCACGAATAACAACACGACCAACAACACCACCTTCCTCTGAGCTGAGCTGCAGGGCGGCCGCCGCAGGACGTGCGCTCGCGCACGACCCGGCGCCGCGTGCTCACTGAACTGCGGCCCACTGAGGCGACCTGCGTACGGGCAGAGGACCCCGCTGTCGATCCGGGTTCGGCGCGCCCGACCCTCGCGAGCGGAGGCGTACAGTCCACGCCACCGACCGAGGACTGTCCAGAACGCCCACCCACTTCCCGAACATCAGAAATCCGCGGCATTTCCGCGTGTGTGGCGGCCTCCCCGAGCTGGCATGGGGGGTGCAACGGCTGGTCCGAGCGCGGCAACGAGCGGCGCGAACCACCAGAAGGGACCAGACACCATGAACGAGCTCAAGACTGTTGACAGCAAGAACATCGACGTCCTCGGCGAGGAGGATCTGTCCAAGGTGGTAGGCGGCTGGGGTGGTGGGCGCCACCGCTGGGGCGGCGGTGGCTGGAACAAAGGCGGTTCCAACATGAGCAAGGGCGGCGGTGGCGGCGGGTTCGGCCGGGGTGGGCGCAACCGCGGCGGCGGCGGAAACATCATCATCATCGTCATCGACAACAGCGTGACGAACAACAACACCACTAATAACACCACCTTCCTCTGAGCGCCGAGCGCGTAATTCGATCGAGCGAGACGAAGCCCGGGGTCGTCGAGCGCCAAGCTCCACCCCGATCAACCTTCCGCGAGGCGCTGGACGCGAGCGATTCCGATACCCACACTGACGAGAACAGGGCTGCGAGCGCATGAACGCGCTCGCATCTCGTCGTCGGCGTCGGAGCTGGAGGTCTCGCCGTGGTTCATGGGTCGCTCCCGTCGCGGACACTCCAGTCCGTGCCCGCTGCCGGTTATGTCCTCCGGCGTGACGGCTCGCCCATCGCTGCCAGCGAGGTGGAGCACAGTGCGCGGCTCGCGATTGAGGTCGTCATTCTGTGGCAGGGCGACGTCCTCAGCGTCTCTCACCGTGAGCCGCGGGGCAGCGTCTTCCTCGGGGGGCGCAGCTCCTGCGCCGACATCTCGCTGCCCGACGAGCTGCTGGAGAGCGAGAGCTCTTGCATCGCCCTGTGCACCCGCGGCGAGGTCTCGGCGGTGTTGCCGGCCAATGCCCGGGGCTGGCGCACCTTGCCCGATGGCCAGCGATGCTCGTTGCCGTCCGCCGAGCCATCGGCAGCCACCGGGCAACTGCTGCCACTCCCGCTCGGAAATCGTGTTCACCTGTCTCTGGGTGAGCTCGAGCTGCAGGTGGCCGCCGTTCCCGCGGGGCGTTCACCCGCCCGGCGCCTCCCGCTCGGCTTCGAGGCCTCCACGCTTCTCTACTTCGCCATCAGCGCGTTGCTGGTGGTGGGCACCCTGGGGGTGCTCTCCAGGATGGCACCACCACGTGGCTTGACCTGGACGAACAGGCGGCGAGCGAGCGGCTGTACACCTTGCAGACCTACCTGGCAGCGGCAGCGGCGCGGGCGAAAGAGGGCGAGACCGCTGGAGTCGCCGAGGCTCCGCCGATTTCTGCGGCAGCTCGTCGTCGTGCCCCGCAGCCTCGAAGCGAAGCGCCTCCTGACACGGGGGAACGAGAGCAGCCCTTTGAGGACCCCGATGCGTTGCCCAGCGCAGATGCCGCTGCCGCCGGCAGTGTCGATAGTCGCGAGCGCCGCGATCAGCTCACCGAGGCGCGATCCATCGGCATCATCGGCCTGTTGGGCGAGGCCATGAAGACCCTGAGCGAACCCAAGGCTGCAGTTTCAGCGAGAGCTCAGCAGCTCCGAGGTGGCGGAGATGCAGCGCCTCTTCAACCGTATCCGCTTCACAGAGACGTGTAGCGGTTGGCCTTCGAGCGCGTTCTCGCATACGTGCCGCCCGCCAACGACTTCGCCGACACCGGTGCAAGCAGCGGCGTCGATGACGCCGAAACGACCCGGCGGCGGTCCCGATCGCAGCACTCCGCCCAAAGGCAAGCCCCAGCCTCGCGGTCAGCGCGGTCATGGCCGGCGTAACCTGGACCTGTCCAACCTGCGCGTCGAAACCGCGCGCGTCGATCCGGCTGAGGTCCTCGCCAACCCAGAGCTGCTCCAGCGCATCGGCGAGGAAACGTCATCTCGCGTTGGATATCGACCGGCCTGCTACGTGCGCTTCCTGCTCGTCCGCACCAAGTGGGTGCCGATCACCGCGAAAGCTGCCGCCCCGGAAACGACTGCAGAGCAAGAGGTCGCGGAGACCTCGGCCGAGCAGGACCCCGTCGAGGCCCAGGCTGCAGAGACCACCCCGGTGGTCATCGCGCCCCTCCCGCCCAGCGTGTTGCCGCACGTGATGGCAGACGCGAGCGCCATCGCCAACGTCATCGTCTCTAAATACGATGACGTGCTGCCGCTCCACTGCCAAGAGCGCATCAGCGCACGGCAGGGCTTCGCTTTGCCGCGCTCGACGCAATGCGGTTGGCTCGCCGTGGCGTTCACTTTGCTCTATCGAATCGTCCTGGCCATGTTCGAGGAGAGCAAGGCCCACGCGTTCTGCATCGCCACCGACGCCACCGGCGCTCCGGTGCAGAAGACGGGAGGCTGCCGCAAGTGGCACGTCTTCACCTTCATTGCGGATAACGGACACATCGTGTTCCGCTGGGTCAACGAGCACTCCGGAAAATCCATCTCGGATTTGTTGTCAGGCTTTCGAGGGCATCTGCTCTCGGATGCCGCTTCGATCTACGACGTGCTCTACCGTGAGCTCGGCATCGTGCCCGTCTTTTGCTGGGCCCACGTCAGACGTGGCTTTTGGCGAGCCCTGCACACCGACAAGGTCCTGGCCACAGAAGCGCTATCGATCATCTCCAAGCTCTTCGAGCTCGAGCGCCAGTGCAAGCTCATCGCCATGCCCGAGCGCACACGATCACGCGCCGATCGCGCTCGACCACTGCTGGAGTTGCTCGATGCCTGGATCGCGTTGCAGAAGGGCCGCGAGGACATCGGCGAGCCGCTACGAAAGGCAATCGGCTACTACATCAACCAGCGCGATGGGCTCTGGCGCTTTCTCGAAGATGGGCGCCTGTCCATTCACAACAATGCCTGTGAGGGTCAGCTCAGAAACCTGGCTCTGGGCAGAGACAACTGGCGCTACTTCCTCAATCGCACCGCTTGAACTGGTACACGACGTTTCGCTCGCTCATCGCCTCCTGCCATCTGCACGGCATCAACCCTCAGGTCTACCCTATCCTTGCAACCGCTAGCACACGAGCCAATCCCGCTCGAACGCTGGGAGGCCCGAGCCATGGCTGCTGGCTCCAAGCAGCGCGCGCAGCTCTTGCCTCTGCGGCCAGCTCTCGATCACGCGGGACCACGCTCCGTCGGGGCCGCAAAATCGGCAGGTGCGCTCGGGGCACGTGCAGAATCCATTGAAAATGGACTCCCCCATCAACCCGCTGCACGCCCCGCGCAGCTAGCTTGTCAGTGAAATAAT
>JAICQL010000054.1 GCA_025937895.1 Polyangiaceae bacterium | reverse complement strand
CGCCAGCTCCGTCGCGGTGGGATCGACGGTGGTCCCGCGCAGGGCAAGGATTGCCGCCACCGCGCCGATGCACGAGAGCGAGAGCAGGGCGAAGGCGAACAGTGCCCAGATGGTGAGGCGCAGGCGCGCGCCCCGGCTCTCTTCCTCTGCGCTGCTCGGCTCGGAGGCGCGCGGCGGCCGGAGTGAGCTGATGGCCAGGCTGCGCTCCAGCGCGGCCAGCGCGGCGGACATCTCGCGCAAGCTGCCGTAGCGCTGCGCGGGATCTTTGGCCATGGCTCGCTGGATCACCAGCTCCAGCCCCTCGGAGACGCCGGGCTCCAGCATGCGCGGCCGCTCCGGCTCGCGGCTCATCACCGCCAGCACGGTCATCTGCGGCGTCTCCTCCACGAACGGCGCGCGCCCGGTGGCGGCGGCGTACAGGATCGCGCCCACGCCGTAGATGTCGGTCCGGTGATCGGTGTCAGCGCTGTGCGCTTGCTCCGGCGACATGTAGCCGGGCGTGCCCATGATCACGCCGGTCTTGGTGAGCTGGCTGTCGCGATCGACGAAGCGCGAGAGCCCGAAGTCCAGCACCTTGAGGTTGGGTCGCTCGGGCACCCCGAGGGAGAAGTCCCCGACCAGGAACACGTTGTGCGGCTTCAGGTCGCGATGGATGACCCCTTTGTCATGGGCGGCGCCCACCGCCTCACACAGCTTCTTGCCGATGTGGATCACGGTGACGTCGCCCAGCGGATCCGAGCGATCGATGTGCGTGTGCAGATCGAGGCCGGTCAGGTGCTCGCACACCATGTATTGCCAGCCTTGTGGCGTGCGCCCCACGTCATACGTGCCGACCACGCTCGGGTGATCGATGGAGGCCGCCGTCTCGGCCTCGCGCTGGAAGCGCACCTGCAGATCCGAGTTCATCGCCAGATCGGCGTGCAACACCTTGATCGCGAAACGCTTGTTCGGCAGCCGTGTGTGCCGCGCCTCGTACACGCGGCCCATGCCGCCTTCGCCGAGGATGTGGCTCACCACGTAGGTGTCCTGGAGCGTGCTCCCGATCAGAGGGTCACCGCGCTCGACTGGCACCGGCAGGCCCGTCCAGGAGGTCGCCGCCTCGTAGAAGGACTTTGCCTGCGGCGGTCCCAAGATCTGCTTGCGGTCCGCGCTCTCGAGCTGGCTCACCAAACCGATCCTACCTAGGATCGGCTAACGCGGAGTTGGCTGGCTTGTTAAGGGGCCGGGGATGCCAGGGTGGTACGGGAACGTTCCACGAGGGCTGACTTAACGAGAGGTCGTCCCCAGGCCGGCGCGGCGACGGGCCTCTGTGTAGGCATCGCTGACACTGTAGCCCACGAGGTCTCTGGCGGAGCTACTGCTGGCTATCCAGCGAATTCGGCCCTCGAAGTCCCTGGGCAGCTGCGGGCGTCCCTGCGCAGCGGACAGGCTCTCCAGCGCCACGCTCAGATCACCCACGCCCAGCAGCGCCACGCGCGCTGCCCAGCGCCACAGGGCATCCGCCAGCTGAGCTGCCTGCGGGACGATGTTCGAGGTCAGCGCCTCGGTCATGGCGGTCAGCTCGCGGCTGAGCGTGGCCGTGACGTGAGGGCGAATACGATTGCGTGCTGCCACCAGGCGCTGCGCATCCTGCCCCTCCGCTCGCCAGGGCGTGGCAAAGCAGGCAAGGAAGCCGGCCACTGCAGACCAGAGCTCGTTGGCGGACATGCGCGAGAGCGCGCAGCCGTTGACCTGGGCGATCTTCAAGCTGCGCAGCAGCAGAAAATCGCGCACCCGGGGGTTCTCGTGGCTGAGCAGTGCCCGCCCGAAGACGACGCACGGCGGGCTGGCAAACACGGTGATGCAGTCGCAGCCCACCTCATCCGAGATGGCCACACGCATGTCCGGCAAGCCGAACGCCGCGGCAACGGCCAGCACCTGCGCGGCTTGCGCCTCGGGCATGGGCGTTAGCTTCAGCGGGTGCAGGTCCATCGCGTAGGCGCGCTCGATGGCAGCGCCAGCCCCGTACAGCAGGCCGCGGAAGCTCGAGCTCAACGGCGCTGGAGCGACCAGGTCGTCAAAGCGCTGGTGACCTGCTCGAGCGCCTGCGCCGCCGAGCCGCAGCGGCTGCCCCTCCAGCGCAGCCAGCGCAGAACGCGCCAGGCGCGAGCTCTCCGCGTCACCGTTGAGCAGCGACGCCTGATCCAGGCTGTGAAACAAGCCCGGCTCGAGCCGTCCGGCGAGCACGGCATTGCGAGCGGAGTGCAAGGCGCGCTCCAGCAGCACGCGTGCGGTGTTGGAGTTGCCGCGCCGGCGGTAGTGCTCCACCTGCGCGGTCAAGACGTCGCGATGATCCGGCCAGGTGCGGTGCGCCTGCTCCAGCAGCGCCTCCGCCTCGCGGGCGCCGTCCTGGCTGTGCTCCAGCAGCGGCACCAGCTCGAGCAGCGCGTGCCGCCGCTCGTCGTCGCTCGCCGCGCGCAGCAGCAGCTCGCGCTGATGCAACACCGCCTCCTGATACAACATTGCATCCTGGTGCGGGCCCTCGAGCACCGGCCCTTCGAGCGGCGATGCCGCTCGCTCGGCGATGGCGCGCTTCAAGCCCGAGACGAGGCGGCGGCGGGCCTCATCGTCGTCCGGGTCCTCCTGCACGATCTGCCGGTAGACCTGTAGCGCGTCCTCGGGGCTGGCGAGCTGACCCTCGTACAGGGCCTGCAGGCCGCGTAGCACCAGCAGCCGCAGGGCACGCGGCAGCGGGCTGTGCGCCAGCTCGTGCCAGCGGACCTTGGCCGCCTCGGCATCGCCGCCGTCCAGCTGCAGCAGCGCAAGCAGGTGCTGGGCCTCCGCCAGCGCAGGATCCTGCTCCAGCAGCTGTCGGACCAGCTCGAGCGCTTCACTGCGCTGTCCGGCGTTGCGCAGAACCTGCGCGTGCTCCAGCGCTTCTCGAGCTCCACGTTCGCGCACGGGCGGCATGACCTCGGGCTCGGGCACCAGCAGGGGGCGCAGCTCGCGCAGGCGCTGCTGCACCCCGGAGTGAGGCAGTCCCACCGCGGCCGCCTCCTCCAGCGCCACGATGGCTCGCTCGCGATCGTTCAGGCGGTCCAGATAGAGCAGGGCGGCGCGATACAGGGCGTCGACCCGCTGAGGCTGGCACTGGCTGGTTGCCGCCATGGTCTCGAACGCCTCCGCCGCCTCGGTGTGTTTGTCCAGGCTCTGCAGCACCTCTGCGCGCAGTGCCAGCGCCACGATGTGCTCCGGCACGATCTCCAGCGCGCGCTCCAGCTCTGCCGCCGCCAGCTCCAGCTCACCCAGGCGTGCCGCGGCCTCCGCGGCGCGCAGGGAGAGCGTGGCCACGTCCAGCGGCTGGCGCGCGCGTTCGCGCAGCTCTCGCTGATAGGCCAGCAGCTGCCGGTCGTCGCCCCCGCTGCGCGCGTGAGCGCTGGCCAGGCGCAGAGCCCAGAGCGGCGGTCTGCGCAGCGCCGCGGCTCGTTGCGCGAGCGGCGCCGTCTCGGTGAACTTGCCGCGATCGATGCGCAGGCGTGCAGCGAGGAACAGCTGACCGAGCGCGCCCGGGTCGTCCAGTTGCTCTGCCAGTTGCATCGCGCAGCGCTCCAGCTCGGCCTCGTGTCCCACCGCCATGCTCTGCGTTTGCAGGAAGCGCAAGCTGGCGATGGAGAGCTCAGGCTGCTCGAGCAGCCGCTGGCGCCAGAGCAGCGCTCGCTCTGGCGCGCCGCGCACCTGATCGAGCCGCGCCAGCCGTTCCAGGAGCTCCACGATGGCGTCGCCGTCCGTGAGTGAGTCGAGCTCGCGCGACCACTCGCTGCTCAGCCAGGCCAGCTCTTCCGGAGCGCTCGCCCACTGCTCGACCCGCAGCTTGCCGATGGGCGAGTTGAGCTCGCGCGCTGCCGCCACTGCTGCCGCCTGGTTGCCCAGGGCGTGCTCGAGCTGGCTCAGCTCGGCCAGCAAGCGCTCTCGCCCGCGCGCGCTCAGCTGCGCGGCGGCCCGCGTGCGGAACGCGGCGCGCTCCTCGATCGAGCCCGGGTCCAGCGCCTCTATCTGCTGGCGCAGCGCCAGGTCCGGATGCTCCGGATCCTCCAGGCCGCGCAGCAGCTGCGCGGCGGCAGGCGCGTCGGAGAGCGCCAGGAACTGGGCCTCGCGCTGCACGCACAGCGCGGCGTCTTCGGCCGCCTCGGAGCGCTCACGCCCGCGGCTCAGCCAGCGGCCGACGCACTCGCGATCGCCGCGCATGCGCGCCGCCACCTCCGCCAGCTCTGCCGCCCAGGGCAGCTCGGGAGCGAGACGCCACGCTTCTTCGGCCAGAGCGTCCAGCTCGGCCGCCTCGGGAGCCAGGTGCAGCACGGCCTCGGTCAGCAACAGCGCGCGGCGCGGATCGTCCTCGAGCTGAGCAGAAGCCGCTCGCAGCAGGCTCACCAGATCGGGCGCTTCAGGCCCCAGCGCACGCAGCGCCGCCTCGCGCGCGTGGTGCGCGAGCGCGCCGCGGTAGTGCTCCTCGGCCGTCGCTCGCTCGCCGGCGTGCTCCGCCAGCGCCGCGGCCACGAAGCGCAGCTCGGGCGGCGCGTGGGGCGGGGCAAACAGCCTGACCACGGCGCGCGCGAGCCCAGCGCGATCCCCCCGCCGCCGGCCCAGCTCGAGCTGCAGCGCCTGAACCCAGGCAGACTCGGGCAGCTCGTTCAGCACCGCCGGTTCGGAACCAGCGTCCATGACCAGCGTGGCTCCGAGCGCAAACTCGCGCGCGCTCTCGCTGGCGGCGTACGCGGGAGTCGCTCCGCGCAGGCGCTCGAGCGCGAGCCGGAGCGGGCGCAGCTCGGCAATGGCGGGCTCGCCAGCGGATGGCGGCTCGGCGGCGGCGGGCTCACCCATCAGAGCGCCGAGCGCTGCCCGATCGGCGGCCGAAAACGCGGGGCGCTCGGCGCCGCCCGCGGCCGCTGTTCCATCAGCTGCAGGAGCGGCGGCCAGCGCCTGTGCGAGCGCAGGCCACGCTCCGCAGGCCAGCGCTCGGCTCGCCCAGGCGCGCAGCTCCAGACGCCCCGGATGGCGGCGCGCGAGTTGCTCCGCCGTCGCCAGCAGCTCCTCGGGGCCCGTCCTGGGCAGCGTGCGCCACAGGCTGGTGAGGAGCTGCACTGCGTCGCTCACGCCGGGCAGCGCTTCCAGCTGGCCGAGCGCGTCGGCAGCATCACCCGGGCGGCCGCGCGCCAGCGCGCGCTGCGCCTCCAGCAGCGGCTGCGCTGCGAGATCCCGCGAGCCGAGCCGCGGCGCCTCGGAGCCGCGCAACTGTCGCAGCTGGCCGGTGGCTTGCCGCAGCGACTTGAGCGACTCATCGGGACGGAAGCGCACGTCCGGCGGGCGCTGCGTGTGAGCGAGCTGCCGGATCAGCCGCTGCAGGGTGGCCCGGTGATCGCTCGGGTCGCTCTGCTCCGCGGCCTCCAGCCGCTGCTCACTCTCACCGTCATCGCGCCGGAGCAAGCGCAGCAGCTCAGCGTTGTAATAGTAGGCATGCGAGCGGGCTGCCGGCAGCCGCGCAGCGCGCGCTTCTTCCTGCAGGCTACGCAGCACGGAGTTGACGTCGTTCAGGGTGAACGCTAGCGCACGCGCCTGGCGCGCAGCCAGACCGGGCGCGGCCGCCAGGGTGGCGGCCTGATCCGCCAGGCGCCGGGCCTCCAGGGTGGCGCCGAGCAGCGCGCGGACCTCGCTGGCGGCCAGCAGCAGGCGGCTACGAGCCGCTGGATCCGGCTGCGCCTTTGCCTCCGCCTCCAGCCAGTCGGCGCGGCGCCGCCACTCGGCACGAGCGCCGCTCACGTGCTCGGACGCGGGGCGCTCCTCGGCGAAGCTCTCCACCGGCACGCGCTCCAGCTGCAGCGCGACGGGTGCGCCCACCCAAGCCACGCCGGAGCGGGGAGGGGGAGCGCCGCGCGGGCGTGAGGCAGGTGCAGCGCCGGGGCCGCTGCGCTGGACGGGCCCGGACTCCCGCATGTCCGGCTCCAGCCCGCCTGCTTCGGAGCTGGGCTCCACACCGGAAGGCGCCGGGTGCTCCGAGCTGCTGGCGTCCACCGAGGCGATGGGCAGCGGTACCAGAGGTTTGTGCGGCGCGCTCATGACTGGAGCACCCCGAAGCGCTGACGCAGCGCCTGGAAACCGGGCGAGAGCACGAAGCTGGCGAGCTTGCGAGTGCGCTCGCTGGGCGGCGCGGGGCTGCTCGGCTGCTCGCCGGGAGCGCGCTCGGCGAGCACCAGCGAGATGTCTCCGCTGACCAGCGCCGCAGCGCGATCCAGGCTCGAGATGGCTGCGCTCACCCAGCGCCCCACGTCAACGCGTGCCGCCTGCAGCGCCTGGGCTCGCTCGGGCAGCAGCTTGCGCACCTTGCGCGGCAGAACCCGCCCAAGCTGCCGCTCGAAATCAGCCTGGCGCGCGTACCTTGGCGCGGCCAGCGGCAGCTCTGCCAGGTTGCAGGCGGCTGCGATCAGCGCGGCAACGTCGAGCTCGTCGAGCTGGGTGAGCACACCTTGCTGGCGGCGCAGCGCATACAGCCCTCGCACCAGCTCCTGGCGCTGAAACGCGGCGAGCGGCGCGGCCACGGCCGAGCCCAGGATGATGCTGATCGGCTCGCTGGCGAGCGCCACGATCCGCCCACCGTAGCCCGGTGACTGGTAGATCTCGACTTCGCCGAGCTCGAGCACGCTGGCCCAGGCTGCCACTTCCGCGCGCAGCGGCAGGCCCGCACCGGGCAACAGGCGCTCGCGCCGGCCCACCTGGAACGCCTTCAAGTCCGGACCGAGCGCGCGTGTCAGGTGCGGGGCGAGCAGCGCGAGCAGCTCCGGGATCGGGCCTCCTGCCTCTGGATCGTCCAGCATGCTCAGCAGCTCGGAGCTCCAGGCCAGTGTCGGTGTGGCCGCCAGGCGCTGCTCCAGCAGGTCTAGCTCGGGGCGCGCGCTGCTGCTCGGCCCGTGACCGAGAGCCAGCAGCGCACCCAGCGCCACCTGCCGCACGCCCGCGTCCCCCGTGCGCTCTGCGATGCGCGCCAGCCTGTGCAAGGCGTCGAGCTGAAAGGGATCCGCTTGCAGGTGCTGCTGCAGCGCGGCTTGACCCGCGCGCAACAGCCGCCCGGTGAGCTCGGCGTCGAGCACGCCGGACAGCACCAGATCCAGGGCCTCTGCGTCGTGCGGCAAGAGCGAGAGCAACGTCTCCGCGGCGCGGCCCGCCGCTGCGGCCGCAGCGCGCCGATCGCGGTGGATGGCCAGCGCCAGCCGCGCGGCTTCGCCGCGCTCCTCCGCCGTGACCCGCTCGAACATCAGCTGCTCCAGCATCGCGGCTGCTTCGTCCCAGTTGCCGGACTTGGCCGCTGCCCGCGCCAGCCGCTCGCGGACGGCCAGGGTGCTCAGCCCCGCCTGATGTAGCGACTGCAGGATCTCGAGCGCGCGCGGCGTGTCGTTGAGCTGATTCTCGAGCAGGTCCACGGCGTACACGCCTGCCGTCAAGCGCTCCTCTGCGGGGAGATCGGGCAGGGCGCTGCAGCGCGCCAGCACCTGGGCAGCCTCTGCGTAGCGCTCGGTGGTGATGTAGATCTCGCTCAGCAAGGTCAGGGCGCCCACGTGCCGGGGCTCCAGCGCCAGCACGCGCTCCAGCGCGGCCAGCGCCGTGCGCGTGTCACCCAGCTTGCGGGCGGCACGCGCGCGCTCCCACTCCAGCACGCGCTGCTCCTCGGGCGCGACGGTCACGGCCAGGCGCCGCTCGCACAGATCGAGCAGGCGCGCGGCATCCCCGCTCTCGCGCACCAGCGCGAACAGGCGATCGAAGCTGCTCCTGCGACGGATGTCGAGCTGCACGGCCCGGGTCAGCGCTGCTTCGCCCGCGGCAGTGTCGTGCAAGCGGTCGAGAAAGATGCTGGCGGCCTCTTCAAACAAGCGCGCGCCGTGCCCCGGATCTCGGCTGGCCCGGCCCAAAGCGGCCGTGGCCTCCGCCAGCAGCACCGGGTCGTCGCCGTCGCAAGCGGCTGCCAGCACGCCCTCGTGTCCCGCCGGATCCTCCGGGAAGGCCTCCGTGTAGCGCTGAAATGCCGCCAGGGCTGCGGCACGATCCCTGGCTGCGAGCAGGTTATAGCCGCGCAGCAGCGACACGCTGGGCTCGTTTTCGGGGCCCAGCAACGGCGCAGCGGCCTCCAGCGCGCGCGCGCGGCGCCTGGGATCCGTGCCGGGCGGAGACGTCTCCAGGTTGGTCAGACGCAAGGCGGAGCTGGCCCCGGCGAGGAGGGGCGCCTCGGCTGCGCCCGACAGGTGCGCCACCAGCGCGCCGCTCGCGGCGCACAGCTCGGCGGCAGCACCGGTGAGCTGCTCGCTCAAGCGAAAGCGCGCCTGACACTCGCGCCCGGGCTGGCCCAGTCGCTGGGTTGCGGCGAGCCACTCCAGCGCGGAAGCCAGCCCCTCGCTCGACTCCGACCACTTGCGAGTGATCTCCTCCAGCGCGGGAGCGGGCACCTCGGGCTGGGCGATGAGCTCGAGGTAGCGCCAGGCATCCACCAGCTTGCTGGCTTCCACGTTGGTCGCGGCCAGGCGCTCGAGTAGCTCGGGCTCACTGCGCAGATTCAGCGCGCGCCCCATGAACAGCAGCTGCAGGCTCGCGGCGATGCACAGCGCAGCGTCGTCTGACAGCGCAGCGCCAGCTGCGCAGACCTCGCGCAGCGCGCTCTGCAGCTCGTCGAAGGCCCGCGGCTCCGGCGGGCTGATCCTGGCGGCGCGCTCGAGCGCGCCGAGCAGGCGCTCCGCCGGCTCCGCCGCGCTCTCCGGGCTCGCGCCAAGGCCGCTCTCGCGCGAGCGCCGCACCCAGTACGCGAGCGCGCCGCCCGAGCCGCTGACGTGGCTCTCCGCCGCGTCGAAGTCGAGCGCAGCCTGCTCCGCGCGCGCCGGGCTCATGGGGCGCTCTGCCCAGCGGCGCAGCCCCGCCTCCACGCACAGCGAGGCGGCTAGCTCGCCATCGGATTGCGCGGCTGCCGTGCGGCGCAGCATCTGCGCGAGCTCGCCGGGCAAGGCTGCGTTACGCTCGAGCAAAGCCCAGAGCGAGCCCGCCACTGCGCTCGCCGACGGCTGCTGCGCGTGCAGCCGCTCGAGCAGGCCTCGCGCGAGCGCCGTCTCGCCCCTGCCGAGCAGCCGGAGCGCGGCCGTCCAGGGCAACGCCAGGCTCGCGCCGTCACCGGAAGGGCCGGAGCCACCCGCCGCGAGCTCGCAGAGCGCTTCCACCGTGCCCGTGTCCGCCGCGTCGGCATCGGCAAAGGCGCGCGCCAGGCGCGCGGCGTCGAGGCCCTCCGGTAGCTCTGCGAGCTGCGCCTCGAGCTGCGCTCGCTCGGCTCGGTCGCCCGCCAGCAGAGCTTCGCGCCAGCCATCGAGCAAGAGCCCGGTGCGCTCCCCCGGGCTCAGCTCGGTCTGCAGCAAGCGTCGCGTGGCATCGCGGTAGCCGGAGCGATCCTTGCTGGCGAAGCACAGCGCGCGCTGCAGTCGAGCCACCAGCGCGGGCTCGGTGCCAGCGGCGCCAGCAGCGTCCAGCGCTCGCGCGGCGGCTGCAGGGTCTCCGGCGCGGACGCTCAGCTCCAGCGCAGCCAGCAGCGAGTAGCGCGCGCGCAGCGCCGGATCGCTCAGCTCGCGGGCAAGCTCTTCCAGCGCTCGTGCGCGGCCAGCAGCGTCGCGGGTGCCACGCAAGAGATCCAGCTGGCGTGCGCGTGCAGCCCAGCAGCGCTGGTCCGCCTGGAGCGCGATGTCGAGCGCTTCGAGGGCCAGCTGTGGATCGTTGCGCTGCAGGCGAGACTCGGCCAGCCGCAGCGCCAGAGCCGCGCGCTCCGGCCCTCGAGGCAGCGGCAGCAGCTCCGCCTGTGCGATGCGCTCCACCAGCGCGTGACGCCCGGCGCGCGCCGCCTGCTCGAGCAAGGCATGCGCCAGCACCGGATCTCGAGGCTCGAGCTCCAGCGCTTTTTCCAGGTTATCGATGGCCTCCTCGCGCTGACCGAGGGAGCTCTGCAGCTCTGCCATTTCGAGCAGGGCCAGCTGCGCGCGTGCCGGGGCCAGGGCGGAAGCGGGATTGGGCTGCCGCGTTGCCGCCCTGTTGGCGCCCAGGATGCGCGCGGCTTGCTGCGCCAGCGCCTCCAGTGACCAGTCGATCCGGCCGCTACTGCGACCGAGCCGCGCCCGTAGCTCGAGCGCGCGCAGGCCCAGCGCGCCCGGAGCTGCGCTGGTTGCCAGCAGCAGGTCGTGGGCGCGCTCCGCCTGCCCCTGCTGCGCGAGACACTCCGCCAGCTCCAGACTGTTGCACCGGGACAGGCTGGGATCCCGCGCCGCCGCCAGTTGCCCTTCCAGCGCCCGTTGCAAGCGAGGGACGTCCGCCTGCCGTCGCGCCAGCACCTCCAGGCTCAGCCAGCCTGCAGAGTCTGCAGGTCCCGCCTGCAAGGCTGCGTCCAGCGCATCCAGCGCTCGTCCCGGCCCGCGCTCGTGCACCGCAGCGCACCAGGCGCGCAGCAGCTGAGCGCGAGCGTGCTCCTCCGAGCCCTCGCTCGCCTTGCACAGGTGATCGAGCAGCATGGGTAGATTCTTGAACGACCGCCGGCGCTCGATCAGCGCGATCAGTCGCTCCAGCGGCTCCTTGAAGCGCGGCAAAGCGTTGACGGCTGCCAGCAGCTCCCGCACCGCCACCGAGTCCTTGCCCAGCAGCTCTTGCAGCAGGCCCAGCTCGTGCCGCAGCGCCGCCTTGCGATCGGGCAGCTCCGCCTGCTCGAGCTCCGTCTGCAGCCAGCTGAGGCTCGTCTCCACCAGGGCCTGCTCGGCTCCTGGTGCGGGTGGTCTGGAGGTGGGCAGTAGCGAGACGTGCATCGGCTCAGGCGCGAGCTTCCTTGTAACACCGGGAGGCGCTTTTCCGCGAAGTTCAAAACCCTCACGGCAGCGCACACCGGCGAACCTGCCGGCTCGGGGCGGTCACGCGCGCTCGAGGTGTGCCGCCGTCAGCGCATGTGGGCTCTTCTGCTCGCGACGCCACTCTTTGCTCCACTCGGAAGCAGGGGGAGCCTCAGCAAGCCCAAAGTCCGGGCGTATATACGTTTTGGAACGGTGACTCGTTCGGCGAGCCCAACACGAAGAGGCGAATGTTCAAAGTCGAATGCCTAGGCTGTCAAGCCCCCTACCAGGTGGACGAAAAGCGCGTCCCCGAGAAGGGGCTGAAGATGCGCTGCCCCAAGTGCGGCACGACCTTCCGAGTCGAGCCGCCGGGCGGCAGCGCGCCAGCCGATTTGCCTTCAGCGGGGCAGGGCGAGGAGCCTCGCGCGGACCAGCCACCGTCAGCGCCGCGCTTCAGCAGCGGCGCCGTGGAGCCCAACAAGTTCATGCCCAAGCCGGCGAGCGCGCGCGACTCGCTGTCGCGCACGATGATCGGTGTCTCATCGGCAGATCTGCCGATGCCGGCGAGGAGCGCTGCCGGGGACAAGAAGCCGTTCCGCATCCCGCGCCCGAACGCGGCGGGGAGCGATGCCACAGCGAGCACGCCGAGCGCGGCCACGGCAGCCACGGCGGCGAGCCCGCGCGACGCAGTCCCCACGCCTCCAGCGGCCGCGCCGGCAGCCCCAGCCCCGGCCGCGCCCGGGCGCGTCCAGGAAGCGTGGATCCCCGCCGAGTCTGATGCCCCGCCCGAGTCACTCGCCGAGCCGAGCTCACCGCTCCGGCTCTCGGAGCTGCCACAGCCGCTGGCAGGTGCAGCGCAGGCGCAGCCACCGATGCAGCTGAGCAAGGCACCGACGGGTCAGGATCCGAACGATCTGGAGCTCGACTACGGTGACGATCTGCCCGTCGCGGCGGTGCCGGGACGCAAGCCTCCACCGCGCCGGCCGCGGCCGGGAGCCGGGGCAGACGACAAGGTCGAAGCCGCGGAGCCGGCCTCGCCCGCCGAGACCATCGATTTGCCGGCGAAGCTGGCGGACCTGCAGCCGAGCGTGGCCAAGGTCGCTCCCGCTCCCGCTCCGGTTGCGGCGCGGCCTGCCGCCAGCGAGCCCAAGGCATCGGCGCGCCCAAAGAGCAGCCTCGAGGAGCTCGACTTGCCCGACTTGCCCGGACGCGAGGGCGTCGCAGGTCTTCCAGCGGCCAAGCCACCCAGGCGTGCGCTGCCGGAGGTGCCGGCGAAGGTGGTAGCCGCTGCCGCGAGAGAGAGCGCGCCGAAGCCGCCAGCCGCTGCGGCAAAGCCAGCACCAGCTCCCAAAGCCCCCGCGCCGGCTGCGCCTCCCAAAGCTCCCGAGCGCTCCGTGCTCGAGCTGGATCTCCCCGCGCTGGGCAGCCAACGCCCGCGCCGGCCCAACGTGAGCGATCTGCCCGACGTGCTGGGCGTCGGCCTGCCCGACACCGGTGGCGTGGGTCTGCCGGACGTGCCCGCCGCAGGCTTGCCGGATGTAGCGACCACGGGCTTGCCGGACGTGGCGTCGACAGGCTTGCCCGATGTGTTGTCCGCAGGCTTGCCTGCGGTATCCGCCACAGGCTTGCCGGCGAACGTGGCTGCTGGTCTGCCGGGAGTGGTCCGTCCGGGGTTGCCTGCGGTGGCCGCGGGGCTGCCCGAGGTGGCGCGCGCCGGGCTGCCGCAGGTGGTCACGCCCGGCCTGCCCGAGGTCTCGGGGACCGGATTGCCAGACGTGCTGCGCGCGGGCTTGCCTGCGGTCAGCGACACCGGCTTACCCGAGGTGATGGCCCGTGGGGTGGGCGGCTTTGGCCGCGTCAATCTGCCCGTGGCTCGCGAGGCGGGCTTGCCCGAGGTACGCGCCCCGGGCATCGGCCCCATGGATCTACCGAGCGTGGGCGATGCCTTGCCCGCGTTGGTCGGCGATAGCTGGGACTCTGCCAACTTGCCTGCCAGCGGCGGCAACAATCCGTTCGGGGATTTCGGCGCTCCCGGTGGAGATGAAGACCCGTTCGCCGGGTCCGAGGCAGAGTTCGGCTCCGCCACCGCCGCAGACGATCCCTTTGCACACGGCGTGAGCTCGGATGGCTTCGACGTCGACGGCGCACCACCGGCGTCCTCTGCGTACGGCGAGCTCGACATCGCCGGTGGTGTGGACTCGCCCCCGATCGAGACCGAGGACATGGAGCAAGCCATTCCTCAGCGCTCCAGCGCGCCCCCGCGTGGCAATGCCGCTGCGCACGCGAGCGTGCATGAGAGTGCCGATGCCGATACCGCAGGCTCCACGCTCGAGCTCGGGCCGGAGCGGCGCACCATGCCGCGCCGGCGCTCGCGGCGAGTGCTGGTAGCTCTGGGAGTGTGCGCGGCTGCAATAGCAGGCGGCGCGCTGGCGCTCGAGCCCCGGGTGGGGCCCTTTGGCATTCACTTCATCCTGGATCAGGTGCACCGACCCGAGCACGAGCGGCAGCTGACCCAGCTCGTGGTGGAGGGCCGTAACGGCTCGGCAAAGGACACTCTGGACGCCGCTACCTCCGCGCTGGGCAAGCTGGAAGCCGCGCGCTCGCTGGCGCCTCGCTTCGAGCCGCTGCACGCTCGCTCCGCGTTTGCCCACTTCGACGTGGCGCTGCGCTTCGGGCCTCTGCCCAAGCTGGAGGCGGCAGGCAAGGCAGCACTGGAACGAATTGCGGCCGAGTCCCAGAGCGCAGATGCGCGCCTGGCCCGCGCGGCTCACGCCGCCGTGACCCGCGACAAGGAGGCCCGCAAGCTGCTGGCGGGGCTGGGCAATGATCCCGACGCGCGGCTGCTCGCGGGGGAGGTCGCGCTGCGCGAGGCGGACTGGGCGGAGGCCGTCAAGATCTGGGGTGAGCTGGCCAAGGGCGAGCCACAGAGCGCGCGCGTGGCCTTTGGCCTGGCTCGCGCCGAGCTCGGGCGCGGACAGCCCGGGGCAGCGCGCAGCGAAGCGCAGCGAGTGCTCACCTTGAGCCCGGAGCATGTCGGGGCGCGCATCGTGTTGCTCGATGCGCAGCGAGCGCTCGTCAGCGCGGGGGCCAAGAACACTCCTGCAGAGCTGGGCACGGAGACGCTGGTAGCCAACCTGCAGCAAGCCCTGCCGCATGCCTCGCCCGGCGAGGCCGCGCTCGCGCACAGCGTGCTGGGTGAGGTGCACGCCAGCCAGGGCCGCATTGCTCCGGCGCAGCACGCCTTCGAGGAGGCGCTGGCGGTGAACCGCAACTTCCCGCGCGCGCTGGTCGGCCTGGGAGAGGCGCTGGCGCTCGGCGGCAGGCACGTCGAGGCGCTGGCTCGTTTTGAAGCCGCCGTGCAGGAGCGCCCGGATCTGCTCCAGGCCGAGCTGGGGGTCGCCAAGAGTCAGATCCAGCTCGGGCGCGTGCCCGAGGCTCAAACCATCCTGAAGCGCCTGCTGGAGAAGTACCCAGCGCATCCGGGCGTGCTCTACTGGCGCGGCCGCGCCGAGCAGGCCGCGGGTGAGCACGAGGCAGCGCTGGCCACGTACCGCGCGTCGATCGAGTCCTCCAAGGGCAAGTCGGAGAGCGTGGATGCGTACCTGGCGCTCGCGCGCCTGCAGGTAGAGCAGGGCCAGCTCGCGCTTGCCGAGCAGACGCTGTCCGAGGCGCAGCAGAAGCTCCCGCCCAGCGGTGCGCTGCACAAGGCGCTGGGGGAGATCGCGATGAGCCGCGCTGAATACCAGCGCGCCTACGACGCGTTCCAGCAAGCTCTGCTGCTGGACAGAGGCGATACCCGCGCGCGCTTCCTCGGGGCGACCGCGCTGACGCGGCTCGGGCGCTTTGAGGAAGCGTTGAGCGCGTTCGCCAGCGTGAGCGAGACAGACAAGGATTTCCCGGGCCTGGCGGTGGAGCGCGGGCGACTGTTCGAGGAGTCGGGCAGGAACGACGAGGCCTTGCAGGAGTACGAGGCGGCCTTTGCCAAGTCACCGGAGGATCCGGAGGTGCAGATCCGCGTGGGCTGTGCCCGGGTGGTGGCCGGCCGCGCCACGGCCGCCAGGGAGGTGCTGGAGAAGGCGCTCAAGTCGCGCCAGCGCTCGGCGGAGGCAAACCACTGCATGGGCAGGGCGCTGTTCGGCGAGGAGCAGTCGCTGGATGCGCTGCTGCGCCTGGAGCGGGCGGTCGCGCTCGACCCCACCCGCGCCGTGTATCACCTGCACGTGGGCTGGGTCGCGGCCGAGCTCGGTCGCCTGCGTGACGCGAGCATCTCGCTGGAGAAGGCGCTGGAGCTGGACAAGGGCCTGGCGGACGCCTACTGGCAGCGCGGGCGTTTGCGCCAGAAGCAAGGCGCAGTGCGTGACGCAATCCGCGATCTGCAGCGCGCGCTGGAGCTGAAGCCGGCGCGCAACGAGGCCCGGGCGGATCTGGCGGCGGCCCTGGCGGACCTGGGCCGTACCCGCGAGGCACTGCAGACCTGGGAGCAGGCCATCGCTGGCGACAGCGACAACTCCACCTGGCACTTCCGCTATGCCAAGCTCCTGAGCTCCGCGGGCAGTGGCGAGATGGCCCAGGCTCACCTGCGTCGCGCCATCGATCTGGTGGAGGAGGCGCGCAAGGCAGCGCCCACGGAGAAGCCAAAGCCGCCCGTCTGGCTGTGGCAGGCGCACTACCTGCTCGCGCGCGAGCTCGGCCAGGTGCAGGCTGCGGTGCAGCACTGGCAGGCTTTCCTGAAGCTCTCGCCGCCGGATGATCCATATCGTCCCGAGGCGCAGCGCGCCCTGGTGGCGCTCGGGCAGCCCTGGGAGCCGCGCTGAAGACGAAGCGCCGCGCTCAGCTGACGCGGCGCCAGTCTTCGATGGGCCAGCCACGGCGCCGTGCGACCCGTCGCAGCCGGGGATCCGGATTGATCGCGACCGGCTGAGCCACGGCTTCCAGCAGTGGCAAATCGGTGATGCTATCGCTGTAGAAGGTGGTTTGCTCGAAGCTGGAGCCCAGCGAGGCCACGAGCTGCCGTGCGCGCTCCAGCTTGCCCGCGCCATAACACAGCGGCCGCTCGAACGTGCCCGTGAGCGCCAGCTGCTGCACCTCGAGCTCCGAGCACACCAGGTGCTCGATCGCGAGCTCGTCGGCGAGGGGCTGAGCTGCCTGTCGTACTGCGCTGGTGGCGATCGCCACGTGATGACCGGCGGCCTGGTGCTCGCGCACCCGCGCTCGTCCCGCACTGCTGATCCAGGCGCGCACGTGGCTCTCGAACCAGCCGCGGCAGCGCTCGCGTAGCCACAGCTCGGGTGTGCCGCGATAGCTCGACAGCAGCTCGCGCGCGACGCGCTCCGCCTGGATCAGACCGAAGCCGTATTGCAGCAGCCAGTAGCTGTTGCGCAGCAGCTCCAGCCAACCAATCTCGCCCAGCTCGCGCTGCAGGCGCAGGTACAGCCGCGCCGTATGGACCTCTACCAGGGTGCGGTCCATGTCGAAGAGCGCAACGTGTGGCGCCGCGCTCAAGCTGCCCCCGGCGACAGCAGCTGCAGGGCCCCGTCCAGCAGTGCGCCGCATGGCCCGCTCAGCTTGAGCTGTGCCAGCGCGTCAGCACGCGTCATGCCGCTGTTGACCACCACGATGGGCTTCCTCAGCTCGGCGGCGCGACGCACGAAGCGATAGCCGGAGAACACTGCCAGCGAGCTGCCCACCACGAGCACGGCGTCGGCCTCCTCCAGGGCGGCATAGCTGTCACGCACCTTCTGTGGCGGCACCGTCTCTCCGAAGAAGACCACGTTCGGCTTGAGCAACCCCCCGCAGCTAGGGCAGGGAGGGATCTGCAAGCCGCTGACATCCAGCGCGAGTTGCGCGTCGCCGTCGGGCGCGAGCGCGTGCCCGGATGCGTCCCTCTGGTCCGGGTCAGGCGCGCCATCGTGCGCAAACAGCGTGGGGTTATTAGCAGCCAGCCAGTGCTGCACGCGCTCGCGCTCGATCAGTGAGCGACAGCCCAGGCACGCCACCCAGGCGAGCTGACCGTGCAAATCGATGACGTTTTGACTCCCCGCCTTCTGGTGCAGGAGATCCACGTTCTGGGTGACCAGTAGCCGCACTCGATCCTGTCGCTCGAGCTGCGCCAGGGCATGGTGGGCGGCGTTGGGCAGCGCGCGGTGCACCCGCGGGAAGCCGACGAAGCTGCGCGCCCAGTAGCGGCGGCGGACGCTCTCGCTGCCCATGAACTCGTGTAGCTGGATGGGCGGCTTGTGGCGCCACGCGCCCGTCTCGTCGCGATACGCGGGGATGCCTGACTCGGTGCTGCAGCCCGCGCCAGTGAGCACAAACCAGCGGCGATGGCCGCTCAGATGCAGCGAGAGCTGGTGCACTGCTTCCTCCACGGCTGCTGCCCGGCGCTGCTCATCCATCAGCCCATCGGGGAGCTGCTGTGGCGACGGTGCGCCGTCCGGAGGATTGCGCTGCAGAGACATGCTCGGGAGAAGCGACAACCAGACTTCAGCGCGATAGCCGCTCCTTGAGCCGAGTCAGCACCTGCAAGGCAGCCTCGGGCGCCAGCTCGACCAGGTTCAGCGAGCGTAGCACCTCGATCACCTCCTTGTCGACGCCACCCGGCGCGCCAAACAAGCTGAGCTGTCCATCCGAGCTGTGGCGGGTCGCAGCGCGGGGCCGCGGAGCGCCGCCGCGCCCGCTGTCTGCAAAGCCCAGCACTGGGCTGAGCACGGTCTCACTGGCAGCGGCTTCGGGCGGCTTTTCAAAGCCGGCGAGCAGCTCGTTCGCGCGAGCCAGGACCGGGCCCGGCAGCCCAGCCAGCTTGGCCACCGCGACTCCGTAGCTTTGGCTCGCCGGTCCCGGCACCAGACGGTGCAAGAACACCACATCACCCTCGATCTCGCGCGCGCTGACACTGTGGTTCTGGGTATGCGCCTCGGCTCCCAGCGCGGTGATCTCATGATAGTGGGTGGCAAACAGCGTGCGGCAGCCGATTGACTGCGCCAGGTGCTCCGCCACCGCCCAGGCAATGGCCAGCCCGTCAAAGGTGCTGGTGCCGCGCCCGATCTCGTCGACGATGACCAGCGAGCGCGAGGTGGCGGAGCGCAGGATCTCCGCCGTCTCGCGCATCTCCACCATGAAGGTGCTCTCGCCGCGGGCCAAGTTGTCGCTCGCGCCCACGCGCGATAGGACGCGGTCCACCACTCCGATGCGAGCGCTGCGCGCCGGCACATAGCTGCCCATCTGCGCCAGGATGGTGATCAGGGCCGTCTGGCGCAGCAGCGTGCTCTTGCCGGCCATGTTGGGGCCGGTGATGATCCAGAGCCGAACCCCCGAGCCCTCCAGCCGCACGTCGTTCGGGACGAAGCGACCGGCGGCGGCAAAGCGCTCCACCACCGGGTGCCGGCCATCGATGATCTCCAGCATGTCACTGCCGTCCACCTCGGGCCGTGCGTAGTCGTAGCGCTGCGCCACCTCCGCCAGAGCCGCAGCCACATCCCAGCTGGCAACCAGCGCCGCCAGCCGCGCCAGCCGTGCGCTCGCCTGCTTGACCTGGGCCACGAGCGCGCTGGTCAGCTCGCGCTCCCGCGCGCGGTAACGCTCCTCCGCGTGCTCGATCTTGTCGGCGAGCTCGTCCAGCTCCGGGAGCGTGTAGCGCTCGCCGCTGGCCACGGTCTGCTTGCGCCGCCACTCTTCCGGCACTCGCCGCGCGTGGCTGCGGCCGACCTCCACGTACCAGCCGAAGACGCGCGTGTAGCGCACCTTGAGCGTCGCGATATCGGTGGAGCTGCGCAGCCGATTCTCCAGGGCAGACATGTGCTGCGCGCCGGTCTGGCAGAGCGCATGCAGCTCGCTCAGCTCCGCGTCGTATTCGGCGCGGAACACCGGTCCATCCTTGGGGTGCAGCGGGGGCCGCTCCACCAGCGCCTGCGCCAGCGTCTCGATCAGCTCGTCGAGCGTGTCGACAGGGCGCTGTGTCTCGAGCACCTCCCGCAGCTCGGGATCGCGCGGCTCGCTGAGCAGCGCCACGGCCGCGCGCGCCGCGCTCAGACCATCGCGCAGGCGGCCGAGATCGCGGGGCGTGGCATCGCCCAGGCTGGCTCGCACGCTGATGCGCTCCAGGTCCGTGACACCCTCCAGCTCACGCCGCAGCCGGTCGCGTAGCGCCGAGTGCACCACGAACGCTTCCACCACGTCCAGGCGACGGCGGATCTGCGCCACGTCTTTGAGTGGCGCACACAGCCGGCGCCGCAACAGGCGCGAGCCGCCCACCGTGCAGGTCAGGTCCAGCGCCTGCAGCAACGTCGGGCCACCTGCGCCCGAGAGCGAGCGCACCAGCTCCAGGTGGGCCTCCGCCGTGGGCTCGATCAATAGCTGATCGGAGAGCTCCAGCGGGGTGCAGCGCAGCGGCTGCAGCTCATTGCCCGGATTGCAGCGGCGCGCGAAGCGCAAACTGCGACCTGCGGCCGCACGCGCCAGCGGGCTGGCGACCACCTCCGCGAAGCCGGGGGGAAGCTCCGCGCTCAGCTCCTCGATCGCAGCAGCGGCGCCCGGGCTCACCAGCATGCCCGGCAGCGTCTGCCGCACGCTGGCGATGATCTGGCCATCGTCGCTGCTGGCCAGCGACCCGCCGAGCAGCACCTCGCGCGGCCGCACTCGCGCCAGCTCGGCGAGGGCTGCCGCCACGCTCGGCACCGAGCCCAGCGCCAGCTCTCCGGTCGAGACGTCGAAGAAGCCCAGTCCGACCTCGTTTGGCTCCAGCTCCAGCACGGCGAGCCAGTTGTTCTCTCGCCCCTCGAGCTGGTCCTCATGGATGGCGGTGCCGGGCGTGATGACGCGCACGACGGCGCGGGGCACGATGCCCTTCGTCGTCTTTGGATCCGCCATTTGCTCGCACAGGGCCACCTTGCGCCCCGCCGCGAGCAAGCGCGCGATGTAGCCGTGGGCCGCGTGATACGGAACCCCCGCCATGGGGATCTCGTCCGGCTTGCCCTTGTTGCGGCTGGTCAGCGTGAGATCCAGCAGCTGGGCGCCTAGCACGGCGTCGTCGCCGAACATCTCGTAGAAGTCGCCCAGACGAAAGAACAGGATGGCGTCCGGGTACGCCGCCTTGGCCTCGGCGTGTTGTTGCATGACCGGTGTCTTGCTGGCCGCCATGGCTCCGCCTCCTCCCGGTCGGGATCAGTAGATGGAAGTGGTCGTGAGATTGACCGACGTGAGCTGCACGGTCGTCAGCCCCGGAACGCTGCCATCGGTCACCAGCATCAAGCCCAGCTCGGGCAATGGACGCAGCGAGCGCGGGTAGGAGCGCACCCGATCGGGGCTGTTCAGCGATACGGTCAGCGGCGCGAAGCCATCGGAGGTCAGCCAGCGGAAGCGCGTGTCGCGGTCGGTCCGCTCCAGGCCCCGATAGATGGCGAAGCGGGTCGTCAGGCTCTGGTAGATGCACTCGCTTCCAGGCTCACCGGGCTCCACCCCGCCGCTCGGATCATCCACCATGCACACGAAGTCCTCGCCCGGCACGGCTCGACCCACCGCGGGCAAGTTGCGCTCATCCGTGGGGCAGTTGCCGGAGCAAGAGATCTCGAACACCCGCCCGCTCAACCGCTGGGTCAGCGGGTTGCAGTCGTTCACGCAGCGGCGCGTCTCCGGATCCGTGCGCACGTGATGTGCGACGCCGATGGCCGAGCCACGGACCACCCACTGGTTGCCCGCTCGCACCACGTACGTCGTCGGCTCCGGAAAGCAGCAGCTCACGAAGCGCATGATGCGCTCGCGCCGCATGTCGCTCTGGCGATCCAGGCGCGGCTCGACCAGCAGGCCATCCTCACTGGCGGCCACGATGCGCAGATCGCGCGCCGGCAGCTGCGCCTGTGGAGAGCCAAAAAAGTTGTCGCAGAGCGGCCGCCCGCGCAGATCGCGAGCGCTGTCACCGCCGTCGAACAGCTCAGCCCCGCACTCCGCGCCGCGGTTCCCCGGCTGCCAGTAAGCATCATCTTCTTCCAGGAGCGGCGCGGTGATCTGCACGTAGTCGGCGTGCCGCTGTGCAAAGGCGGCCAGCGCCGCTGGATCGGTGATGCCCATTGACGCACCCACCTCGCGGGTCAGGTCCACGTCTTGAATGCCGGAGCTGCACAGGGCAGCGTTCAGCCCTTCATCCACCAGCCCGTAGCTCGATCCCTCTGCTGGAGCGCGGAAGAGCGCATCCCCGAGCGCCCCGCGTACGATGCCCTCGTACGTGGCAGTGAACTCCTCTCCCGGGCTGTACGCGCGCGGCTCCTGGTACGAGAGCAGCACGCTCGAGCGCTCCGTGAGGGCAGGGTCCAGCTCCAGGCGACTGCTCGGGTTGTCGGTGGCGTAGAGCTGTGCGCCGACGAACACCTCCGCTGGTGCACCGGGGGCGTAGCGGGCGCCGAGCATCTTGGGCTGGGCTCGGCCCTCCTCGCTCTGGTCCGTCGTCACGGAGCGACCGGTGGGCAAGGTCAGGGTAGGGAACGAGAGCAGCGCGGCGGAGCGCTGCGAGTTGACGTTGCTGAAGAAACTGCGGCTGCGCGCGCGGTGCGGCACGACCATGTTGCAGCTCAGCTCGTTGGACACGGTCGGCAGCAGGTTCTCCAGGCGGTAGCCGCTCCGGAGCAAGCTCGGATCGTCGTTCCGGCAGCCGCCGAGATCCTCGACCGGATCGGGGTTGACCTCGACCTGGCGCCGGCAAGCGGCGTCCAGATCCTCCACGTCAATCACCGCGAGCTGACCGCTGTGCAGCGCCGCATACGCGAACGTGCCGCGCAGTTTGGTGGGGCGCGCCCCCGCCGAGCGATCGAAACGGGTGCGATAGCGCGCAGCCGGGCTGTCCAGCGGCACCGACGGATGTGGATCGCAGGCGATGCCTTCAACCGCGATGCCCTCGGCCGTGCCCAGCGGTATGTCCTGAAACGTGAACTCCACATCGCCCACCGGCCGCGGCAGCGCGATGCGGTCCGGCGGCTCCCACGGGGTGAACGACGCGCGCTCGCGAATGAGCGGAGTGCGATCCGTGGAGTCGGCGCTGACGTCGAATGCCATCAACGTGCCAGCGGTGGCGGTGGCGGAATCATCCACGGCGTAAACAAAGCGCTTGCCCGTCGTGGTGAGCGGGCTGACGGCCACCTTGCGCGTGGTGATGAGCGCGCGGGGATCGCTGTAGGACATCGGCAACAGCGGCGCGAGCGGCGCGGGCGCACAGGGGTTGCTCATGTCCAGGCGATGGACGACCGGCGCCTGGCTGTCCGCCACGTACAGACGCCCTTCGTCGTCCAGCGCGAGATCGACCGGCCACGACTGCAGGTTGGCCGGCAGTGGACCCGTGTCCACGCCCACGGGTCCGCAGCTCGGTGAGCTGGGGATGAGATCAGCGGGCAGCCGCTGTTGCTGATCGGCTGTCTGCGGCGCCAGCGGTATCGTGACCTCCGGGACGCAGGCGGCAAAGCTGCCGGGCGCGCGATCCAGGAGCTCTTGCGCGTCGAGCACCCAGATCTCGCTGCGGCTGGGCAGCGCCACGGCGAGCTTGCGCCTGCCCAGCGGAAAGCCCTCCAGCGCCAGATCCGCCGGACACTCCGCGCGCGCCGCGCCCGGCGCTGCACCCACCAGCTCGTCCGCGCCCACATAGCTGGCGGCGCAGCGCTCACGAACCTGCGGCGGGGTCGAGGCGTCCTGATCGTGGTCGAGCGCAGGATCGGTGAGCAGCACCATCTCGCCCGGCCTCGCCGGCAGGCGACACGCCGGCCAGGTCCGCACGTCGCGCAGCGGCGCGTCAGCTGCGCGCGGTGCGATGCAGCTCGAGGGTAGTGCGAACACGCCCTCACGACCCGGTTCGCCGCTGGTGACGAAGGAAGCAATGCCACCGGAGGTGGAGACGATCGTGCCCGGGTCGGCGCCCACCGGCAGAAAGCTGTAGCCCGGCTGCGTCGGCTCGAAGTCGAGCACCGCCTCACTGGCCACCCGGTTAAAGTCTACCAGCGCCACCTCGCCGCGATCCGGCTGAGTGATGAGCGCCATCAGGTGCCGCTCGTCAGGCTCTTGGGCGTCGCTCGCCAGGTTCTCGTAGTCCGGGCACAGCGTGCGATCGCGACCTTCCGTGAAGCGGCCATCGGGTCCTCGCTCCAGGCACAAAATCGAGACATCGCCGGAGGGCTGCAGCGCTCGCAGCGCGGCCGTCTCATTCTCTTCGCCGCAGGCCAGCGCGAGCAGCGCGAGCCCCAGCACGGGTGAGGCCAGCCGGAGGCGAGCGCGGCGAGAGCCCAGGGCTCGGGGACCAGCGCCAGAGGCTCCAATGCGAGGAGCGCCGGAGGAAAAACAGACGTGCGAGGGCCTCAACGTTCGTCTCCGCGAGGGGCCGTGGGGTAGCCCAGGGTCAAGATCAGGGTTCCGAAGCTCGAGCGCCGAGCGTCCAGATCAACTACCCCCACGTAGGAATCAGTGAAGTGCGCGACGTAGGCCAGCGCCCGCGCGTCGTCCACGACGACCGCTGTCGGACCTCTGCCGGTGGGCACCCGGGCCTCGATCACGCGCGCCTCTGGATCGTAGATGCTGAGCGTGTTCGCGTCGAACGAGGTCACGAACACACGCCGGCGCGGTTGGCCGTCGCGATCCAGGATCTGACCCAGCACCACGCGCGATGGGCCTTCATCCACGGCGACCAGATCCGAGATCTGAAGGCGATCGTTCGCCGGGTCCGCGATGCGGGTCGAGGTGGTGCTGCCGATGAGCAAAGAACCCGGCTCTCCCTCGATCGAACGATTGGAGAGGTACACGCGGACCGGCACGCGCGCACACTCGGCGAGGCAGGCGCTGTCGCCCGACCCGCAGGCGGCCTCGCACGCGCGGCGCTCGGAGTCATCGCTGGCCATGCCCCGCACGTCGGCGGTGATCGTGGTGAACAGGCGATCCAGCCCGACGATGCTCAAAAATGGCTGCCCGGAGGGCGAGTCGATGGCATCGAAATAGCGCAGCAGCGGGATGGCTGAAGCGCCGCGAAACGTGACCCAGAACCCGGGTTGATAGTTCAGCGCGCGAGGGCCATCGGGCGCACGATCGAGCTGCGCCAGAGCAGGGACGGGCACTGGGCTCACGTGTAGGGGACGACCGCCGAGGCCGTCCAGGACGTAGCTGAGCTGGGGCCCGGCGCCCGGATCTTGCCAGTCGTTGATGAACAGCGAGATTTGCCCTTCCGTCTGGTGGCTGACCACGATCGCCTGGCCGTCCGCGCTGGCCGCGACGGCGAAGGGCTCGATGGGCAACTCGACCCCGTCCGGCGTGCGCTCGTCTCGGTCGTCCCCGCGGCGATGATTCTCATCGCAGTCACGCCCGGAGCCTTGACCGCAATCCAGCTCGGCGCCGCTACCGGGGAGCGTTCCTGCCGGAACGTCGATCCAGTGCAGGGTGGCGTCGCTGCGCACGGGCACGAGCAGTCGACCGCCACCGGCAGGGCTCGGGCGGTAGATCAGATCGGTGGCAAAGGCGCCGATCCCCACGCTCGCCAGCAGCAGCTCCGGGTTGCGGTTGTCGACGGGGCCGCACAGGCCCGGCTGCAGCGCGCGCTGGCCCGCGCTCTGGACGCCTAGCCCGCGACAAACATCCGGTGCGCTGGCATCGACGCACCAGCGAGTGCCGCTGGTGCGCTCTCCGGGCGCCACGTCGCAGAGCTCGCCCGCGCCACAGTCCGCGTCGCCGTTGCAGGCGCGCGGCAGCAGCTCTCGCAGTCGAGCCGCATCGTAGGCTTGGACGGAGCCAGCATTGAACTGCAGATCCCAGTCGCTGTTCGCGACGTACAGCCGATCGCCATCCGGGCTCAGCGCAAGCCCGGTGGGAAAGTAGATGCGGTCGAGTGGTGGCTCGCGCCCATCATCCGGCTTGTAACAACTCAGACTCGCACAAGTTGCCAGCGCTGCGAGCGCCACCTGACGCTGCACGTTCCGCGGGAATGACCGGTGGGAGAAAAAGGACTTCTTCAGTCGCTCGCGCAACATGCGCGGCGGAGACTAGTGTCCCGATCCCAAACTCACAATCCCCGATTCCGCTCGGAACAACCCGCACGCAGCTTCACTGCAGCTGCCTCAGACCTGCCGGGCGCGGCGCTCGTCACGCCGGCCTTGCCCGCTGCATCGGGGGTTGCCGGCCCCAATTACGGCGGCCCGAGCCAGCGCCCAACTCACGGCGGCCCGAGTCAGCGCCCAACTCACGGCCGCCAATCCCACAGCAGCCCAATTCCACAGCAGCCCAATTCCACAGCAGCCCAATTCCACAGCGACCCATTTCACTGCGAAATGCCGCGTGCGTCAGGCGGAAGGACTGCGCCCCGGTCGTTCGCTCGTCCGTCTAGACGAGGCACCAAGGGCTATTGGGTGGGCCTTTCGGAAGTGCTCGAGGGGGCTCGTCCAGCGCGAACGAGCCCTGCCAGGGTCGTTGACCCGAGCACGCATCTGCACGAATTCGCAGGACTCTCTATCGACTCAGAGATCTACGACCACAACGCCACGCTGCCGATCGTCTTCGGCAGACTCGGGCTCACTGGCCGGCTGGGGAATCTCGAGCGGCAGCTCCAGTCGGGGCTGCTTCGCATCCGACTTCCTCCGCTGTGCTTCCTCTCGCCGGCGAATCTGCTCGATGATGAACGGGGGTAACATCGGCGGCCTTTTTTCTGAGGGGGACCAGGGAACCCGCGGCGCGGGACCAAGGCCCCGCAGGTTAGGTGGGTTGCCCTATGCCTCGGCAGCTATTGCCGCGCGTAGGGGCCACCTCCACACGGAAACGATTTCCGCGGGAAGATCGTATCGAACTGGCAATATCCTGGCTAAACACGATCTCCTGATAATCTACATCGGCATCCAGTACGGTCAAGTTCCAGTGAAGGCTGGGTCCCCACTTCCTACGCCAGCCCGCGGCCTGTCGCACTGTGTTGTCACCGTGAATGGAGTTGCGTTCGCGACTGGAACGCTCGCGTGCCACGCCATGCTGCGGCGCGCTCGCGCGCTGCGTGGCGTGCTCGCATCGACGCTGGCGCGCGCGCGTCGTGCCATTGTGCGCGCCGCAGGGAGCGCGGCACCAAGCTGCCGGCCGTGCCGTGGTGCGGCAAAGCCGCTGCCTCACGAGGCTGGACCAATTTTGAGCCTGAGCTGGCGGGTTGGCCGCCCCGGTCGCTGCGCGCTGCTTGCATTCTTGCTCGGCATTCTGGCCTTTGTCCGCCCCGCAGGTGCTGCGTTTTCACCTGATGATCGCGGCTGGGAGGGCACGAGCGAGCTGATCGCGCTCGCCCGCGCGCAGCTGGGCGAGGCGCGCGTGCGGGTCGTGTCGAGCCTGGACTACTCGTTGCTGGAGCCGCGCGACGCAGTGTTGTTCCTTCACCCCGAGGTGGAGATTCGCTTTCACGCACTGGCGGCCTTCCTCGGTGCGGGCGGCCGCGCTGCCGTGGTCGATGACTACGGCAAGGCCGCGCCGTTGCTGGAGCGCTTTCACATCCATCGCGCCAACGCGCCAGCGCTACCCGAGCTGCAGCTGCAGGGCAACGTGAACCTGCCCATTGCGTTGCCTGCTCCGTCGGACGCCTCGGAGAGCGTGCCCAGTGACCACGTCACCTTGCGCGGCGTCGATCAGCTGGTGACCAATCATCCGACGGCATTGCGTCTGGAGACCGGGATCGAGCTGACTCGGCTCTTGCTGTTGCCGGCGCGGGGCGAGGAGGACGCGCTGCTGGCGGTCACCGGTGTCATCGGTGACGCGAAAGCGTGCGGCCTGGCGGGCACTGCGTCGGAGGGGGCTCCACTGGGTCACTGCGGGCGGCTGCTGGCGATGGGCGATCCGTCCGCGTTCATCAATTTGATGCTGCGCTATCCGGGCAACCGCAATTTCGCGCGCGGCATGGTGGCGTACCTGCTCGAAGATGACACGTGGGGCCGCCGCGGCGGCAATCTGTACATACTCACCGGCTCCTTCCGGCAGAGCGGCAGCTATGGCGATAGCGGCGGCTGGCGGGAGGAGCTGCTGGAGCGACAGTCGGCCCTGCTCGATTGGCTGGAGGAAGTCAGGTCGAATGGTCTGCCCGAGCCGGTCAGCATCGCGCTGGCTGCCTTTGCTGCCATTGGCGTGTGCATCTGGACCGCGCTCGCAGGCGGGCAGCTGTACGTCGCCGTCCCGCCAGGCTACGCGCGGCCAGTGCCCACCTCTGCGCAGGGCGGGTTCGCGGGGCGCTTCGCCGTGCTGGCTGCCCCGACTACCGACCGCGCGCTGATGCTGCTAGAGCTGAAACAAACGCTGGAGGCCAACCTGCGCCAGCGCTTGAGCTTGCCCAACGCCAGTTCCGGGGGGCTGGTGGAGGCAGCCCGTCAGAGGGGCGTGCTGCCGGCGGACACGGCCCTGGAGCTGGACGGTCTGCTGCGGCGGCTTGCTGCCGCTGAAGTGGCGGTGGTCAGCTCGCGGCGGCTGAACGTGTCAGATCGGGCATTGCGCGGATTGCATGAAGGCGTGCAAAAGGTGCTCAGCCAAATGGAGAAACGAGGAGGATCCGCGTGACGGCCGCGCTCAGTACCGATGAACTCGAGGCCGCTCGGCAGACTCTGAATCAGGTCCGGGCCGCCGTCGCGGAGGTCTTCGTGGGGGACCTGGCGCCGGTGGACATGTTGTTCGTCAGCTTGCTGGCGCGCGGACACCTGTTGCTGGAAGGAGTACCGGGTGTCGCCAAGACCACGCTGGTCAAGGCGTTCGCCACCGCGCTCGGCTGCTCCGTGCGTCGCATCCAGTTCACGCCCGACCTGCTGCCCGCGGACATCACCGGGACGTACGTACTCAACCCCAGGACGGGGGACTTTACCTTCCGCGCGGGCCCCATCTTCGCCAACGTGGTGCTGGCGGACGAGATCAACCGTGCGCCGGCCAAGACGCAGTCGGCGCTGCTGGAAGCGATGCAGGAGGGGCAGGTGACGGTCGAGGGCCAGCGCTTCGAGCTGCCCCAGCCCTTCCTGGTGCTGGCCACGCAGAATCCGCTGGATCTTGCCGGCACTTATCCGTTGCCCGAGGCTCAGGTGGATCGCTTCCTGGTGCAGGTGCGGCTGGGCTATCCATCGCGCGCCGACGAGGTGCGGATGCTGCGGGCACACGGCATCGCCACGCCGGAAGCTCGCACGATCGCCTCGGTCAGCACCTTGCACCGTCTACAGGCGGTGGCCGCTCGCATCCATGTGGAGGACGATCTCTACGAGTACGCCGTGGCCCTGGCGGAGTACACCCGCAACGATGCCAAGATCGTGCTGGGGGCCTCGCCACGCGCCAGCCTGGGGCTGATCCGCGCGGCAAAGGCCCACGCGATGCTGGCCGGCCGTGGCTATCTCACCCCGGACGACGTGCGTGCGGTCGCTCCCGGCGTGCTGAGTCATCGCCTGGTGGTCACCCCCGACCTGGAAGCGGATGCCAGCGTGAAGGCGAGCGTGGTGAACGCCGCCTTGCGCGAGGTTCGCTACCGCCGCTCGGTGAGACCGGTCTGAGCCGCCAGCGGGGCGAGCGCCGGCGTGCTCGCGAGGCCTCGGGCCAACTGGCCAGCGATGAACGTGGCGCGCTGGGGCAACGGCATCCGTAAGCGGCTGCCACACGGGTGCGTTGCAGAACGAGCCCGACCCCGAGGCCATTTAGCCCTGTCGGTGCCATGCCGTTGCCAACGCGCAGGGACGGCCAGTGGGGGCACCTCTCCATGCCGTGTCACGCTCGAGCCGCACCTTGCTTGCATGGGTGCATGTGAGCCAGCGCCGCGGGACGAGCGTCAATGGGAGAGCAGCAATGGCTTTAGATCTCACGGCGTGGATAAACAACGTCTCCGCTGCAGCGCAGACGATCGCAGCGAGCGCGCTGGGCATTCAGAAGATGAGCTGGCAGCACCTGCCACAGGCCGAAGTGCCCGGCAATCTGTGCGGCGTCTACATTCCGTTGCTCACCGAGCAGTACGCGCTTCACCTGGGCCTGCTCGGCCAGCACGCCTCCTGTTACAGGCTGGCCAGGGCGCTGCTGGGCATGGGCAGCGAAGAGACGATCAGCGACGACGCCGAGCTGTTCGATGCGGTGGGTGAGATCGTCAACATGATGGCCGGCGAGGTCAAAGCGCGTGTGGCGGACACCACCAAGCTGAGCCTCGGCATCCCGCTCGCCCTGGCGGGCAAGGTCTTTCCCTCTGCGGGGGCCAGCTCCACGCAGGGCGTGTTGCAGCTGGATGGCGAAGACATGTGGCTGGTGCTGACGGGACAGCAGACGGGCAAGCGCACCAAGTCGGCCGCCTGAGGCGCCGCGCGGCTTACGGGGCTTCGTCAGCTACCGAGCAGGTCGAGCCTCATTGCCCCGCCCAGTAGGCGAGCAAGGCCGGCACCGTGAGCCACAGCAGGCCCTTCACGAGAAAGAACGCGAACCCGAACACGCCGAAGCGCTCGACCCAGCGCCGCAGCTGCTTCTCCGACCTGGCCTTGCCGTCAGTCACTCTTCCCGGCCCTCCCCGGTTGCGGAGTACGGCCCCTCGAGCTCCAGAGTTGAGCCCCGGCGAGTGCACGGAGCACGTGGTAGCCCATTGGCGCAGAGGGCACGCCAGCCGTCGGCTCTAGCGTACGCGCGGCTCGTTCCGGGACATCAGAGCTCGCGGCGGCGGCGGTTCGCTGGACAGCGGAGCGCGCGGGATGGGCGGAACGGGGATGTCCCGGAACGCCTTCTGGACCGGGGTGCTCCAGATCTCCGGACGCTCCAGCTGGCGGCGGAAGCGCACGTGGCTATCGCCCTGGCCCCACTCGCGAACTGGCCGCAGGCTGGGCCGCGAGTGGGCGCGAGCCAGGGCCGCCAGGATCGCGTCTCGCTCGCAGGGCACATGCAAGATGTCGGGGTTGCTCGTGCGGCCGTGCTGGCGAGGCCCCACGTTCACCGTGGGCGTGCCGTAGTAGGGCGCCTCACGGATGCCCATGCTGGAGTTGCCCAGCACCACCCGAGCATGGCGGAGCAGCACCAGCATCGCCTCGAAGCGCAGGGACGGGAACATGCGAACGCGCGGGCACCCGGCGAACCTCTCCAGGTACTCGTGCAGGATCAGCTCGCTGCCCTCGTCGTTGTTGGGATAGATCACGACCCAGTTGCGCCCGGAGTCGAGCACGGCGCTGCTGAGCTGGCGCACCTCGTCGCGCAGGCTGGCCAGGCTCGTCGTCACCGGGTGGAACGCCAGGATCCCGTACTCGGAGAAGCTGATCTCGTAGTGCTGCTTCACGTCTTCCAGGCGGGGCAAGTCCACTGACGTCATCACGTCCACGTCGGGCGATCCAATCACGAACACCGTGTCCGGATCTTCCCCGAGCTGCACCAGCCGGCGGCGGGCCTCTACGTTGGAGACGAAGTGCAGGTGGCTCATCTTGCTGACCGAGTGCCGGATCAGCCCGTCCACCGTCCCGGACAGCTCACCACCCTCGATGTGCGCCACGAGGATGTTGTTGAGCGAGCCGACGATGGCGCCTGCCAGCGCCTCACAACGGTCACCATGCACCACGATCAGGTCCGGCTGGATCAGCCGCACATATTGCCCGAAGCCCTGGATGGTGGTGCCCAGCGCCTGATCCATCGTGCTGCCGGAGCTGGAGTTGATGTAGCGGTAGACGTTGGGAAAGTTGCACTTCTCGAACTCCAGCACGGTGAACCCGTATTTCGGGTCCATGTGCATGCCGGTGGCGAAGATGTGCACCTCGAAGCGGGGCGGATCCTGCAGCAGCGTGCGGATCAGCGACTTGAGCTTGCCGAAATCGGCGCGCGTACCGGAGAGGAAGACGATCTTGCGCCGCGCCGCCGTATCGGAGCTAGGCACTGACATCGCTCCAGGAGAGCAGCGCGTCTCTCGCCACGTCTCGCCGTGCCACGCGACCGAGCACCTCCTCGTAGCGGGTGGCATGGATCTCCCCCGTGCCGGGCCGCTTCACCCACAGGTTGTCGCGCGTGAACTTCTCCCCGGCGCGCACGTCCGAGGTGGTGACGACCGACGCATAGGCAAAGTCGATGGTCGGCTGCTCTTCGGGGAGCACGTCCTTCGAGCCGCCCAGCGCCTCGAAGATCGCCCGCGAGCCCACGATCAGCTCCTTCAGCTCGGCAGGTGTGATCGAGATGGGCACGTCCGGGCCGGGCCAGGACCGGTCAGAGGTGAAGTGCTTCTCCAGCAGGCGCGCCCCCAGCGGCACCGCCGCTAGGCACGTGTAGATGCCCAGCGAGTGATCGCTGAGACCCAGGACGGCCCGTGGAAAGCGGGCCGCTAGCTGCGCCAGCGCTCCGAGCCGCACCTTCGCGTAGGGGGTTGGGTACATCGACGTGCAGTGAAAGAGCCCGTAGGGCACCTGGCGCCGCTCGAGGATCTCCACCGTGCGCGCCACGCTGCTCAGATCGTTCATGCCCGTGCTGACCAGCACGGGCTTGCCGAAAGAGGCGATATGCTCGACGAGCGGCGTGTTGTTGCACTCGCCCGAGCCGATCTTGTAAGCCAGTACGCCCATGCGCTCCAGGCGGTTGGCGGCAGCGCGCGAGAACGGCGTGCTCAGATAGATCAGCCCGCGGCTCTCGCTGTA
This sequence comes from Polyangiaceae bacterium, assembly GCA_025937895.1. Lineage (GTDB taxonomy): Bacteria > Myxococcota_A > Polyangia > Polyangiales > Polyangiaceae > SZUA-265. Next base: position 7,651 of record JAICQL010000054.1, on the reverse strand, counting down.
CGCCTGCAGCTCGCGATCCGTCTGCTCGTCGAACGCGCAGCGTTTCATGATCTCGAGGATTGACTCCCTGGCGTTGCCGGGGATCACCTTGCCGGCAGCCGGCACGTATTCGTCCTCGATCACGTGACACTGAAATTTGACGCACTCGCAGCCGGCCGCGGCGGCGTCGTCGATCATCCTGCGGGCCTTGGCCGGATCCCCCTCGTGATTGATGCCGATCTCGGCGATGACGAAGGGAGGTTGGTCCGCGCCCAGGGTTCGGCTGCCGATCTGCATGCCCCACATCGCCAGCAAGCTTTGGGCCAGCCGGAGAGGCCTGCCTGCGGCGCCGCGGAGGCGTGCGCCCGTGCCGGGTCGGGGCAGCGTCAAGCGGCTGGTGCCGGGCGATTGGCGGTACCGGGCCGCGCTGGGGCCGATGTCGGCCCTCTGTAGGCCCTGTCAGTGCGCGCCGTCTATTCTGGCATGAAGGTAGACTCGCCATCCTTTCGGATCTCCGAAAACGAGCTGACGATTGGGGCGGTGTGCGCGCGGGGTGGCTCGAAGGGCGTGCCCCGCAAGAATCTGCGCTCGTTGCACGGCAAGCCCCTGATCGTGCGCGCGCTCGAGCAGGCGCACGCGGCGCAGATCTTCGATCACGTGGTCACGTCCACCGACGACCCGCAGATGGCGGAGGTGGCTCGCCGGCACGGCGCCGAGGTGCCCTTCCTGCGCCCCGAGCACCTGGCTCGCGATGACTCGAACAAGTGGCACGTCTTCCGCCACCTCGTGACGGAGCTGGAGGCGAGGGGCACGGGCCCGATCGGCATCGTGGCGGATCTGGATACCGGCGCCGCCCTGCGCACGGTCGAGGACATCCGCGTCAGCGTCAGCAAGCTGATCGAGACGGGCGCGGACGTGTGTGTCACCGCGTACGAAGCCGACCACAATCCTTACTACAACATGGTGCAGCTCGATCAGCGCGGCATCGCCCGGGTATGTATGCCGCCGCCCGTGCCGATCGCCAACCGCCAGCAGGCGCCAGCGGTCTACAACCTGTCACCCGCCATCTTTGCCATCCGTCGCAGCGCGCTGTTCCGGCACGATCACTGGTCGCAGTGTCAGATGACCTTGTGCGTGATTCCGCGCGAGCGTGCCGTGGACATCGACACGGAGCTGGATTTCCGGCTGGTAGAGTTCCTGCTCGGACAGCGCTTGGCCGGTGATGCGCCAGAGTAGGGCGGCCGGGTCGATGCTCGACTACGCTGCGTTGACCATGCGGATCTTCTCCGCCTGGCTGGCTCGATAGAACTGCCGCAGCACGAGCTGGGTGCGAGGGCTGCTGCCCTGGGCGATCAAGCTGGACCAGAGCCTTGCGGCCAGATCGTTGGCCAGTCGATACCGCTCGCCCTGTTCGCTGCTCTCGGAGTGTAGATAGCGGACGTTCTCGTACAGTCGCCGGTGCAGATCCGTTAGCTCGCCGGCGTGCTGGCTGGCATCGGCCAGGATCGCGAATTTGTCGACCTCCGCCTGCAGCTCCAGCTCCAGCAAGGTGGTGGGCAGCCGCGTGCGCGCGCGCTCGGTGATGTGGATGAAGTGGCTGATGCCCTCCACGGCGCCCAGATACTCGTCCAGCGCCCCGCTCGCGTCGCCCTCGATCAGCGCCTCGAGCGACGCCCCGGGCAGCAGCACCATCAGCTCCAGCGCCTCGGGCGACTGGCGTACGATCACCTGCTCGCGCCCCTCATCGGAGTCCACGCACACGAACGGCAGGATGCAAGGCCCTGGCTCCAGCTGGTAGATCTGCTCGATGCGCCGCTGGATCCGGCTCAGCTCCGCGCTGGCCCGCTCTGCCAGCGCGGCGCCCCCAGCTCGTGACGACTGGGCCTCGCGCAACTGACCTCGTGACGTCGCGGATGGGGCTGGCACGCTGCCGTAAATTATAGCCGTTTGAAGGCCACCCGCAAACGCGCCGCCCGGCATTGACCGAGCGCGGCCTGGGCGGCAAAGTTCGGGGCTGGGAACCGTGATGAAACGCGCCATCGTGATCGTGGACCATGGCAGCCGGCAAGCGGCCGCCAATGCAGTCGTGGCTGAAATTGCAGCGGAGATTCAGGCGCGTGCCGGCGAGCGGGCCGCAGTGTCGTTTGCGCACCTGGAAGCGGCGGAGCCGAGCCTGATGGAGGCGATCGAGCGCTGTGTGAGCGCGGGTGCGCGCGAGGTCACGGTGCAGCCGCTATTCTTGGCGCCGGGCAAGCATGCTGCGCGAGACATCCCCGAGGTGCTGGACACGGCCAGGCGGCAGCATCCCGACGTGAGCTTCACGCTGGGCGAGGTCATCGGCGCTGATCCACTGTTGGTCGAGTTGCTCGCGCGCCGCTGTTCACTGGCCTGAATCACTGGCCTGAAAAATCGCTGCGGCCGATCGGCCCGGACACCAGTGGCAGTGCTGGAGCAGGCAGACCGGGTTCGCGGTGGCTGCGCCCGCGAGCTAGAGTGACTGCATATGGTCGATCTCTCGAAGCTGGAGCCTCACGTTTTTGCCGAACGCCTCGCGGCACTGGGCCTGCGCCGGGCCGCTTTTCTGCAGGATCCCACGACGGGCCTGACGTGCTCGCACCCGGAGCTCGCCGGCCTCGGCCAGAGCCTGATCGGCAACACTCGTGACTATGATCGCCATCAGGCCGTCTTCCTGGAGCTCGGCGAGCAGACCAACGTGCTGCTGGGTGCGTTCTTGCATCGCACCCGGCGGGGGCAGGGCATCGGCGGCGTACGCCTCTGGTCGTATGCCTCGGTCGGCGATTTTCTGAGCGACGGGCTGCGACTCAGCAAAGGCATGGGCCGCAAGAACGCGCTCGCCGGTTTGTGGTGGGGTGGGGGCAAGGGCGTGATCGCCCGCCCGCCGGGGCAACGTCATGAAGATCCCGCATACCGCGCCCAGCTATTCCGCGACTATGGGCGCTTCATCACCTCGCTGCGCGGCGCTTACGTCACCGCCGAAGACGTGGGCACGACCGAGCCGGACATGGCCGAAATCCACGCCGTGACGCGCTACGTGGTGTGCGTGCCTGGCAGCGTGGGGGGCTCGGGCAACCCGTCGCCGGCCACGGCGCGCGGCGTGGTATCCGCGATGGAAGGCGCGCTCGATCATCTCGGCGTGGGTGAGCTGCGGGGTAAGGTCGTGGCCATGCAGGGTATCGGCAACGTCGGCGGTTTCATGCTGGCGGAGCTCCTGGAGCGTGGCGTGGCCAAGATCATCGCCGCTGACGTCTCGCCGAACGCGGTGCGCGCCATCCGCGAGCGCCACCCCGGCGAGCGCGTGCAGGTCAGCCTGGTAGCACCCGGTGATCAGAGCATCTTGTTCGAGCCGTGTGACGTGCTGGCGCCCAATGCTCTGGGCGGCATCCTCAACCCGGACACCATCCCGCGCCTGCGCGCGAAGCTGGTGTGCGGCGCAGCCAATAACCAGCTGCTGGATCAACAACGGGATGCGCTGTTGCTCCAGCAGCGCTCCATCACCTACGTGCCGGACTTCGTGGCCAATCGCATGGGCATCGTCAACTGCGCCAACGAGCAATACGGTACGATTCCGGACGATCCCGCCATCACTCGCCACTTCGATCCCAGCTGGGAAAACTCCGTGTATCGCATCACCCGCAGCGTGCTCGAGCGCGCCGAGCGCGCTGGCATCACCTCCACCGAAGCAGCCAATGCTCTGGCGGATGAGCTAGCGGAGCAGCCACACCCCATCTTCCCCGAGCGCACCAGCCAGATCATCAGCGGCTTGATGGCGAGCGGCTGGGCCCGTGCCACTGCGCCAGCACCGCTGCGCGCTGCCTCGGGTGCGTGAGAGCGGCATGAGCGCCGGCACGCCCACCCGGCGGTGGTGTAGCCGGCGCCCGCCAGCGCAACTAGGGCTCGATTCCCACCCCCGCAAGCAATAGGCTGCGGGGCATGCGCTTGTTCCCCACCCGTGCGGCGCTCGACATCGCCGTGGCCGCGGCCGCCGTGGTCGTCGTGGGGATCCTGCTGTTTCAGCCAGCGATTGTGGCCTGGGGCGGCGCGCTGATCGTGGGCTTGTGCCTGGCGCGCGCCATCACCCTGCTGAGCGTGGCGCGCGTGCGCACCGCGGGCTTCGAGATGATCTGGCGCACCAGCGGGCGCTTCCTGCGGGTCACGCGCGGCCACACCGTGGAGCTGCTGGCAGAGGTGCGCAATCGCGACACCCGGGCCGTGCGCTTCGCGGCGTTACGGGTGCTCGCAGCGCCCAGCCTGCGCATCGAGGTCTTGCCCGCGTCAGGGGAGGTGCCTGCAGGCGGACGGCTGGAGGTCACCGTCCGGGTTCGCGCACTGCGCGTCGGGCGTCATGGCCTGTTCGGTCTTGGTCTGGAGATGCAGGGCGGCTCCGGGTTGTTTGAGGTGCCGCTGACGTTCGCCAACCCCTTCGGCATCGAGGTGCTGCCGGGCGCGCTGCCCGCGCGTCGCGGTGCAGTCGTGTGGGCCGGGGCGATCATCGGATCGCGCACCTCGCGCCGCAGCGGCGACGCGAGTGAGTTCAGCGAGCTGCGCGATCACCAGCTCGGAGATCCGCTCAAGCGCGTCGCCTGGAAGGCGTCTGCGCGCCGCGGCAAGCTGATGGTTCGCGAATACGAGATCGAGGAGCGAGAGATTGTGTGGCTGCTGCTCGACACCTCGATCGAGCTCTGGGCGGGGCGCATCGGCGCGGCGCCACTGGACCTGGCCATCGACTGCGCTGCCGAGCTCGCGAGGCTGCACCTTCGCGCCGGTCAGGAAGTGGGTCTGGAGCTGCTGGCGCCGGAGGGCGGCAGCACCGTGACCCCAGGGCGTGGCACGGGGCAGGAGCACCGGTTGCTGCAGGCGCTGGCGCACGTGCCGGTCATGCTGGAGCCAGGGCGCAGCGGGCTGGATGAGCGGGGCATCGGTCAGAAGGTGCTCGAGCACCTGTCCACGGTCGCGCCAGCTGCGGCCGGGCGCGTGCCCCCCGCGGATCTGGACGCCATCGCGGCTCTCGCCCAGGAGTCGCTGGAGCAGGCACCCTTTCCGGAGGCTGCCATCCCGGCCGCCACCCCGCGCGAGAGCCTGCTGCGCAGTTATCTGGCCGCCTTTGGCATTCCAGCGCCCCCGCGCCTGGAGCCCGACCGCCCCCGCACGGACACCGTGCTCGCCAGCGCCCTCGCATCGCACCATGCGGGGCGCGTCCACAGCCTGGTCTACGTGCTCTCGCCATTCCCCGATGCGCGGCGCCTGGAAGTCCTGGCTCCGGTGCTGCGCAAGGGGCGTCGCGGCCGCACGCGCGTCTGCTGGCTGCACCCCTCGGAGCTGAGCGGGCTGGAGCTGAGCGGTGACGTGTCGGGCCAGATGGCGCGTACCGCCGCCCAGCTGCGGGCGGACAACGAGCGCCGTCAGTCCGAGCTTGCGCTGCGCCGGCTCGGCGTCGCCGCGGCCGTGTGCACACCACCCAGCAGTCTGGGGCTGGCGGAGCCCCCGCTGGAGCCCAAGGGTCATCGCGCCGCCTGAAGCGGCGTACGACGTGCTACCAGAGCGCCGCATGACGACAGAGAGCGACGCCGAGCCGGAGTCCACGGCGCCCAACCAGCCCACCAGCGCCAAGGCCGAGCTGCAACGTCACGGTCTGCGCGCCAAGCGCAGCCTGGGCCAGAATTTCCTCACCGATCGCGGCATGTGCGAGAAGCTGGCAGCGCTCGTCGCACCGGCAGGGCAGGGCGTGCTCGAGATCGGCGCTGGCCTCGGCGCGCTCACGGCGCCGCTGCTGGCTCGCGGCTGCGACGTGCTGGCGATCGAGACGGATCGCTCGCTGAGCGCCGTGCTCCGCCAGAAATTCGCGGCGGAGCTGGCCACGGGGCAGCTGCGGCTGCTCGAGGCCGACGCGCGGGAGATCGACCTGGGCCAGTGTCTGAGCTCGATTTCCGCTCCACGCACCCTGGCCGGCAATCTTCCGTACCAGCTGTCCGGGTTGCTGTTGCGACGCGCTGTCGATCTGGCGGGAGCCTGCGAGCGCCTGGTGTTCTTGTTGCAGCTCGAGGTCGTGGATCGAATGTGTGCCGCGCCCGGTAGCGAGGCATACGGAGCGCTGAGCGTGTTCGTACAGTCCGTGTATCGCCCGCAGCGTGAGCTGGTGGTGCGGCGCGGTGCGTTCTATCCGCAGCCCAATGTCGATTCCGCGGTCGTGCTGCTGGAGCCGCTGTCGGACAGCGTCCGGGCCCCGTCCGCGGAGTTTGCGCGGCTCGTGCGGGCGGCGTTCGAGAAGCGTCGCAAGACGCTGCGCAACGCCTGGCGCAGTGGCCTCACGCTCTCGCCAGAGCGGCTGGAGGAGCTGGCAGCTCGCGCGGGCATCGACCTGGATGCCCGCGGCGAGACGCTCAGCGTGGACGATTTCTCCCGAATGGCGGTGGCCCTGCAGCAGCCATGACGGCGGCTGGCTCAGGGCAGCTCACTCGTGCGGCGCTTCGTCGCTCGCGGCGGCCGTCTGCACGAAGTTCTCGCTGGAGGCCACCTCGCTGAAGCCACGCAAGGTGGGCGGCGGCGGATCGCCGTAGAGCTCCAGCAACGCAGCCGCCCATAGCTCGCGGCTCACCAGCTCGGCGTGCTCCGTGCCGCCCAGGTCTCCCTCAAAGTGATCCAGAGCCTCGTCCGCCTGCTTGAGGTCCAGCCGCACGCGCACCGGATCCACCGCAGCCTTGGTCGAGAAGCGGTCGGTCAGCACCACCGCCTTGTCTTCGTGGATCTCGACGTAGCCAGAGCCCACGGCCACCTGCGTGGTGGTGTTGCCCTTGGTGTAGCTGATGATGCCGGTGGCCAGCGCAGCCAGCATCGGGCGGTGCCCGGGCAGGACACCAAACTGGCCCTCCACGCTCGGCGCCGTGAGCTCATCGATGGTCTCGTTGAGCTGCACGCCCTCGGGCGTGACGATCTGCAGATTGAATTGCGCTTCCGCCATTGCGTCCTACCGTGTCGCTCTGTTCTGCCCGGGGGTAGCGAGCTTCACGACTGCTGCTTCAGGCTGCGCGCCCGCGCCTTGACCTCTTCGATGTTGCCCATCAGGTAGAAGGCCTGCTCGGGCAGATCATCGAGGGCGCCCGACAGGATCTCCTTGAAACCGGCGATCGTCTCGCGCAAGGGCACGTATTTGCCGGCCAGACCGGTGAACTGAGTGGCCACGAAGAACGGCTGCGACAGGAACTTCTGGATCTTGCGGGCACGATCCACAGTGCGCTTGTCGTCTTCACTGAGCTCATCCATGCCGAGGATGGCGATGATGTCCTGCAGATCCTTGTAGCGCTGCAACGTGCGCTGCACGCCGCGGGCGACCGAGTAGTGCTCTTCTCCCACGATCTTCGGATCCAGCATGGTGCTGGTGGAGTCGAGCGGATCCACCGCGGGGTAGATGCCCAGCTCCGAGATCGCGCGCGACAGCGTCGTGGTCGCGTCCAGGTGCGCGAACGCGGTTGCCGGTGCCGGGTCCGTGAGGTCGTCGGCGGGGACGTAGATCGCCTGCACCGAGGTGATCGAGCCCTTCGTGGTGGAGGTGATGCGCTCCTGGAGCGCGCCCATGTCGGTGGAGAGCGTCGGCTGGTAGCCCACCGCCGAAGGGATGCGGCCGAGGAGCGCCGACACCTCGGAGCCCGCCTGCGTG
>JAICQL010000359.1 GCA_025937895.1 Polyangiaceae bacterium | reverse complement strand
GGAGGGTGGACGAGCAAGGGCACGTTGCGGACGGACGTGACCGCTGCCGCCGGCAGCCCAGACGCGCTCGCCTCCGCGAGTGGGCACGGCACGCACGACGGCGCCGCAGCGCGCGAGCACGAGGCTGGCGCGACGGTGGACGCGGCACTGACGGCAGCGCCGGGCGCAGCGGTCACGGGTGAACCGATCGGCAACGACGCTGCTGCCAGCACGTCACCCGGCAACGGCACGTCACCCGGCAACGGCGCGCCATCCGCCAACCGCGCACCATTCGGCACTGCCACGATGCACGGCAACGGCGCGGCGACTACGACCCGCTCCAGGCGCTCGCGCAAGATGGCCGCCTCCGCCGCGGCGAAGGGCGCCGCTTCGGCATCGGCCCCGCCCAGCTTTCCCGCCAGCGCAGCGCCGCAGATGCAGCGCCCGCCGTCGCTCGAGCTGGGCGGTGCGGCGAGCCAGCTGGCGGCGGCCGCGCTCGTTCGCGAGGCAGTGGAGGCTCCGCCGCAGGACGCCGTCACGTCCGCGCTGGAGCTGCTGGTCGATCTCTCCTTCCGCCTGTCGCTGGGTCCCGTCTCGGAAGACTGGATGGTGGCCGGCGCGGGCGCGGCTCGAGTGCTGCAGCAAGCGTCCCGCGCGGGCTGGCAGCCACATCTGCTGGCCTCCTTCGAGGGGCTGGAGCTCTTGCTGGCACAGGGCTCGCGCAATCGCGCGCTGCCGGTGCTGTGGCGGCTCAGCGATAGCGTGCCGGACTGGCCTGCCTCGGCGCGCAACCTGCGCGACCGGGCGCGGCGCTGCGAGCGGCGGGTGGTGAGCGAGCTGCTGGCCAGCGTGGATGGGCTGCGGCCGCGCCCGCGCAGCCGCTTCGCGCAGGAAAAATCGCTGGTGTACCTGGTGGCGGCGGGCCCGGAGCAGCTCGCGGCAGAGCTGGACACGCCCATCGAGCGAGCTCGCGAGCTGGCGCGCGTCGTGCAAAGCTACGACCTGGAGCGGCGCTCGAGCCCGGTCGACCTCGGTCACCGCGGCGCTCTGCGGCGCGCGACGGAGGAGCTGGCGGAGCGGCAGAACGAGTTCGAGTCCGGAGAGGAAGACCTGCGCGAAGCACGGCAGCGCCGGCGGCAGGCGCTCACGCGGGTGAACCTGGTGCTGGCCGAGCGCGGAGATCTGGAGCACCTGGTGGAGCTGGAGCCGCTGACGGTGGCGGAGCGGGTGGCGCGCCTGCAGGCGCGGGTCGGCACGGCCGAGGACGCCGGCTGAGCCATGACGGAGCTCTCGCTCGCGAGCCTGGAAGAGCGCGTGCGCCGCGGAGAGGATCTCGCGCGCTCCGATCTGCGCAACCTGAACCTCGCGGGCGCGCGGCTGATGGGCGCCAAGCTGGCGCGGGCGGAGCTGGACGGGGCGAACCTGGAGGGCGCCTTCCTGACGGGCGCGGATCTGCGCGGAGCCTCGCTGCGCGAGGTGTTCGCGCCTCGCCTGCACCTCGGGCGCGCGCAGCTCGCCAAGGCGGATCTGGACGGCGCGCGGCTGCCGCAGGCGGGCCTGGAGCGCGCAGATCTGCAGCTCGCCAACCTGAGCGGCGCAAACCTGGAAGAGGCCAACCTGGACGACGCCAGCCTGAAGCAGGCGCAGCTGGTCAGCGCAAACCTGACCGGCGCGCGGCTGCAGGCAGCCAGGCTGTGGCGTGCGGATCTGGAGGCAGCCTGCCTGGCCAGCGTGGCGGCCGCGCGCGCGGATCTGTGCGAGGCCAACCTGCGCGGAGCCTGGCTGGACGGCGCGCAGCTCAGCGAGGCGCTCCTGGAAGAGAGCGTGCTGGAGGGCGCGTTTGCCGTGGGCGCCAACCTGGAGCAGGCGTCACTGCGCGGCGCCGTGCTGCGCGCCGCGGATTTCCGCGAGACGGTGCTGGAGCGCGCCGACCTGCGCGGCGCGCGCTGCGGCCAGATCCGGCTGGACCGGGCGCGCCTGGCGGGAGCGCGGGTGTACGGGCTCGACTTCGGCAACACCTTGCCGCGCGAGCTGCCCATGGATCTGTGCGACGCCAGCCGCGAGGGCGACGGCTCCGAGCTGCGGCTGCTGGCCGAGCTGGGGCCGCTCAGCGCGGGCCCGGGCCCCGCGGTGCGCCGCTACGTGGGAGCGGGAGACGTGATTCGCAACGCAGAGCTGGCCATCGGCGAAGGCGCCGAGATCCTGGTCGATGGGCGGCTGGTGCAGTGCACCATCGCGATGGCCAGCGACGCGCTGATGGTGGTGGGCGAGACCGGCACGCTGGAGGGCTGCCGCGTGCACGGCGGACGGCTGTACGTTCGCGGCCGCTTCCTCACCCCGGGCGAGCTAGGCTTGCGCGAGCCGGCGGAGCTGCGCGTGGGCCGCACGGGCGTGGTGACCACTCACCTGGAGCAGCCGGAGAGCCTGACGCGCTTTGGATTTGAGAGTGGCTGCTGCCTGCGACTCTACATCAAGACACGAACAACCCCGAGCGAGAGAGAATGATCATGCCGACTGAAGCCAAGACCCCCAAGCAGACGCTGATCGAAGAGGGCACCGAGTTCAAGGGTACGCTCAAGAGCAGTTGCCCGGTGGTGATCAATGGCGCCATCGACGGCGAGGTGGATGCGCCCGAGATCACGGTCGCCCGCGCCGGGACGGTGGCGGGCTCGCTCAAGGCCACCAAGGTCCGCTCGCAGGGTACGCTCTCCGGCAAGGTCGAGGCCTCGGACGTGTTCCTGTCGGGGGTGGTGCGCAGCAACACCTCGATCAAGGCCAAGCGCCTGGAGGTGAAGCTGGGCTCGGAGCAGGCGCAGATCGAGGTGAACTTCGGCGAGTGCTCGCTGGAGGTGGGCGAACCCGAGCCGCTCAGCACGGGTCCTTCGACGAAGAGCGAGCCTCCGCCGCCCGAGCCCAAGGTGGCCGATGTCTGGGCCACCCCGCTGGAGGCGAACGAGCTGGGCACCACCACGCCCGGGGTCAGCGGCAGCTCGCCGCCTCCGCCCCTGCCCGCCGGCAATGGCACGAACCGCTCCTCCTGGAAGCCCTCGCGTGCGATCGAAGCGGGCCCGATCGAGGCCAAGCCCACGACCTTGCGCTGATTCTTTGCTGCGAGCGGTGCCCGAGCCCAGGGGGGGCTCCAGGCGCGAGCAGCCGAGCAGGGGGGCAGAGCGGCGCCGCGCGGCAGGGCGCCGCCAGCCGAGAACGCTGGTTTGCGGCCTCGATTCTGGCTAGCACTCGGCGCGCCCGCACCGCACGCCGGCAGTCTGAGCAGGCCGCGGCACGGGCATTTGCCTCACCGCCCCAAGAAAGACTCGACCAATGGCCCGCGAGCCCGTCTCTCCCCCGCCCCGCCGTCGCTTCCGCTCCCGCGACTGGTTCGACGATCCCAGACACATCGACATGGTGGCGCTCTATCTCGAGCGCTTCATGAATTATGGGCTGACCGCAGAGGAGCTGCTCTCGGGCAAGCCGATCATCGGCATCTGTCAGTCCGGCAGCGATCTGAACCCCTGCAACCGCATCCACCTGGAGACGGCCAAGCGCGTGCGCGAGGGCATCCGCGAGGCGGGCGGTATCGCGATGGAGTTTCCGCTGCACCCCATCTTCGAGAACTGCCGGCGGCCCACCGCCGCGCTGGATCGCAACCTGGCGTACCTGGGGCTGGTCGAGATCCTGCACGGCTATCCCATCGACGCGGTGGTGCTCACCACGGGCTGCGACAAGACCACCCCCGCGCAGGTGATGGCCGCGTCGACCGTGGACATCCCCGCCATCGTGCTCTCGGGCGGCCCGATGCTGGACGGCTGGCACGAGGGCGATCTGGTGGGCTCGGGCACGGTGATCTGGCGCTCGCGGCGCAAGCTGGCCGCGGGCAAGATCAGCGAGCAGGAGTTCCTGGAGGCTGCAGCCGCCTCGGCGCCCTCTGCCGGGCACTGCAACACCATGGGCACCGCCTCCACCATGAACGCGGTGGCAGAGGTGCTGGGCCTCTCCCTGCCCGGCTGTGCGGCGATCCCGGCGCCGTACCGCGAGCGCGGCCAGATGGCGTACCTGACCGGCAAGCGCATCGTGGAGATGGCGCACGAAGATCTGCGCCCCTCCAAGATCCTGACCCGCGCCTCCTTCCTCAACGCCATCGCCGCGATCGCCGCCATCGGCGGCTCCACCAACGCGCAGCCGCACCTGGTCGCGATGGCACGGCACGCAGGCGTGGAGCTGACCCCCGACGACTGGATGCAATACGGGCACGACATCCCGCTCATCGTCAACATGCAGCCCGCCGGCAAGTACCTGGGCGAGCGCTTTCACCGCGCGGGCGGCGTGCCCGCCGTGCTGTGCGAGCTGCTGCGCGCTGAGCGCATCGACGGCAGCGCGCTGACCGTGACCGGCAGATCGCTGGCGGAGAACGTGTCGTGCCGCGAGACGGTCGACCGCGAGGTGATCAAGCCCTTCGACGCGCCGCTGCAGAAGGACGCCGGCTTCCTGGTGATGTCAGGCAACCTGTTCGACTTCGCCATCATGAAGACCAGCGTGATCTCCGACGAGTTTCGCAGGCGCTATCTCAAGGGCGAGAACTGCTTCGAGGGCCGCGCCGTGGTGTTCGACGGCTCAACGGACTACCACGCGCGCATCAACGACCCCTCGCTCGAGATCGACGAGCGCACCATCCTGGTGATCCGCGGCTCGGGTCCGCTGGGCTGGCCCGGCTCCGCCGAGGTGGTCAACATGCAGCCGCCCGACGCGCTGCTCGCGCGCGGCATCACCAGCCTGCCCACCCTCGGCGACGGACGCCAGTCCGGCACCTCCGACAGCCCCTCCATCCTCAACTGCTCGCCCGAGAGCGCCGCCGGCGGAGGCCTGGCCTGGCTACGCACCGGCGATCGCCTGCGCATCGATCTGGATCGAGGCCGGGTCGACGCGCTCGTCAGCGACGAGGAGATCGCGCGTCGCAAGCAGGAGCCACCGCCCCCCATCCCACCGAGCGCCACCCCCTGGCAGGAGATCTACCGCTCGACGGTGGGGCAGCTGGATCGCGGCGGAGTGATGGAGCTGGCCGTGAAGTATCGCGGCGTGGCGGAGAAGACGCCGAGGCACAATCATTGAGGGGCCAGGGGGGTTAGGAGCCTAGGGGCCTAGCACTACTGCCGGAAACTCCCATCCCGCGGAGGCGGGGGCAAGGGCAGGGCTCACGGGAGAGCTTGGGCCAGGGGGAGAGCGTGGG